>JAJFGE010000001.1 GCA_021776295.1 Hyphococcus sp.
GGCGGTCAGGTAATAATCTGCGCCCCTTCGGGCGCGGGACCGCGAAGGCGGTCAGGTAATAATCTGCGCCCCTTCGGGCGCGGGACCGCGAAGGCGGTCAGGTAATAATCTGCGCCCCTTCGGGCGCGGGACCGCGCGCAATAAAGAATCTAGAGTATCGGACGATAACGCATCCATATGCTGCGCTGAAAATGCTCACTCTGGCAATCAGTCGCGTTGATATCACAACATCAGAGTTCGCCATTGCTGTTCTACCGAAGGTGATGATTGACAGTAAAACTCTTACCCCTGCTTTGGTCGAAGAGTGCTCCATCAACATTCGTACTCAACTCAAACGCCGTGGCTGTGAGTTGCGGTTGAGGTTTGGCGATGTTGAGCTGCCGACAAGCCCACGCGCATCGCTCGTTCAAATGATCGAGCGCGCTCATCGCTGGAACAAAGAGATGCTGCGGGACAACGATCAAGAGCTTTCCGCCATTGCCCAAAAAGATGGCGTCGAACAATCGAGCGCCAGCAAGCTGATCCGTCTCGCCTATCTCGCGCCTGATATTGTTGAAGCGATCATCAAGGGTCGCGCGCCAGTTGATCTGACAGCGGATCGATTGCGCCGTCTCCCTGACTTTTCCGCTGACTGGAATGAGCAGCGAAAACTGCTCGGATTCGTCTAAAACCCACACTCAAAATACGGATTCGTTGCATCAATCTGCGAGCGCGGCGTCGCATTCTTGCGTCCAACTGCATCATCGCCGGCCACGAGTGGGTCACCCGAAAATGGCAAACAGAGATAAACCGCCAAGCGTCGCTATTTACTCCGTTCAGAGAGGTTTTGTGCTCGACATTCGGGCGCGCATCCTTCGTAACCCCGCATGGAACGGGGCTCTCACGAAAACATTCAAAGGACCATGAAAATTGGATGACTGCGTGGTGGGCGGGACAGTCCAGCCGCAACGCGTCTCCGCGCAGTTTTCCCTGATAAATAGGAATCTACAGGGAAAATATGCGTTTTGGGCTCATTTGGCGAGAATTTATGCCGAAGATACCTGTAAATTCAGCACCTTAGCCGCAGTTTCCCTACGCAAATTAACAGGGATAATTTTCGACGGATCAGGGAACCAAAATTATGTATCAGCGAAATGAGATCGATCACCGTATACCAATGAATTCACCTGATTCAAGTTTTCAGTAGGCACAAGCATCTCATAAAATTCACGATGCTGATCGGGTAGATAGTTCCGCGCCACGCGTCTCGCGAAGACTTCGATCTTGCCGCGAACCCCAAGACGCTCCTGCACTTCGCGCTCGCCGGCGTGGAAGGGTGACGCTGTAGTTTTCATGACGCGATCCGTTCGTTCTGCGCCCATTAAAGGCAGTTACAACCAAGTTATAGGCAATCGCCTAAGCAGCCGGGGCGATGAACTCCATCCGGATGCCGCCGGGAATGTAACACATCATGTGTCTGGCGGAGCTGCCGCCGAGGGGCTCAGGTGGAAATTCTATTTCGCAGCTATCCACCACCTCAAGTTTTTCAAGTATCCGGTCAAGCGCTTCGCGGTTGTCAACTTTAAGCGCGAAATGATGAAGTCCAATCACATTCTTACGGTCGAAAGGAACGGCAATGTCGGGATTTTCCGCCTGCCACAGCGTGACCATGGTTTCGCCGTCGCTTAGAAAGACCGCCGGATAGTCCGGAACGTCGCCGATCTGCTCATAGCCGAGCGTTTCGACAAAAAAAGCTCGGGTTTCAGCAAGGTCCGGGATGGTTAGTCCAATATGATGGACGCCTTTGGTAATAGATGCATTTGACATGGTCTGTCTCCTTGATTTGTAAGTGTATCGCTGCATCACCGCCCCATTTAGCTTGCATTTGTAAGGGACGTTTCTTTGCTGGTTTTATCGTCACGATCATGCTGCGTTGTGCGACTTACTTATTACAGCTTCCGGCTTTTCAGAATCTAACGCGGTGCAGCGCTGACGGTTTCAAGAACTACGCCCACGTATAACGCATCAACCTGCGTAGCCTTAAAATCGTTTCCTCCTTCACTGGTGAGGCGTTTACATTGACTTTTATGGCGTCTGAGTGCTTTCAATTTCGGGCGTTACAAGATCTGATATTTAGTATTTCCAGCTTGACGTCCAATGCCGATGAATACAGCCTTCACTTGCATTTTGGTCCATGAATGGTTCTAGCGTTAACGTGGGGGCTACCGCCCCCTTGATCTGAACGTTCAATCTTGGAACTATACTGTTGAAAGATACGATGTTTGAGGGGGCCATGAAACAGGACATGAATCTTGACGCGCCGCCCCGCGGGGAATTGCCGAAGTGGGGCAAGCGCGTTCATTTTGATAATTTTTTTGTGGAATTGGTTCCATCTGGCAAGCGCGCATTTAATGTTCGGCTAGCTGACACATTTGCAAGCATCAGTTTTGGCGCCGACGAAGGACATAGTTCCTTGGCCGGAGACCGGCTGCGGCGTTATGACCGGCGGCCCCATGAATATATTGTGACGCCGCCGAATTTTCCGTTGCGCGGCGCTTCCGATGCGGCGCCGGAGGTGCTTGCATTGGTTTTCCGCTTTGACGACATAAAGTTAAAAGTCGAAGCGGCGCTGCAAATTCCGAAAGACACGCTTGAGCCTCGCGTGATTATTGGCGGCCCAAAACCCTTTACCACAGAACTGGCTCAGCGCATTCGCCGCCACATGCTTATGCATGATGTTTCAACGGACTATCTTGAAGCCTTATGTTTTCTTCTGATTGTCGAAATGGTCCGGCTTCCGCCGCAACAACGCAAATCTGCACGCGGTTCAAAATTGGACGGCAAAGTATTGCAGCTGGTGTTGAACTATATCGACGCCAACATTGACGCCGATCTATCTCTGGAGGCGCTTGCCGGTCTATCCGGTGTTTTAACGCATCAATTTGCGCGTGCGTTTAAAAACAAGGTCGGCGAACCGCCGCACCATTATGTTTTAAACTGCCGGATTAAGGCGGCCCGCGAGCTCCTGAACACGACTGCCCACCCGATCGCCGACATCGCCTATGCGACGGGGTTTTCCTCGCAAAGCCATATGACCACGACATTCAAGCGTGAAATCGGCGTTACGCCTGCGCAGCTTCGCAGCGAGAATGTCCCGTGAGCTGAATGCGCGGCAGGCTTAGCAGCGACGAATTGTGTACTCATTCTCCATCTGAAAAACGCAGATAATCCCAGATCAGGCCACATACTAATTGCGATGATCATCCACAAACAAAGTCATGCACCCATGGATTGCGCAATTTCCCGCAACGCATATTTCTGGATTTTTCCCGTCGCTGTTTTTGGCAGCTCGCGAAAAACAAAGTCTTTGGGAATTTTAGACTCCGCCAGAAACGAGCGACAAAAATGGACCAGCTCTTCCGCATTCACCGAGCTGCCCGCTACTCGGTTAACAAATGCGCAAGGCGCCTCCACAAGCGCCTCATCCGGCTTTGCCACAACTGCAGCCTCAAAGACTTCAGGATGTTGGTAGAGAACTTCCTCGATTTCCACCGACGAAATGTTCTCGCCGCCCGAGATAATCATATCTTTCGATCTGTCCTTGATTTCGATCACGCCGTCCGGATGCCACACGGCGATATCGCCTGTATGGTACCACCCCTCGGCAAAGACTTCTTGCGAGGCCGCATCGTCGTCAAAATAGCCGCTCATGATTGCATTGCCGCGCAACATGATCTCGCCGGCAGCTGTGCCGTCTCGCGGAACCTGTTTCATCGTTTTTGGATCAGCCACCATCAAATCGTCGACGACCGGGGTGGGCGCGCCCTGACGGGCCATCATTTTGTAGCGGTCCTGCTTGTTCAAATGCTCCCATTCTGATTGGCGCGATGCGATGGTCGCCGGTCCATAACACTCTGAAGAACCATACTGGTGGGTGACGTCTATTCTGAGCGTTTCAAGTTTGCTCAAGACGCTTGAGGGCGGCGGCGACCCGCCGGTAATGCAATTTACAGCTTGAGCAAATTGCGCATCACGCGCGCTTGGGTCGTTGGCAAGCATATTCAAAACAAGCGGCGCCGCACAAAAGTGGCTGACTTTGTGCCGGCCTATCAAATCAAATATTTTTGGCGCGTCAAAACTGCGCCCGCAAATATGTGTTCCCCCGACGGCCGTTACCGACCAGATAAAGGACAGACCATTTGAATGAAACATCGGCCAGGTCCAAAGAAAGATACTATCATGAGTAAGACCGAAACTCAGCGCGTTGGAAAGTCCGGCGAGATAGGCGCCGCGATGGCTGTAGACAACGCCCTTCGGCGTTCCCGTTGTTCCCGAGGTGTAAAGAAGCGATATCGGCTGGGTCTCATCTTTAATGTCAGCAGTTTTTATGGCTTCCGAGCCCTGGCCGATAAATTCTTCATAGTCGATAAGGCCGTGGTCAATTGGAAACCCGGCTGTCGGATCGTTGATGACGACAATCGGCAAGTCCAACGCCGCAAGGTGCTGCGCTTGCCGGGCGAGGTCCAGGAATTCACTGTCGCAAATTATCAGTCGGGCGCCGCTGTGGCTCAGGGATTGTGCAATCGCGGCAGCGTCGAGCCGCACATTAAGCGGGCTTAGAATGCCACCAATCATCGGAACCGCAAAATGCGCCTCAATCATCGGCGGTGTATTTAAGGCGAGGATGGCGACGACTTCGCCGGAGCCGATGCCGGCGCTGCGCAGCGCTGCCGCCAACCCGCGCGCCCGGTCGCTGAACTCATGATAAGTAAATCGCGTTTTGCCATAAACGACGGCGGTGCGCTGTCCAAAGAAATTGGCGCCGCGCAACAAAAAATTGACGGGAGAAAGCGGGGCGAAATTGGCATTATGGTGAGCTGATTTCATAAGGATGATTCCGGACCGCTTGGAACTCAACCATCGATGTCAACTTCAACAAAGTGCAGAGCTGCAATAGCTTGTTGGATGACACGAGCTTCATGTAACCACAAGATTGTCCTTTTGGGAAGCATGTTGCTGCGGGCGTGGGCTAACCCAAATCATAAGGACTGCGATCTCCAGGAAGCCGGCGCGTAATACCGAAAATTGAGCCCAGAGATAGGACAGAAATTGCCGCCTCCGTCAGATCAGCCGGTGACCACCGTCTAAGGAAATAGCCGCTAAGTTATCAAGACTGTTGTCAATGAGGGCAGCCGAGAACAGCGTCGGATTCTGAAAAGCACATTTCTGAAAGCGGTGGAGATAGAAAATCGTCATGCTGACATTGAATATAAAACCTAAAATATCCAGTGTAAGGATTGAATAATCACGCTTCACCAATGCAATTGTTCCACGGAGCAATCCCACAAGTTTCGGACGGAGGCGCAGCCCCCATGCCCAGAAAAGCAGTAAACTCTCCTCCCTGTTGCTGCTTGCCCCCACGCGCTTCCGTCCGATCCCATCGTGATAATGCTGCAATTGTATAAACAAACAACGCTCCTGCTCGATGCAAAAGGATATTAGAAATGGACAGTTACTTTCCCGCACTATTTCCAAATCTGCACAGCGAACGCGCCAAAGCATGCGCATGACCAACCTGCTCCGAATTGACGCAAGCGCCAGAAAGAACAGATCCATCAGTCGTTGGCTTACCGATTATTTTTTTGAGAGGTGGCTGGCGATACGGCCTCGTGATCTCATCGTCTTGCGAGACGTCGGTTTGTTCCCGCCGCCTGTGATTTCGGAAGCATGGATCGATGCCGCTTTCGCCAAAGAAGATCGAACGCCTGAGCAACAAGAACTGTTAGCACTCTCAGACGATCTGATAAATGAAGTCAGCCTCGCGGACATAATTGTCATTGCAACGCCAATGTATAATTACGGCATGCCGGCGGCGCTGAAAGCCTGGTTTGACCAGGTGGTCCGCGTCAACAAAACATTCACATTTGATCTTACGCGCGGCGATCAGCCGCTTGAGCCGATCCTCAGCGGCAAAGTTTTGTTGATTCTAACATCAAGCGGTGAATTCGGCTTCGGATCAGGCGGAATCAATGAGGGCGCCGGTCACCTCGTTCCGCACATAAGAACATGTTCGAAATATCTTGGCGCTGAGGAAATTCACCACATCGGCGTCGAATACCAGGAATTTGACGACGATCGGCATCGACTGTCGAGGAACAAAGCGCGGGCGGCGATTGGTGAAATCGCCGCTGACATGTCAGCCCAATTTTTATTGACGGATGAGTCAACAGTGCAGAGCAAGACATGCTTGTAAAATGCGCCTCTCATACAAGACTTGGCTATCCCCACAAGACAATCCTTGGCATCGGCGTTTATTACGTGCTTGTCGCAATCTTTGGCTTTTTCACCAAAGTCAACATGTTGCTAGAAATCATTCATATCAACGCTGCAGATCGATGGCTGCATGTGATGCTCGCCGTGGTTATTCTCGCCGGGGGTTTAATCACTGCACCGAACGCGAAAAAGATTAGCGAAAACGTCGCTGCGGAATAACTAATGCACAACACTATCAAACAATTCGCCAACTCTCTGGTGCGACGGTGAAGGACACAAAAAATGGACACCTACTTTCCAACACTTTTCCCGAGGCAAAAGCGTCCGACAATGATTTCTGAACATACAAATGGCGCCGCAGGATTCGCCCTGTTTTGCAAAGATACATTTCAGGGCTTTATGAGCGCCTTGTTGACAATTGTCGGCAGCATTCAGGCCTTCACTGCAGGACCGCTTTACGCCAACGCTGATCTAAGTTTTGACGCGTTGATATTTGACGGCCTTGCCAACAGCCGGCTTGTTGGCGGTGTTGAGATTATTGCCGCCGCGCTGCTGTTCCTTAGCACCACGAGGAGCATCGCGCGCACGCTTGGCGTCGTCCTGATCCTGGGTTTTATCATGGTTCAAAATGCAGGCCTCTCCGGCCACGATATTACGTCGGCCTTGTCACATTCGTTCCGGGCGGTCGCAGATGTTTTCGATGCCGGCGCTGTGTTTTTGAACTGAGTAAGCCCGATATGGACTTTGGAAACATAGCGTCTTGTAAGTTTTTTTGAGTGTTGTTCAGAAATTGAGTGTTCGTAAAAAAAGGAAAAAGTCATGGCCACAACGAAAAGTCCGGAAGTACCTTCAACGATCGCACCGATATTAAGAGCCGGTCATGCTGTTTTTAAATATGCCGCCAGCAATCATCGTGAGTTCATTAATTTCGTGTTCTTCCTGATCCTGATTATCGGAGCTGCGGAAGTCGCCGCTATCGCGCTGGTTTTGGGATAATCAGAATGAACAATTGAAACTCGCAGACATCGCTCGGCGCCAATAGCAGGGATAATTCTCGATATGCACAAAGGCGAACACGTCACCGGTTTCAATCCGGCAAAATTACGAAAAGCTTATTTGCACAATCTAGGCGCGCCCGCGAAACTTCTGTGGGTGATCCGGTAAATGGAAACCGCCGTGAATAAGAACAACGCGCCGGAGTGGCGGGTAGTTAGACGGAAAGTCTTTTCATTTTTCGAACGGATAATCCACTCACCTTTCTTGAACGGCCGCAACACGTCGAACGCTGGTGTTAGTTTACAGAGAAAGGAGGGGCGGAACGTCCCACTGCGACCAATAATGATTATGCAGAATCCGGCTTACTGAATTATTGCGATGAATTGACGCCGACACACAAAGACTGAAGCAGCACAGCCTATCATGATCAACAAAGCGCCGCACGCGATCAGTCGCATAATAAGGTTTTTGGTGCTCATTGTAATTTTGATTTCGCATAACCATAATCTGCGTTCTTCGTCCGCCGCATGAGGACGATCAATCAAGATTTTGGGACGATCCGCAAATGGATGTGTTAAATGATATTGTTGACACCTTTCAATTGAAAGGCGCTTTATATTTCCGCACAGATTTTTCACCGCCATGGGCGATTGCCGTTCCAGCCTTTGAAACTGCTGCGCGGTTCCATCTCGTCATACAAGGGCGGTTTTATGCAATGCTCGCCTCCGGCGCATCCGTCGAGCTTAACGCCGGCGACATGATCCTGATTCCAGGCGGCGCAAAGCACACGATCTCGAGCTCACCACACGAACAATCCGCGCCATTGGAAAAAATCATAGAGGATGCGGGCTATAGCGGTGATGGCGTTTTCACGCTCGGCGATGGCGATCCATCTGCTTCTGTCCAGCTGCTATGCGGTCATTTCACATTTCGCGCCGGTGCGGATCACCCGCTTTTGCGTGCGCTGCCGGAATATCTCCTTGTCACGAGCAGCGTTCGGGCGAAATATGCCTGGCTAGATGAGGTGTTGAGGCTGATTGTTCGGCAGATTTTTGCCGAGCCGGAAAATTCCGCGGCGACGATTACGCGGCTTTCCGAAGTGGTTTTTATCGAGACTTTGCGGGCCTGCACGGATCAGTCGCCGAAGCTGGCGCTCATTATCGGCGCGTTAAAAGGACAACAGATCGGCGAGGCTTTGCTCTTGATGCATGAACGCCTTGATGAGCAATGGACCTTGGAAAAGCTTGCCACCAATGTCGGCATGTCGCGAAGTCGCTTCGCAGAGCAATTCCGCGAAGCTGTCGGCTGCGGGCCAATGACATATTTGACTGAATGGCGCATTCAAAAGGCGATCAATCTTTTGACCGCGTCGCAGCTCAGCGTTCAACAAATAGCGGCCAAAACCGGATATCAGTCGCCTGCGGCGTTCACGCGTGCTTTTTCACAAAAAATCGGCTGTTCACCAAAACAATATCGGCGCCTGGACGCGGCGACCGTTCACTAGGCTCAGGACTCATTGATTGAGATAATAGATGACGGTTGCTGCGATGCAAATGGCAGAGAAGTATGTGTGTGCGCATCTGTCGTATCGTGTTGCGACGCGCCTCCAGTCTTTGAGCCTGCCGAACATGATCTCAACTT
>JAJFGE010000002.1 GCA_021776295.1 Hyphococcus sp.
TTTAGTATCTCTAAACGCCTCAGCTGCTGCATCGGTAAAACGGAAATGCAGAAAATGCACCGATGATGCTTTACCGCCCGCCGTAGTGCGGTCCACATCTTGCTCAGCTTCTGCAGTGATTTCGAAATCCCCGAATTTCAAAAATACGGTTTGCTCAACGCCGCCAAGTGTCCCGAGGATGCGGTGTCGCAACGCCTCGTCATCGATTTCAAACATCAAGGTTGCAACCAGATCGCGGCCCTTGGGGATCAGCGGGTTAAACGCCGCCAGCTCATCGGCGATCTGTTCCTCGCCGCCCTTTTCGATATAGAGCATTTCGTGGATTTGCAGCCACATCGTGTCGTAACTCTCAAAATAGAACATCGCATAAGGACCAACAGCCACGCGCCGATTTTTCTTCGCCTCGATTATGGTTTTGCGCTTCTCGTCACGGATTTTCTCATAGTCCGACATCGCCATGACATCGTCCCGCATGATGTCGAAACGATCACGGGGAGATTTCATTTCAATATTACTGCTCATGACAACACCTCTTCTATGGGCGGCTACAGCCCGTAGGCCTTGGCGAAAATTTCTATCGGGTGCCAGGAGCGCGCCGGCGCCGCGCCGTCTTCCAGCACATCGACACCGGTGCGAATGTGATCGCAGGCGAGCGGGCAAGTCGAGACGACAAAAGCGTTGTGGACCTCAAGCGCCTTTTTGGCGACCGGCTTGCCGATTTTTATCGCCGTCTCGTGATGCTCCTTCTTAATCCCCCAGGTCCCGCCATGGCCGGAACAGCGCTCAATCACGGTCAGCCCGGTGTCCGGTATCAGCTTTAGCAACTCAGTTGATTTCTGGCCGATATTTTGCGCCCGGCTGTGACAGGAAAGATGTAGCGTCACGCCGCCTTTGACTGGCGCCAGCCCATCGGCGAGGCCTTCCTTTTTCGATACATCGATAAGGAACTCGTCGAAGTCCATCGTCGCCGCTGAGAGCGCGCGGACATCGTCATCGTCGGGCAGGATCAACGGCCATTCGAATTTCAGCATTAACGAACAGGACGGCACCAGCCCCATAATGGTGTAGCCGTCGTCAACCAGGGGCCGCAGCGCACCGGCAACTTTCCTCGCATTGGCGGCGACTTTGTCGAGATTGCCCTGCTCCAGCGCCGGCATGCCGCAACAGGCGGGATAGACGACTTGCGCGTCAATGCCGTTCTTGGCCAGCACCGCGAGCGCCGCCTCGCCGATTTCCGGCTTGTTGTAATTGGAAAAACAGGTGGCGTAGACGGCGAGCTTGCGCTTGTTGTAAGCGGGCGCGTCTGTTGCGATCTCCCGCGGTTTCTTCGCGCGTTGCTTCAGCGTACGAGTGTTGAATTTCGGCAGTTCGGCTTCTGGGTGAATATCGCCAAGTGTATTAATCAGTGTGCGAATATTTCTATTTTTCTTGTTGGTCGCCCAGTTGACGATGCTTGCGACGGGTCGCGCCAGCGTCCCATTGCGGTCGGTCTTGACCAGCTGCGCATCGGCAAAACCCACCTCGCCCTTGCGGTGTTGGATGGCGCGATAGCGCAGCATCAGATGTGGAAAATCGACATTAAACGCATGCGGCGGCACATAAGGGCACTTGGTCAGAAAACACATGTCGCACAAAGTGCAGCCATCCACCGTGTCCTTGATATCTTTGGCGGTCAGGTCCTCGACGACTTCGTTTTGGCTTGCATCGATGCGGTCAAACAGGGTCGGGAAACTGTCGCAGAGATTGAAACAACGGCGGCAGGAATGGCAGATGTCGGCGACCCGGCGAAACTCCTTGTCGAACGCCGCCTCGTCGTAGAATTCCTCATCGCGCCACGCGATCGGATGGCGCGTCGGCGCATCGAGCGAGCCTTCCCGGGCGGGTGCTGTTTTTGAATCTGAGCCCATGAACGCCCTCCAAAGTGAGGTTTTCTCCAATCATCCGCGCCTGCGATTCAAGCCGGGCGGAGGTTCAGAGATTTGAGAGAACACGCTGACATTGCCTCTCTGGATTGCCGGGACAAGCCCGGCAATGACAGCGGATATTGAATAAAAAAAACTCTCATCGTGTCATTGCCGGATTTATTCCGGCAATCCAGGGGCGCTTGCTTGGGGCTTACGGCTCCTGGCATCCGCCGGAATGATCGGGGTGCATATGCTGGTCTTCTAGCTCGCGACCTCATCGAGGGTTCGTTGAAACTTGCCGGCGTGAGATTTTTCCGCCTTGGCGAGGGTTTCAAACCATGAGGCGATTTCGTCAAAGCCTTCTTCGCGCGCAGTGCGGGCCATGCCCGGATACATATCGGTATATTCGTGGGTCTCGCCGATAATCGCCGACTTCAAATTGGCGACGGTATCGCCGATCGGCTCGCCGGTGGCCGGATCGCCAACCTCTTCGAGAAATTCCAGATGGCCGTGCGCGTGGCCGGTCTCGCCTTCGGCAGTGGAGCGAAATACCGCGGCGACATCGTTATAGCCTTCAATGTCGGCTTTTTGCGCGAAATAAAGATAGCGGCGATTGGCCTGGCTCTCGCCGGCAAAAGCGGCGGCCAGGTTTTCTTGCGTTTTCGAACCCTTCAACGACATTCGATACCTCCTGCTGTTTTAAAATCACATTGTCCGGTTGTCGCGGACATAAACTCGGTGCGCGCGCACTATGTCGCCGATGACGCATAAATCCAAATTCAAAATACCGTTTGGCGCCATCTAGAATTTCGAATGAAAGACCGCCGCCAATTTCCTACTCATACTGTCATTGCCGGGCTTGTCCCGGCAATCCAGAGCGATAAATGACGGAGTTTGCGGCCCTGGATCACCGGGCTGGATTGAGCAAGCAATTCAGGCCCCGTGAGGCCAATGAGATTTATGGCGCCTCTTCACCGCTACGTTCAATCACCCGTTCAATCGCGCGGTGCAGTCGTCTTGGATATTGCAGTTCCAGATAATGCGTGCCGCCGGTGATGATATCGAGATTGGCGTCCGGCCCCAACGCTTCCATCAGCCTGTAAGCATTTGACCTCGGCACCAGCGCATCGAAATCGCCATGCAGAACTTCCACCGGCTTTTCGAGCGCGCCGATCGCCTCCAGCAGCGGCCCGATTTGCGCCCGCCTTCCGGCAACCTCGGCGCGGACTTTCTGCCAGCGATTGGGGAGATAAGGCTCCAGCCTCGCCTCGCCGCCGAGTTTTTCGAGCGTCAAGGCGTAATCATGCGGCTCGTCAATCAGCGCTGCAACAGTGACGACGCCTTTAACGGCTTGTGGAAAATCAAGCGCGGCTTTGAGCGCCAACTCCCCACCATAAGAAACTCCGAGCGTAATAAGCTTTTTTTCCGCAAAGGCGCCACCAGGCAGGAACGGTTTGATCGCCGCTGCCTGTTCGGAAAAATCTGTAATCACCCCGTCATGGCCCCTGCCAAAGCCCGGCCG
>JAJFGE010000011.1 GCA_021776295.1 Hyphococcus sp.
GTCAGTTTCCAGAACATTTGCCGACCCAAAATCGACGCCCAGATGATCGAGGATCTGCACAACCGTCGATGAGAACCCGCATTGCGGAAATTGCGGCGTGCCCTTCATGAACAGCATGACGGGATTTGCTTCAATTTTGGCTTTGATATCGGCCTCTGCGGGGTTGGCGGTCATGACGAAAAGTCTCCTGTTAGTGGCGTTGCGCCGTGGGCCTTAGCTAGGCGCCGTGCTGGCCATCGTCAAGGGCGGCAGTGAGCGCGGCAAGCCCTTCCTCCAGGCTGGTTTCGCCCAGAATAACCGAAGTCTCGGGCGGCGGGGTTTTATCCCACTCCGCTCGCGCCAGCTGTGCGGCTTTAACTGGCAGTCTGAGGCCGATAGCCTCTGCGCCGCGCAATAGTGGCGCAAACGCTGCAAATGGCGCCGGTACGATGAAGGGCCTGGCGCCGGCGGCGCGCGCGACAGCGTCATAAAGCGCGCGCGTGGTGATCGGCTCGGGTCCGGCGACGGCGTATCGGTGCGCACTCGGTGCAGTATCCAGAACCACTTGTGCGGCGGCTTTTGCAAGATCGCGGTAATATACCGGCTGCTGTAGGGCGGCGCCTTTGCCAGGCACAGGAATGATCGGGCTGCGCTGCACGCCTTGGATCAGGCGGCTCATATTGCCGTCGCCCGGATAGCCATAGATCATCGTCGGGCGCAAAATCACTGCGCCGGGTGCGGCGCCCAACACCGCCTCTTCCGCCTTGGCGAGACGCGCATAGACGTCCGTCTCCGGGTCGATGGCGACATTGTTGCTGGAAAAAAAGACCGCGCGTTGGCCCGCGCCAAGTAGAGCGGCGGCGCTTTGCGAGACCGTCAGGATCGGCGTGAAGATGACCGCATCAACCTCGCCAAGCGCCTGACGCATAGCGGCTGTATCAGTGACATCGAGCTGAAGCGGCTTAGCGCCCATCCCGGCAAGCATCTCTTTGAGCCCCGCCCGCCGCGTCCGGTAGGCGGCGGCAACATCAATGCCTTGTCCGCGCAGTATACGGACAATAGCCCTCCCAAGCGAACCGCCCGCGCCAATAACGAGAATCGAAGATTGCTCCATGAATGGCGGTTTAACGCCTGCGCACCGCCATGAAAAGCCATGTTAGAGCGCCGGGCAAAAAAGTGGACCCTTCGACAAACTCAGGATGAGGCCGGTTTTTTGCCCTCGACCGCGAAGGCGGTCAGATCATAGTTGGCGCGCCTTCGCGCGCGGGCCGGCGCTAAGGCTCTTAAACCACCCGGTCAATCGGCGCGCCGGTCTCGAAAAACGCATCAATATTGGCCAGCAAGCGTTGCGCCATGGCGGCGCGGCTTTCCCAGGTTGCTGACGCAATATGCGGCAGGCAGAACACATTCGGCAGATCGCGCAATTCTTGCCTGATCTCTCCCGGCTCGGTTTCAAACACATCAAGCCCGGCGGCGAAAATCTGTTTCGACTTCAGCGCGTCAATCAGCGCTGCCTCGTCAATCACTGGTCCTCGGGAAATATTGATGATCACCGCCGCGGGTTTCATCCGCGCCAGAACATCGCCATTGATCAGATGTTTTGTTTCGTCCTTGAGCGGACAATGCAGCGATATGATGTCTGCGGTCTTGATTAGCTCATCAAAGCTGACCGCGCGCGCATTATACGCCTGATCGATCTCCGGCGTCGGGCGCGGCGTTGTATAAATAATGTTGAGGTCAAAGCCTTGCGCACGCTTGGCGACCGCACGGCCGACATTGCCCATGCCGATAATGCCAAGGGTACGCCCGGTGACGCGCTGGCCCCAGCTCTCAGGCGTCAGCATGCCCCGCCCCTCGCCGGTCTTGGCAATGTCGAGCCCTTCGCGAAACCGCCGGCAGGCGGCGATGATCAGCCCAAGGGTCGCATCCGCCAGGCAATCGGTAGTGACTTCCGGCGTGTTAGAAACGGCAATGCCGCGCGCCGCCGCCGCTTCAAGGTCGATGTGATCAACGCCGACGCCGATAGAGGCGATGAATTTCACGCTAACCGGCAGGGCGGCGATTACGCCCGCGTCCAGCGCGTCAAAGGCGGTGGCGAAGATCGCGTCTGCGCCAGCTGCCAGCGAGGCAAATTGACCGGCGCCGGTTACAACGTCGCCTTCAGGCTCGCATACGTCATATTTCATTTTCAACATGCCGGCGAGCGCATCGGGCAGCCGCCTCGGTGTTGCGATGATGTGTTTGGCCATCAGCGCCCGCCGCAGGCAACTGGCGCGCCAGACAAACACTTGCAAAATATGGCGGAATTCATCGGCGCGCCCCTGCTGTTCTTCGCCAACAGCATAGGGCGCTTGCATAGGCCAATCAAATTTGACACGCTTTGCCCGACTTTCGGGAGGGACATATCCATGCGTTTAATTTTCACTGTCGTCGCCGTGGCGCTGCTTGGCGCCCTTGGTTGGTTCCTCGCCCACATCATCCCCGCCTCAGGCATGCTGGTCGACCTTGAGCCGATGCTGGTGGGCGAGTGCCGCCGAGTCGATATCGCGCCGGGGACCGAAGACGTCACCATCGATCCCGAACTCGGCCTCGCTTTCATTTCCGCCGCCGACCGGCGCGGCTGGTATAACGAGACCGATGGCGGCGGCGTTAACCCGAAAAACGGCATCTATACGTTGAGCCTCGACGGGTCTGATACTATCACCCTCGTATCGCCGTCGATGGAGGGCCTCCTGTTGCACGGCATCAGCCTGTGGCGCGGCGATAATGGTGAAAAGCGCCTATTCGCCGTCAATCACCCACCCTCGGGGGAAGAAATTGTCGAAATATTCGATGTCGGCGAGGCCGGCGCCCTCACCCATCTCGACAGCGTATCATTCGATGCAATGCACTCGCCAAATGATGTCGTCGGCGTCGGCCCGCGCCAGTTCTACGCCACCAACGATCGCGGCTATGAACAAGGCGTGATGGCGACGCTAGAAGCTTATATGGCATTGCCATTTTCAAGCGTTGTTTATTACGACGGTAAGGATGGCGTCATCGCCGCCAAGCACATGGCCTACGCCAATGGCGTCAATATGTCCGCAGACGGAAATACCGTCTATGTGGCGGAGTTTTTAGAGCGCCGCATCGGCGTGTTTGACCGCGACCCCCAAACTGGCGCCCTGAAGAAGCGCGGCGTCCTCAAGGCCGATACCGGGCCGGACAATATTGAGATCGCCAAAGACGGCGCCTTATGGGTCGCCGGTCACACAAAGGCTTTTGAGTTTCTCGCCCACGCCAAGGACGCGGCGGAAATTGCACCCTCTCATGTCGTGCGCATCGACCCGCAAATCGGCGACAACCGGGATGTGTTCATCTCCACCGAAGGCGAAATCAACGCCTCGTCGGTCGGCGCGGTGTGGGACAAGACGCTCATCATCGGCGCGGTGTTTGACGGCCATGTTATGGTTTGCCCGGTAGGCTAATCCGCCTGAATAACGAAGCGCATGGGATTAGCGAGCGATGTCAACAGCGCCGAAAGAAGGCATCGCCTGCCGAATATCCGTACAGGCCATATGCGAAACACCCCAGAAAGAGCATCGGTCATTCACATAATGATACTGGCACATGTCATTCAGATGTTAGAACGCCGGGCGATAAATCTGAGCCACGCATCAACATTACGCTCATCCCCGCGAAAGCGGGGATCCAGAACAACGCGCAGCGGGTATGGCTCTGGATCCCCGCTTTCGCGGGGATGAGCGGGAGTGGACTTAGATCTGATACTGAATAATAGTCCGACACTCTAATGTATTAATACATTAACACAATACAGGTCTTGAATCATGGGTTGCGTCAATCGTGAGGGGTTCCGCATATATCTTGCATTATGATTGCCCCACTGGAAAAGTCCACATGCGACGGCTCTGCGTCTTTCATAATACGTTTGGACGCTGTACTGTGCTCTAATCAGCCTTAGCGAAAACTTCTTCAATGCGCCGTTGTGCGATCGGGTGGTAGCCGGGTCGCGCCCGGGCGAAGACTTCCGTGGCCCATTCGCGTTGGCCATTATCAATCAATGCCGTATAGAGACGATAGATAAATTTGCCGCGCCCCACTGACATCAAGAAAC
>JAJFGE010000101.1 GCA_021776295.1 Hyphococcus sp.
ACATTGTTGGCGCTTGCGTCATTTCTCTCTCCTTGATGCTGGATTTCACGATTATGCTTTTGATGAAGGCGCCAGAGCGGCAAATTGCGCCGCCGCGCGGCGATACGCGATTGATTGCGAAAGCAGACCAAAAAGGACCGGCAGAAAATAGGCCTGTGCAATAATGACAATCGGCAATGACCCAGGGGTGTCGCCTGACGACAGATTGGCAGTGATAATGATCAGCGTGTTCAGCGTGCCCATCAGCCCGCCAAGAACCATGGCGCGCATAGGGATGCCATGCGTAACCATCGTCTGAGCGAGGGTTTCACCCCGCGCCTGTGACGCAAACTGCGCGGCTGTCTGCGTTTGACGATCATGCCATGCCTGCTTGGCGCCAACGGCCTGTGACGCCAGGACGACCAGAAATGGGGTTAAAAACACCAGAACAAGCCGGGCGACAGCAATCTCTTCATCGCCAAAGACGGCGCCCCGTTGATTGATAAGCGTCAACACGCTGCCAACGATAATTGCGACAATCGCCGAACGGATGAAGGCGCTCTTCGGCAGGAAGTTTACCGTTTTTTGCGTGTTTTTGGATGTCTTCGTCATTTCAATCTCCAATTTTTTTGTTCGTTGTTTCTCGCCGCGTCATTGCCGCCAATGCGTGCGGCGTATGGCGAAAACTATTTCCCGATCACGCCGTCAGTTTCTGCAGCGGCGGTGTGGTTTTCGCGGGTGATAAAAGGTGGAGCTGTTGACGCTCTGCGCTTGCACGCCATTCCGGATTGCCTTGAGAGTAGAGAGGGGTTTTCAACAACGGATAGCCGCGGTCGCGTTCCCAGGCGTCGAGGTCCGGCGCTTTTGTTGCAAGCATTTTGAAAAGAAATGCGAAGGCTTGTGGTTTCGAACCGATTTCAAGGCCGGGATAAATCAATGACGGATTTTTTATATAGCGGCGAGCGATGGTATCGAAATCTTCCGGCGCCTTTCCGGTGACCTCAAGCACATGGTCTGTCGGCGCGCCAAGGGCAAAGGCGCCGTCTTTGACGTCCTGAAGGTAATACCGGATATGAGCGATATCTGTGACCGAAACGCCCTGGGCGACCGCCGCTTTAGAAAACATCTTAAAGGGCACGTCTTTATAGCTGACCTTACGGTCGAAAATATTGCCGAGGATACCGGCCATGTCGTCCGCGGAGATCAGCTCAGGTCCGGTTGGCCGGTAACTCTTGCCAATATGATTTGCAGGTTCAGCCAACGCGCTCGCGGCGACGCGGGCAATATCTTCATTTGACGGCGGTGCATTACGACCGTCGCCAAACGACCCCATCAGCATGCCAAAATGCGCGACTGCCGGAAGGCCCAAGAGATAGATAAATGCAAACAGTCCAGGATTAATGTGAATGACATCAACCGAGGGCATCCAGCGATAGACCTGGTTTGAGACCCAATGTTCCCGCGTGATGATCGACGGGTGGGAGGCTTGCGGCGTCCACTGGCTGAGCAACGCGACGACTTCCAGTTTGGCTTCTTCCGCCGCTATCGCAAACAACATTGTGTTATGCAGAAGATTAAGCCCCATTGGCGGGGCGTAATAAGCGCGGCTAACGCCAATCAGTGATTCGCGCACATCGCGGTAGTCGAGCAGATCGCCGACGAAAATTTCAGCGCCCGCTTCTTCAAGGGCGATCGACCGCGCATCCCTTTGGCGTACAAAGGCCCGCACGGGAAAACCTTTTGCGAGCAATTTATGAACAGCAGCAGCGCCTGTATGGCCCGCGGCAGAGGTGACAAGAATTTTTGGTTTGGTCATTGGACTTTTTCCTTTTGACTCTTCTAAGAGCGTGGCTGGACGCACGCGAGACGTGATGCATTTCAGAATGTGCAGATGACAGGCATGATGTTTTCCGACGTCGTAAAAGGTGACGTCATGCCTCTCTACGCGATGCGTTCAACGGCTGCTTCATTGCCTGACGGCGCTGCGAAATCTGCAGCGTGCGCTTGCGGCGCTACGGTGATCGTCGCTCCGACGATAAGTGCAAGAACGGATACAAAGACAACTGCGCTTGCCAACAAGGCCGCGATATCTGCGCCGCGCAGAACAAGTTTTTCAGATGTTTCAAACATATTTCTCTCCTCTGGTTTTCAGGAGAAACTGCAATGCATCTTCGGGCGTTTTTTTCGCTGGCCGGGCGGCTCGTTGCGGCCCGCTGGCTGGTAAAATTTTCAATCGAAGGCGACATTGCGTTCTCATTGGATCGCAATGTGGTCCACGGAGCCGGTCGGGATAAGTTTGTTTCGGTTAGTAACCCCGGAGGGCCCAAAAAGCCCGGGTTTTAAGGTGTCCTTACCGAAAACTCTATCCAGATGGATTCGCCGCATAAAGCGACTCATGTTCGCATAGGGTCATGTTGGAATTCCTACGGTTCTTGGGCTTGTTGGTGCGCGATGTGTTTCGCGCTCGCGTAGTTTTAGAAGCTGAAATTGTATTTCTTCGACATCAACTCGGCGTTTTGCGGCGAAACGCGCCTAAACGAACTCAACTAACTAGAGTTGATCGGGTCATTTTCGCGTTCCTTTACAGTCTCAACCCGAAATAGTGAGATCACTCTGCATCGTTCATCCGGAAACACTGGTTCGCTGGCATCGGATGGGCTTTCGAATGCTTTGGCGCTGGAAATCTCGTCGGCGCGTCGGCCGCCCTGCAATCAACGCAGAAATTCGCGATCTGATCCGCGAGATGAGCCTTTCCACTCCATTGTGGGGCGCGCCACGCATCCAGGGCGAACTCAAGATGCTTGGCATTGATGTCGCCCGATCCACGGTCGCTAAATATATGGTCAAGCGGCGCGGGCCGCCCTCGCAGGGTTGGAAGACATTTTTATGCAATCATTCAGATGCCACCGCTTCGGTAGACTTTTTCATTATTCCAACGGTTGGCTTCAAGCTGCTTTATGCCTTCGTCATTCTGGGGCACGGGCGACGAAAGCTTCTGCATATTGGAGTTTCGGATCACCCGACGGCAGAATGGGCGGCGCGTCAGATGGCGGAAGCATTTCCGTGGAACGAAGCTCCGGATCATCTCATCCGGGACAATGATGCGATATACGGAATGGCATTCAAAAACAGTTAAGCGCCATGGGCATTCGCGATGGTCCAACGGCGCTGCGAAGTCCATGGCAAAATGGCTTCGTCGAGCGTCTTATAGGGTCAATCCGCCGAGAATGCCTTGATCATATGATCATCTTCAATGCGGCTCATCTGCACCGTGTGCTGAGGGCCTATGCAAAATATTACAACGAAGCGCGGACTCACCTGTCGTTGGGAACGAATGCGCCAATTGCGCGCAAAATAACTTCATTTGGAGCGATAAAATCGATCCCGCACCTTGGTGGATTGCATCATGAATATGCTAGAATCTAGTTTTCGGTAAGGACAGGGTCACCTGAAAATCGCAAACAGAGATAAACTGCCAAGCGTCGCTATTTGCTCCGTTCAGAGAGGTTTTTTGCTCGGCATTCGGGCGCGCATCCCCCGCAACCCCGCATGAAACGGGTCTCTCACGAAAGCGCTCAAAGGGTCATGAAAATTGGATGACTGCGTGGTGGGCGGTAACGGGTTCGAACCGCTGACCCTCTCGGTGTAAACGAGATGCTCTACCAGCTGAGCTAACCGCCCTCTTCACGACAAGATGCGCTTCCTAAAGCAAATCCGAGTACACTTGAATCATGGATTGGCTCTAGATTCTTTGTTTGCCGCATTTCTATCGGCGTTGAAAGCCAATAGCTTTCAACGCGTCACACTTATCCGGAAAGGCTCTAGCGCGCTCACCTTGAGCCTGCAAGCGCTAAGCGCGAATAGGTTGGCCCAGGCGCCAAGAAAAAACCGGCAGGCGCTCCTGGCGCCGCCGGTCTTTTGTGATCGGGCGATTCCTATTAATCGCCCGATGTTCTAGTTCAAGGCGTCTTTCAGACCCTTGCCCGCGGAAAATTTCGGCTGGATCGAGGCCGGGATCTGGATCTTTTCGCCGGTCCGGGGATTGCGGCCTTCGCGCGCCTTGCGCTGGGCGGCGGAATAGGTGCCAAAGCCGACGAGACGCACGTCGTCGCCAGCCTTCAGAGCACTGGTAATCGCATCGAGAACGGCGTCGACAGCACGCGCGGCGTCCGCCTTGCTCATATCGGCCAGGTCAGCGACTTTATCGATGAATTCGTTCTTGTTCATTCCTCCACCCTTTCTGTTCAGTTGCTTGCAATGGGCAATTTCGGTGAGAAAGCCTGAGTTTATCACCCGCTTGCGCCGGCTTGGCCAAGACAAAATGGCGTAATATAAGGGTTTGCTTTCCACAGCCTAAGTAATCCATTGAATTTGTTATATTTTTATTTTGCCCAGCGCTGATGAAATTCGGCTGATTGCCGTAAAATTGTGGTTCCATATTGGTAAAATCGCCAGAAAATGGCCTCCCGATTCGTTTTGAAGGCCTGAAAACATGGGGCTTGCAGGTGATCGGGCGGGTTATGGAGCCCGCCGCCGGGCGCAAAAAAGCGCGGACAGCCGTTTGGCGCCGCGCTTTTTTTATCCGTTGCAGCGTTCCCTTAGAGCATCGAGCGAAAAGTGTGCAACGGTTTTCGCGTCGCACGATGCGACTACGAAAGAATCTAGAGCAAAATGCACGATTCGCATTTAACGCATTTTGCTCTAGTGGGTGACGATGCGCCCCTGGCCATCGCTTTTCTCAGCTGGCGGCGTTACCGGTTCGGTCCACTCAATCGGCGTCAGTTTGCGCGTTAGCGCGTGTTTCAGGACTTCATCGACGGTTGCAACCGGGATGATTTTGAGGCCCTGTTTCACATTGTCCGGAATCTCGGCGAGGTCTTTTTCGTTTTCTTCCGGAATGAGCACCGTCTTGGTGCCCGCCCGCAACGCCGCGAGCAATTTTTCCTTAAGCCCGCCAATCGCCAACACCCGCCCGCGCAGCGATATCTCGCCGGTCATGGCGATATCTTTATGGATCGGCACGCCGGTGAGGACCGAGACGATCGCGGTTGCCATGGCGACGCCGGCCGACGGTCCGTCCTTGGGTGTCGCGGCTTCGGGGACATGAATGTGGATATCGGTTTTTTCAAACACTGGCGGTTCAATGCCGAACTCCGTCGCCCGGCTGCGCACATAAGACGCCGCCGCGGAAACCGATTCCCGCATCACCTCTTTGAGGTTGCCGGTCGGCGTCATTTTGCCTTTGCCTTGCATCTTCACCGCTTCAATCGTCAAAATCTCGCCGCCAACCGAGGTCCAGGCGAGGCCGGTGACGATGCCGACCTGGTCTTCGCCGTCAATTTCGCCATAGCGGAATTTAGTGACGCCGGCATAGTCGCCAAGATTGTCGGCGGTAATTTCGAGCTTCACGCTATTATCGGTTTCAAGTTCCCGCACCGCCTTGCGTGCAAGCTTGGCGAGTTCACGCTCAAGGTTACGCACCCCGGCCTCGCGTGTGTAAAGCCGGATCAGGGCGTAAAGCCCGTCTTCGGTGACCGACCACTCTTCACTGCTGAGGCCGTGGTTTTCCATGATTTTCGGAATCAGGTGGCGGCGCGCAATCTCAACTTTTTCATCTTCCGTATACCCAGGAATGCGGATGATCTCCATCCGATCGAGCAGCGGTTGCGGCATGTTGAGGCTGTTGGCCGTGGTGATGAACATCACGTCAGAGAGGTCGTAATCCACTTCGAGATAATGGTCCTGGAAGGTCCCGTTCTGCTCAGGGTCGAGCACTTCAAGCAAGGCGGAGGCCGGATCGCCGCGAAAATCCTGACCCATTTTGTCGATTTCGTCGAGCAAAAACAGTGGGTTGGATTTCTTGGCCTTTTTCATCGACTGGATAATCTTGCCCGGCATCGAGCCGATATAGGTGCGCCGGTGGCCGCGAATTTCCGCTTCGTCGCGCACGCCGCCAAGTGAGACGCGCACAAACTCGCGCCCCGTGGCGCTGGCGATAGATTTGCCCAGCGACGTCTTGCCAACCCCTGGCGGGCCGACAAGGCACAAGATCGGGCCTTTGAGTTTGTTCATCCGCTTTTGCACGGCAAGATATTCGATAATCCGCTCTTTGACTTTTTCCAGACCATAATGGTCCGCATCAAGAACCTCCTCGGCCTTGATGAGGTCGCCCTTAACCTTGGTGCGGGCGTTCCACGGTATCGATGTGATCCAGTCGAGATAGTTGCGCACCACAGTTGATTCCGCCGACATTGGCGACATCTGGCGGAGTTTTTTAAATTCAGCTTCGGCTTTGGTGCGCGCCTCTTTTGAAAGTTTGGTCTTGGAAATTTTCTCTTCCAGCTCAGACAGCTCGTCGCGGCCGTCATCGCCCTCACCAAGCTCTTTCTGGATCGCCTTCATCTGTTCGTTGAGATAATATTCGCGCTGGGTCTTTTCCATCTGCCGCTTGACGCGATTGCGGATTTTTTTCTCCACCTGCAGAACGCTCATCTCGCCTTCCATCAGCGCATAAACCCGCTCAAGGCGTTCGCTGGCGCCGGTGATTTCGAGCAGTTCCTGCTTTTCCGACAGCTTGATGTTGAGATGCGAGGCGACGGTGTCGGCCAGCTTTGCAGTGTCG
>JAJFGE010000102.1 GCA_021776295.1 Hyphococcus sp.
CCGACACTCAATTTCTGGCAGATATGGAATATGTGCTTTGGATTCGTTGGCATCCAAATCGGTTTCGGATTGCAGAACGCCAATGTCAGCCGCATCTTCCAAACCCTTGGCGCCGATATTGGCGCGATCCCCATTTTATGGATCGCCGCGCCAATGACCGGGCTGCTGGTTCAACCGATCATTGGCTATATGAGCGACAAGACATGGGGTCGGTTCGGCCGCCGCCGGCCCTATTTCTTTTACGGCGCCTTGGCGACAACGGCGGCGCTTCTGGTGATGCCAAACTCGCCGGCCTTATGGGTCGCGGCGGGCACGCTGTGGATTATGGATGCGTCGATCAATGTAACGATGGAGCCGTTTCGCGCCTTTGTCGGCGACATGCTGCCGCATCGTCAGCGCACGACCGGATTCGCGATGCAGAGTTTCTTTATCGGGATAGGCGCGGTGTTTGCATCCGCATTGCCGTGGATGTTAGCGAACTGGTTTTCGGTGGACAACACGGCGGCGCCTGGCGTGTTGCCGGATTCGGTAAAGCTTGCATTTTATATTGGCGCTGCATGTGTTCTCGCCGCGGTGATGTGGACAGTCTTTACAACCAAAGAATATCCGCCGGAAAAGCTAGCGGAGTTCGAAACGTCCGAGCCGCCGATTGGTGTCAAGGGCGAGGCTGCGAGTGCGATCACGCCTGCGGCTACCTATTTCCGTTGGGGCGGGACGAGCTTTACGCTGGGCGTCATTGCAACGGTTGTTGTCTCGCAAATTTCGTCTGGACGCATAAAACTTGTAGCCGAAGCGCTGGATTTAAATAACCTCTACCTCGTGACACTGGGCGCGGTTGTTTTTGGCCTCATCCTGTTCGCCGCCGGAGCCTTGAAGCAGCGCGACGCGAGGCAGAACGCATTTTCGGAAATCATTAGCGATCTGTTCTCAATGCCATTGCAGATGCGGCAGCTGGCGGTTGTGCAGTTTTTTTCGTGGTTCGCGCTTTTTTCAATGTGGATATATTCAACGGCCGGCGTCACCGCCTATCATTATGGAACCAATGATCCGACCTCGGCGCTGTTTAATCAGGGCGCCGACTGGGTCGGTGTTTTGTTTGCCGCCTATAATGGATTTGCCGCTCTGGCCGCTTTTACAATTCCGATGCTCGCCGCAAAGACCAGCCGCAAGACCGCCCATGCCATCAATCTGGTGCTTGGCGGCGTCGGGCTTGCGTCATTTTTGTTTATTCGCGATCCGCTATGGCTGTTGGTTTCGATGATTGGCGTCGGCATCGCCTGGGCGTCGATTTTGTCGGTGCCGTATTCGATATTGTCAGGAGCGCTGCCGGCAAAAAAAATGGGTGTCTATATGGGTATTTTCAATTTCTTTATTGTGATCCCGCAATTGTTGGCGGCGAGCATTTTGGGCGTGTTCGTCAAATATATCTTCAACGGAGAGGCGATTTATGCCCTGGCGCTGGGCGGCGCCAGTATGGGAATTGCCGCTATTGCGACATTATTTGTTGAAGATTCGATCGGATCAGGTCTTAAAAACGATGGCGGTGGATCACCGATTGCGGCGGAGCGGTAATGGATAGCCAGGAAACCAATAAGCGCGGCATACGCCTGGAAGATCTTGCCGAGCTGGCGCAAGTGTCTACCGCGACAGTATCGCGTGCGCTCAATGATAGCCCGCTGGTGCGCGATGAAACAAAGCGCCGGATCTGGAAATTGGCGCGCCACCACCAATATCCGTTTCGCCCGCAAATGCCCGCTATCTTGTCGGGGGCGACAGCGACCATCGCCATCGCCATTCCCACCGGCAACCGCGCGGATCCGTTTTTTATGGAGCTGATCGGCGGGGTTGGCGAGGCGGCGCGTGAGGCGGAGTGCGATCTGATTATTTCTCACGTCGCGCCAAGGAACTTTGATGATCTGTCCGAATTAATTTCCTCTAGCCGCGCAGAAGGCGTGATATTTCTGGGGCAAAGCTTTCTCCACGAACGCTATAACCGCCTGGCGGCGATAGAAAACCGTTTCGTGGTCTGGGGAGCAGATTTGCCTGGGCAACGGTATTGCTCGGTCGGCAGCGACAATATTCGCGGCGGCGCCCGAGCATCAGCGCATCTTGTTCGATTGGGCAGAAAGCGGATCGCATTTTTTGGCGATACCGAAGCGCCCGAAATCATGCAGCGATATACCGGCTATGTCCAAGCGTTGGAGGCGGCGGGCTTGTCAGTCGATCCGCGCTTGGCGGCGCCGGTGCATTTTGAAGTGGAGTCAGCTGAAGACGCAGTTGAGCGGTTGATGGCGCAGGGCATCGAATTTGACGCCATTTTCGGCTCCAGCGATTTGATTGCGTTAGGCGCGATTAGAGGTCTTATCAGGCATGGCTTGCGCGTGCCGGACGACATTTCCGTGGTTGGATATGATGACGTTTTACTCGCCCGCTATAGCCATCCCGCCCTCACAACCATATCACAAGACATGGCGAAAGCCGGCAGGCTTCTGGTTTCAAAGCTGATGAACTCAACCGGCGCCAAAGACATCCGCTCTGAACGCTTGCCGACAGAGTTGATCGTGCGCGAATCCTGCGGCGCTTAATTTTGGCGAAGCGCAATATAGCCTGAAAGAACAGGGAGCGTTTCGGGCAGTCCTTTATCATCAGTATCAAAACCAATATCGATAATGCGCTTAAAGCGTTGTTCGCTCAGCGGTCGCCAGGTCAGCGATTTTGAGCCAAGGTTAAACACGCATAGCGCTTCTTCGCCTTTGGAAATACGGTAAAACGCCAGCAAATCATCAACGCCCTCAATGAAGGCGCACTCACCGTTGCGGATAGATGTGGCATTCTTTCTGATGGCGATAAGTTTGCGAACGAAATGAAGCGTGGACTGGCCGTCGCGCTCCTGAACATTAATGGCCAATGCGCTATGGCGCGGGTCTGCTGGCAGCCACGGCTTTGCGCTTGAAAAGCCTGCGTTTGCCGCCGTATCTTCCCAAGGCAGCGGGGTTCTCGCACCGTCGCGGCCTAGCGTCGATGGCCAGTTTGCAATCGCTTCGGGGTCTTTTAGCGCCTCAAACGGCACATGCGCCTGCGGCAACCCCAACTCTTCACCCTGATAGAGGAAAGCGTTGCCCCTTAAGCTCATCAACAGCATGGCGTATAGCTTCGCCGCTCGCGCAGTATGGTCTTCATCGGCCCAACGGCTGACAGCTCTGGGCGCGTCATGGTTGGAAAACGCCCAGGATGGCCAGCCTTCGCCTTCCTCGCCGTTCCAGTCGCTCACCACTGATCTTGTCATCGTGGTTGACAATTTATCCGCATACAGAAAAGAGAAATTATAAGCGGAATTGAGCCGCGTTCCGTTTGCAGTGAAATTCTTCATTTCACTGAGCGGTTCAGGGCCGCCAACTTCAGCGACTGTAAATATGCCATCATATTCGTTTGTCATCAGGCGGATGCGCTCCAAAAATTTTGGAATGTCCGGATGCGACTGATTGTAAATGTGCAGTTGGTATTCAAAAGGTCTTGTCAACGGGTGGCCATCGCGCGGGGCCGGCGGGTTGTCGCGCAATTGCGGATCGTGCATGGCGAAGTTGAGTGCGTCCAGGCGAAAGCCGTCAACGCCGCGGTCCAGCCAGAAACGGCCAACATTAAGCAATGCGTCCTGAACATCGCGGTTGTGCAGGTTCAGATCAGGTTGGGACCGCAGAAAATTGTGTAAAAAATACTGTTGGCGCCGGCTGTCCCAGCCCCATGCGCCGCCGCCGAACACCGATTGCCAATTATTCGGCGGTGATCCGTCGGCTTTGGGGTCCGCCCAGACATACCAGTCCGCCTTCGGGTTGGTCCGGTTTTGACGGCTTTCAGAAAACCAAGCGTGCTGATCGGATGTATGAGAATAGACTTGGTCGATGATAATTTTAAGCCCGAGGCGGTGGGCTTTTTCAATGATGCGGTCAAAATCCGATAGGGTTCCAAAGATTGGATCGACGCCGCAATAATCGGCGACGTCATAGCCAAAATCGGCCATAGGCGAGGTGAAAAACGGCGACAGCCAAACCGCGTCGACGCCAAGCGTTGCGACGTAATCCAGCCCGTTCAGGATGCCAGTTAAATCGCCGACGCCGTCGCCGCTGGAGTCGCGAAAGCTACGCGGGTAAATCTGGTAAATAACCGCGCCGCGCCACCAGTCTTGCGCATCGGCGAGGTTCGGCCTCTGGCTGGCTGGCGCCATATTTTTCGCGTCAAGCACATTCATTACACTCAGTTCCAATCGTTAGACTTGCAAATGATATATGCAAGCGGCGGGACGGTAACTTTTACGCTGCCCATCGTTGTTGATTTCCGGTTGCACCGGCCTGAAATGGATTTCCATGATGTGGATCGCGGATCGACATTGATTTGTAGAGTGCGCTCACGGGGTTCTGCATTGAAGGAGATCAGATATTCGCCGCCACCTTCGTCAAGGCGAGATACCGCCAGAAAGCTTCCCTCATGTTCGGCTGCGCGCAATAGCTGTGCGCCGCGACGTAGCGGCGCATGTTTGTGGTAGATGCGCGCCATTCTCGCCAATGCACGATAAAACGGATGCTTGGTGTTGAAGTTAGAAGTTGCGGTTGTCGCGTCTGTGCCGATCAAATCATTATCATTATAGATGCCTACCTTGCTCGGAAACATATCTTCCCTGGCGGCCTGATCGTTTCCGTCACTGATAAAACCCTGCTCGTCGCCATAGTAAATCACTGGTGCGCCGCGCAGGTAAAACATCATCGCGTGAGCGAGAAGAACACGCTTGGAGATTTCCTCTTCGGTTGCGTCCGGATGCGCCTGGCGGGCGAACATCGAAAACCTTCCCATATCATGATTGCCAACAAAGACCGGGAGCCCAAGAGTGGCTTTCCCACCGCCCTCATAAAGCGCATCCACGTCGAATAGTTCTTGAAACCGTATCGCCGGCGCACCCTTCAGAACAACTTCCTGCACGGTGGATTGGAATGCAAAGTCAAGTACATATGGCAACCCATCAACACGCGTGAAGCGCGCCAACCCCGCGGGGTTGGCGCTATAGGCTTCTCCGAAAATATAGAAGTTCGCAATGCCATGCGCAGCGGCGTGTTCCAGCATTGCGCCGCTAAAGGCCTGCCAGAATTGCGGATTGACATGCCTTGCCGTGTCAATGCGGAAGCCGTCGATTTTGTAATTGGTGATCCAGTCCTTGAAGATAGCGATAAAACCTTCAATAACGCGCGGGTCTTCCGTCAATAAATCATCGAGCCCGCTGAAATCTCCGTATAGCGCGCTTTCTCCGAACCAGAACGAATCGCCACGATTGTGATAGTAGCGCGGATCGTTTAACCAGTCCGGCTTTTTCACATTTTCTTCGCCGGCCGGCACATAGGGCGTATAAGCATAATCATCTCTGGTGAGGTGTTCGAAATTATCTTTCGTCTGGTAGAGCGGGTCATCGCTCATGAAGCCGTCATTAATACGTTCGCCGGAAGCAAGCCCTCGCGTTGAATAAGGGTAGTCAGCTTTCGAGCGGTAAGGACATCCTTGTTCAGGTTTGTCGGCGCCTTGATAATCAGGGTCGTGACATTCCCGGTACGAGATGACGTCTGCGGTGTGATTGGTAATGATATCCAGATAGACTTTGATGTCGCGTTGATGCGCGGCGTCGACAAATTCTTTAAGGTCGTCATTGGTTCCAAAATGCGGATCGACGGAAGTGAAATCAGTTATCCAGTATCCGTGATAGCCGGCGGTTTCATCGCCGGGCGGCCCTTGTACGGGTTTGTTTTTGTAAATTGGCCCAAGCCATATCGCCGTTGCGCCTAGTTCTTCAATATAGTCCAGCCGCGCCGTCAGGCCCTTAAGATCGCCGCCGTGAAAAAAACCTTTGTGGGTTGGGTCAAAGCCATGATCGAGCCGGCCGCCGTCCAATCCGCCATGGTCATTGCTTGGGTCGGCATTTTCAAAACGGTCAGGCAACACGAAGTAGACAACTTCGTCTTCGGGCGGGCGATCTAAATAATCAGCAGCGAGGGAGGTCGCCACAAGCGGGCCGCACCATATGATAAGGGCCCAAAATACGCGCCGTAATCGAACCAGCGATACCGCGCGGCATGAATGATTATGCATCGACCCTATCTCTCCCGCCCACAATCTCCGGTCGCCAACAAAGGCCGGCTATTCCCGCCAATTCGCATCATTGCTTATAACGAGTATATTGCAATAAATTTATTGCAAAGAATTACATTAGCCATTGTGATGAAAATGTCATATCTTTTGCAGCTCCGCAAGGCTTAAAAAATCTTATTAATTATAACATGTTAAAGTTAAATTCGAGACATTATGACAGAACCGCTGGCGCGGTGGTATGGCATTTTAGCAAGATTAAATGATGTTGCTATTGCAAATAATTGATATTTCTTTCATGGTAACCGTGATGACAGCCTAAACGCCCGCTAGGGAGGGGAAACTATGGATCGAGTTTACATTCGCAATATTTTGCTTGGATGCGCGTCCAGTCTCGCGTTCGCGCCGCTTGCCTTTGCTCAAGAGCAAGATGATGGCGATACAAAAGATGAAATCGTTGTTACTGGTTTTCGCAGTTCGCTTGAGAATTCGGTAGCCACGAAACGCAACGCCAAGTCGATTGTTGAAGCGGTTTCCGCCGAAGACATCGGCAAATTGCCTGACGTTTCAATCGCCGAAGCCCTGGGTCGCCTGCCAGGCCTTACGACACAGCGGTTGAATGGGCGCAGTCAGGTGCTGTCGATTCGCGGACTTGGACCGGATCTGTCCACGGCGCTATTGAATGGCCGTGAACAAGTCACGACCAGCGACAATCGCGGTGTTGAGTTTGACCAATACCCAGCGGAATTGCTTTCCGGGGCCGTCGTTTATAAAACGCCTTTTGCGGGTTTGATCGGTCAGGGGCTTGCGGGTACCGTCGATATGCAGACCATTCGTCCGCTGGATCGCAGTGATCGGATCATATCCTTTAACGGCCGTTATGAATTCAACGAAAATGGTTCCTTAAATCCTGACGCGCCGGGCAATGGTTTTCGCGCCACAGCCACCATCGTCGATCAATTCATGGATGACACCGTTGGCATTTCGCTTGGCGTCGCCTATCAGTCTTCACCGGCTCAGATCGAACAGTTTAACGCCTGGGGCTATGCTACTGACGGCGCCGGCAATGCGCTTCTTGGCGGTTCCAAACCATTTGTAGCGTCCAGCGATCTCGACCGCATTGGCCTCATCGGTACGCTACAATATCAGCCGAGTGATCAATTCGAATCGACTATCGATATTTTTTATTCAGACTTTAACGAAGACCAGCCGTTACGCGGTATCGAGTTTCCGTTGGGTTTTGGGGCTTTTGGTGTAACAACAGATTCTATCAATTCTGTTGACGATGGTATTGTGACCGGCGCCACTTTCGGCAACCAAAGAGCCGTTATCCGCAATGACTTTAATGAACGCCGCGCTGATCTGTTTTCAGCGGGCTGGAATGGCCATTATGACACTGACACCTGGGGTGTCGAAGTGGATATCAGTTATTCGAAAGCTGATCGTGCTGACCGATTGATCGAATCTTATGCTGGTACAGGCTTCGGCGAGACGGGCGGCGCGGCGGATACGGTTACGATTACGCGCAACTCGAATGGCACGTTCAACTTCTCGCCGACGATAGACTATGGCGATCCCAGCAATTTCGTCTTAACGGACCCGCTGGGTTGGGGCGGCGGCAACGATGTTGTGCAGGCGGGGTTCATTAACGCGCCAGAGACAACCGACGAGCTGTGGCACCTTCGCGGTAGTGTAGATCGCGATTTTGACAACAGTTTCATCAGCAATGTTGAAATTGGTCTCGACTACGGCATGCGTGAGAAGACACGCAATATTGACCAGCAATTCCTGACGATCGCTGGCGGCCCGTTGTTCATTTCGGATGGCGCTATTCAGACAGCGCCGGTTCCGCAAGCCGCGTTGCTTGACGAAACCACGGGCATCGGTTTCCTCGGCATTCCTACTCAGCTCACCTATGATCCGCTATACTTGCTGAATAACGGGTTTTATGCACCGCTTTCGGTATCGCTCTCATCCTTCTCGGTTGCTCAGGATTGGACCGTTAATGAAGATGTGTTAACCGGCTGGGTTAAGTTTGACGTCGATACGCATCTTGGTTCGATACCGGTGACGGGGAATGTCGGGCTGCAGGTTGTCTATACAGATCAGAGTGCAGAAGGTTTCCGCATCCCGACAAGCGGCGTCATTTCTGGCACGCTTGGTCAATCGGCTGAGTCGGTAGAGGAAGGCGATACCTATACGGACTTCCTGCCAAGCTTGAACCTGATTTTTGAGTTTTCAGAAAATACTCAATTGCGTCTTGGCGCATCGCGGACGCTTGCTCGGGCGCGTATGGACCAGTTGAACTCCAGCCTGTCGCTTGGTGTTGATATTACCAAGCTTGCGAATGCTGATCCGTTTGATGGCGCGTTCAGCGCCAATGGCGGCAACCCGTTCCTGCGGCCTTTCATTTCAAACCAGGTTGATCTGTCGCTTGAGCATTACTTCGGCGGAGCCGGATATATTTCCATTGCGGGATTCTACAAGGACCTTAATGACTTTGTGAATCCAGCAGATGGCTTCCTGTTTGATTTTGCTGATTTTGTCGCTGGAGAACTGACGCCCGCGCAAGCAGCGACGTTGGGAACAAGTGTCGGATTTATCAACGGGCCGACCAATAATGGTTTTGGTAGCATCAAAGGCATCGAGTTGGGCGTGTCTTTGCCAGGGGAACTTTTCAGCGAATCGCTCTCACCCTTTGGCTTGGTCACCAGCACCTCCTTCACCGATAGTGAAGTGACGTTGTTCCTGGAGGTTGATCCGACGGTCATGGCTACAATTACAGTGCCAGGTCTGTCGAAATGGGTCGTCAACTCGACACTTTACTATGAACAGGACGGCTTTGAGGCGCGGGTCAGCCATCGCTACCGCTCGCAGTTCCTCGCAGAGGTGTCGGCAATTAGCGCGCAACGAACCTTTAGAGATGCGCTAGGCGAATCGATTATCGACGCTCAGATTGGCTATCAGTTCCAGACGGGTCCGCTCGAAGGTTTGCGGCTCACCGCTCAAGGGCTCAACCTGACCGACGAGCCATTTGTGACGACGGTGTTTGGAGAACCACGCCAGGTCATTGACCATCAAAGCTTTGGCCGCACCTATCTGATTGGCGCGTCCTATACGTTCTAATACGCTTCTCCTCCCGGGAGCGTTATTCAGGCCCCGCCGGGTTGTATCCGGCGGGGCCTTTTCTTTTTTCGTGGTGCGACGATGGCGATGTTGATGCGAGCGTATCGGCGCCGGTAAGATATCGTTACAGGCAACGGGGTCGTTAGCATGGGTAACAGCGTTCAATCCACACAGGCGATAAAAACAGTGCTGATCGTCGGCGGCGGCACGGCCGGATGGATGGCGGCGGCGGTTTTTGCCAAGACACTTGGCGAAAAAGTTTCGATCCGGTTGATTGAGTCGGAGGAAATAGGAACCGTCGGCGTTGGCGAAGCGACGATCCCGCAGATTCATCATATCAACAAGTTTTTAGGATTCGACGAAAACGATTTCATTAAGAATACTCAAGCCAGTTTCAAACTCGGCATTCAATTCAATGGCTGGACGCGGCCGGACGACAGTTATCTTCACGCCTTTGGCGATATCGGCCGGCCGCTGGGGCTTGTTCCGTTTCATCATTACTGGCTGCGCGCCCGCGCATCAGGAGACAAAAGCAGCCTTTGGGATTTTTCTATAAACACCGCCGCCGCCATGCAGAACCGTTTTGCCCGGATGGAGCGGGTCGGCTCATCCCGGCTCACCGGCGTGAAATACGCCTTTCACTTCGACGCCGGGCTTTACGCGCAATATCTTCGCCGCTTCGCAGAGGCGCATGGCGTGCAACGATCAGAAGGCAAGATCGTCGATGTTGCGCTTGATGGCGAGACCGGTTTTATCAAAACTGTCCAGATGACAAACGGGGAAGAGATTGCCGCCGATTTCTTTATCGATTGCTCGGGTTTTCGTGGCCTGTTGATCGAGGGCGCCCTTAAAGCCGGTTACGAGGACTGGACGCGATGGCTGCCTTGCGACCGCGCAGTTGCGGTTCAGTGCGAGCATGGCGATGCGTTCCGCCCCTATACGCAAGCAACGGCGCAACGCGCCGGCTGGCAATGGCGCATTCCCTTGCAGCACCGCGTCGGCAACGGTCATGTCTATTGCAGCCAGTTCGTAAGCGACGAGGACGCCAAAGACGTCCTGTTACAGAATATCGAAGGAAAGGCGTTGGCCGAGCCGCGTATCATTCGCTTCACGACGGGTATGCGCAAGCGTATGTGGGTTAAGAACTGTGTTACGTTGGGGCTCGCCAGCGGTTTTATGGAACCGCTGGAATCGACTTCGATCCACATGATCCAGTCGGCGGTCAGCCGCGTCGTTTCGATGTTTCCTGACAAGAGTTTCGATCCAACTCTGATTGATGAGTTCAACCGGCAGTCGCGGTTTGAGTTTGAGCGCGTTCGCGATTTTTTGATTTTGCACTACCACGCAAATGAGCACGATGACGCTGGTTTCTGGTCGGCGTGCCGCGATATGAGCGTGCCGGATGCACTAACCGCGAAGATAGATTTGTTCCGCGCCAGCGGGAGAATTTATCGCGAACACGAAGAGCTGTTTACGGAAACCGGATGGCTTCAGGTGATGCTGGGCCAACGCATTATGCCGGCCGGTTATCACCCGGTCGCCGATGCGCTCGCCGAGCGCGACCTTTCTGGTTTCCTGAGCGACATGAGGGCATTGATTGCACGCGCGACCGCGTCAATGCCGTCGCATGAGGCGTTTATTGACAACCAATGCAAAGCGCCAGTTCACTGAGATACGTTGTCTCCGGGCGCCTCACGCATTTCCGCCAGCACCGTTTTGTGGTCGCGAAAATTGAGTCCCGCGCGGGCGACAAAGTCGTCGATGATGCTCAAATCAAAGCGTTGAAGGTCATCAGGCGGCGGCTTTAGCTTATCTGCACCAGGATAGTTTCCATAGCCGCCCAGAAGGCATAGCCACGATGTCAGCGAATAATATTTGCTGATCCCCAGCTCTGCGATTTCTTGCTTCATATCCCCGCGCTCAAACCAGCATTTGAATATCCGGTGAAGCGTGTCTGAAAGCTGGTTGTTAGCAGCATTATCGCGCCAGTATTCTGTGTCGGTGCGTAAACTTGCGCGGTAATGACAAACGATATAATCGCGCACGCCCTCAAAGCGGGCGTTTATGTCCGCGTTGAAGTCGTCTTCTTTCTTATTGGTAAACCCGCCGTCCTCATAAGCCGCCATGAATTGTTCAATCGTTGCCTGAACAAGGTGGAGTGCGGTCGCTTCCAGAGGCTCGATAAAGCCTTGGGACAAACCGACCGCCAGGCAGTTTTTGCGCCAGTGTTTTTCGACGCGGCCAACCTTCATTTTGAGGCGCCGCGCTGCGACATCGCTGTCGAGCATGCCTAAATGCGTGCGCAGTTCAGTCTCCGCTTCGTCGGGGGTGCAATAATCAGCGCTATAGACATAGCCATTGCCGGTTCTATTGGTAAGCGGAATATTCCACGCCCATCCATTTTTTAGCGCCGTTGAGGTGGTTTGTGAATTGGTTCCATCCGGGTCAGCCGGCGTCGGCAACACAATCGCGGCATTGTTGAACAGATTTTCGGCAAACGAAACGAACTTCACTCCCAAAGCTTGCTGCAAGAGCACTGAACGAAACCCGGTACTGTCGATGAAGAAATCAGCTTGTATGATTTGGCCATCATCAAGTTTGAGCGACGCGATATTTCCATCAGCGGTTAGTTGGACGTCAACAGCCTTGCCCTCTGTATGGACGACGCCGAGGGATTTTGCATGCTCGCGCAAAAACGCGCCGACGAGATGGGAATCGAAATGATAGCCATAAGCGATGTCGAACGGAAAATTATGATTGGGCTTTGGCGCCAGGCGGTTGTTGGCGAGATGAGCTGACAGAAAAAACCGATCCGGATCGGCGTTGAGGTCAATCCCTTGCCGACGAAAATGGCTGTGAAAGTAAAATGCGGGCGAAGTGTGGTGGTCGATCGGCGAGGGGAAGGGGTGAAAATAATGCGCATGCCCTGGCCGTTCGGACCAGCCATGGAAGCTGATGCCGTTCTTGTAGGTCGCATTGCATTTCGCCATCCAGTCCGCTTCCGCAACGCCCAGAGTGTCAAAAAACGCTTTTAATTGCGGGGTAGACCCTTCACCGACCCCGATAATCCCGATATCGGGCGCTTCCAGAACGGTGATTTCGAGATTGCGACCCGCCCAGCGTTTCGCCATCAGATTGGCGGCCATCCACCCGGCAGTGCCGCCGCCGAGGACAAGAATGCGAAATGGATCGCCATGTGTTTTGTTTAAGGTCATCAGTTTTTCAGATACACTCGGTAGCTCCACGACGCCAGGGTCAATTTCTGGGCCTCGTCAAAAGTCACTTCGCCTCCGTTAAAGTAATCCGTATAAGTTCCATGATGCAAGCTTTCCGAAAACGACACTGTTTTTTCTTCCGTACTAAAATTCATTAATGCAAATACGCCGTCCTCATCGCCAAACCGCACAAAGCTGAATACCTTGTCCGGCTCGGAATTGATAACCGGGATCATGCGCGCGCCATTGGCGCCATTCCACAGCGCTCGGGTCTGGTGTTTCAGCGCGAAAAGCTGTTTGTAAAGCGCGCCGACAGGGTGTTCGCGCCACGCAATCGGATCTTTTTCAAAAAACGCCAGCCGCTTCGGATTGCCGGCCTCCTGTCCATTATAGATCAAAGGAACGCCTTCGCCGATAACGGAGAGAACGATGGCTGCCTCAAGAGCGTCGCCGAAAAGTTCAAACTGGGTTCCCTCCCAGGAATTTTTGTCATGGTTGCTGATGAACGCCATGCGATAGGCGTCCTCTGGCCAGGCGCTTTCATTGGCGGAGTAATATCCGAACAAAGCGCCAACATCGGCCTCGTTGACGGCGATGTTGTGCATCGCATTGTGCCAGTCCCATGCGTAGCTGGCGTCAAAAGCGCGCGCATGAAGGTCGCGCGTTTGCCATTCGGCCAACATGAAGACCGGCTTGATCTCATCCAGCTCACGGCGGATATTGTCCCAGAAATCGAGCGGAACATATCCGGCAACGTCACAGCGAAAACCGTCAACGCCTGCTTCTGTGACCCAATATGCCATCGCCCCGGTCATATACTCGCGTAACGCGGGTTGTGAGTAATCAAGGTCGATAATATCCGACCAGTCCCACCATGGCGTCGGATGAAAGTCGCCCTTCCAGTCGCGCACATACCAGTCCGGATGCTCCGAGACGAGTGCATTATCCCAGGCGGTGTGGTTGGCGACCCAGTCGAGAATGACATACATGCCGAGCGCATGGGCGGCGTCGATGAAAGATTTTAAATCTTCAAGCGTTCCAAATTCTGGATTGACGCCGAAATAATCTTTGACCGCATAGGGGCTGCCGAGCGAGCCTTTGCGGTTGTTTTCTCCAATCGGGTGAATTGGCATTAGCCATAAGATATCGGCGCCCAGCTCTTCCAGGCGCGGCAATTGCTGTTGTGCGGCGGCGAATGTGCCCTCTTTTGTGAACTGACGAGTGTTGATCTGGTAAATAACGGCATTGCGCGACCATTCGGGATGGTCGATTTTGATGTATGACTTTGGCGTATGCAGATTAGTTTTTTTCTCTGTCGTTGCTGAGGTTGCTGCGCCGGTTTGCGCGCTCGGATCGCCGCTATTGCAGGCGGTGGCGCCGATTAGGGCGGATGCGATTGCGAGATATTTGAACATGACAGTGTCTTTTACTCCTGGGCTGTGCTGGCGGGTTTACCCGTCGATTGCGGATGGTTTCAAAAAACAATTCACTGTGAGCCGCCCTTCGCGCGGATCGCTGGGCAAGGGGGAGGCGTTGTCGATGACGCTGCAATGGAGATTGAACCCTCGGTAAATCAGCATACGGTTGAAGCGGGCGCCAACAACGCCGATGCGCTCGAACAATGGCGCGCCGTCCTCTATATATCGCGGCGGCGGCAGACCGTGTTGGCGCACTTCCGCTTCTAGCGTTTGCTTGAATCGATTGAACCGATCTGCGCTCACGGTCTCATAGCCGGTGCTGCGGTGACGGTAAAAAGCCGTGCCGCCCTGTTCTGGCTTGCCGAGATAGCAAAGGATTGCGAGGCGCTGTTCTTCAACACCGTCATAATGCGGAAATCGTTGGATGGGCGCCAGCGCTTTGGGCGGCGTGGTTACGATAGAATAGAAGCACTCGCTATCCCATTGCGCGCTGGCGATATTGAAATGCTGCTCTAGCATCTCCTTTACTGATGCAATCAGCAAAAGCGTCGGGCCTTTATCGAGCGACGCGCGCAGGCCCGGATAATAGGCGCCGATCCGCGAGAAGGGTTTGGCGCAGGCGTCTTCAACGAGCCCAAGCGGGTCTTCAAATGCGTCATCAATCACAATGACGGGCTGGCGCTCATTGCCGAAGGATTTGACAGACAAGGTTGATTGAGGAGAAAGGCTGATTTTCAATGCGCACCTGACGGTTTCTTCTCGCACCGGTTCATTCCCTTTATGAGTATAGCGGCCAGGGCCGCACGGGTCGCGCTATGGCTCTCACGATGGCGTCGAATGTATATTTTTTGCATTATTTTCCGCAACCCATTTCAGATGAAAGAGCCTATAATAGCCATGCATGTTCCATATTTAGCATATGATTATATGGCATTTCACCATAAAGTACATTTGGCGATACGTCGCGCCTCGCACCCTGCGCCTTCATTATTGCAAAAACTTGCATATTCCGGTAGTCTCCACAAAGCCGGTTCGAGGCTGTTTGGCCGGTGGATTCGCATAAGGGTGGCGACCCGGCCCGGCGTAAGGAAAGGTGATCATTTTGGAGAAGATTATGTCCGCAGCGCGATCTCGTTTGTCCAAACTGGCCGCCATTGGCTTTGGGCTGCTTGCCGTCTTTGCGCCGCAACTTCTTGCCGCGCAGCCGCCTGTGCAGGTCCGTTCGCCCGCTGGCGACATCGTCGTTACCGTCAGCGATGATGGCGGCCGAGCGCAGTATAAAATCGATTTCCGCGGCGCGACCATCATTGCGTCCTCGCGCCTCGGCATGTTGTTTAAAAACCAGCACGGATTTGATGAAGGCCTGTCCATTGCCGCGACGGCAATCGCTTCTCGTGATGAGATATGGGAGCAACCCTGGGGCGAGCGGCGCCTGGTGCGCGACCATCACAATGAATTGCTGGTCACCTTCGCATCGACAAGCGGCCCGGCGCCGGAAATGCAGGTGCGGTTTCGCGTCTTCGATGACGGCGTCGGCTTTCGTTACGAAATTCCCAAACAGCGCCGCCTTGGCAAAGTCAATATTATTGATGAGCTGACGGAATTTGTGGTTGTGAATCAATCAACCGCCTGGTGGATACCCTCACGCGGCTGGAACCGCTATGAGTACCTCTACCAGACAAGCGATATCGCAGAAGTGTCGGGTGCGCATACGCCGATGACGTTGCGCACGCCTTCCGGCGTACACTTAAGCATTCATGAGGCGGCGTTGGTCGATTACTCCGGCATGTCGCTGAAACAACTCCGCCCTGGGCGGTTCAAGGCGGATCTGGCGCCATGGTCGGACGGGGTGCTGGTCAAAACAAAAACCCCTTTTGTGACGCCATGGCGCACTATCCAGATCGCGCCGGACGCGGTCGGGCTGTTGAATTCCGACCTGATTTTAAACCTTAATGAACCCAATAAGCTGGGCGATGTCTCCTGGGTCAAACCCGGCAAATATGTCGGCATCTGGTGGGGGATGCATATTCGCGAATATTTATGGGGAACCGACGGCGTTCATGGCGCGACCACGCAAGAGACCAAACGCTACATCGATTTTGCCGCCAAATATGGCTTCATCGGGGTGTTGGTTGAAGGCTGGAATATCGGCTGGGACGGCGACTGGTTCAGCAATGGCGATGTTTTCAGTTTTACAAAACCCTATCCGGATTTCGACCTGAGAGCCGTGACAGAGTATGCGCGGGAAAAAGGCGTCCGCCTGATCGGTCATAACGAGACCTCCGGTAATGTCACCAACTATGAAAACCAACTGGAAGATGCGTTTGCGTTTTATGAAGCGCTTGGCATTGATAAGGTAAAAACCGGCTATGTCGCAGATGGCGGAAATATCAAGCGGATCGATGAAAATGGCATTGCGAAATATGAATGGCATGACGGCCAGTTTATGGTCGACCACCATATGCGCGTCGTCCGCGAAGCGGCGAAACACAAAATCTCCATCAATCCTCATGAACCGGTAAAGGACACGGGGCTACGCCGGACCTATCCGAACTGGGTTGCGCGCGAGGGCGCGCGCGGTCAGGAATTTAACGCCTGGGGCGATCCGCCCAATCCGCCTGAGCATACGGCAATCCTTCCCTTCACGCGGATGCTCTCCGGGCCGATGGATTTTACGCCCGGCATATTCGACCTTGAGCCCAACAAACGCCAGCCTGTGAACGCGGACATGCCGCGCGGCGACCCGCGCAGCCGCGTTAAAACTACGCTCGCCAAGCAGCTTGCACTTTATGTCGTGCTGTATAGCCCGATCCAGATGGCCGCCGACTTACCGGAGAATTATGAGAGCAATCTGGGCGCCTTCCAGTTCATCGTCGATGTTCCGGCCGACTGGGAGGAAAGCATTGCGCTTGCCGGCGAGATTGGCGATTTCGTTGCTTATGCGCGCAAGGATCGCAACAGCGAAGACTGGTATCTCGGCGCCCTGACTGACGAACAGGCGCGCACCCTCTCGCTGCCGCTTTCCTTCCTTGACCCTCAACAAACCTATGTTGCTGAAATTTATCGCGACGGCGTGAAAGCGAGTTGGAAAGACAATCCCTATAATATGATTATCGAACAGCGCGATGTTGTGCGCGGCAACAGTCTTTCTCTGCCGCTGGCGTCCGGCGGCGGCGCGGCGATCCGCTTGCGCATAAAGTCACAATAGGAATGGATTATGCCGCTCGCTTGTTATGCGTTTGTGCAGGACCGCTAAACACTTGCATTTCCCTATGCGTCGGAGTGTCTCACCTTTTCCATCATCTAGTTCGTGTGCCGAATATATTTGCAACATGTTCAGCCAATGGCATAAGCAACGTTGAATAAGAAGTGAGGGCGGCATGGGCGCGCCGTCCGCAGCGATATTGCAGCTGAAACGTATACGAACCGAATAGAACGCCAGCGTTTAACCGGAGAATAGGAAAATATGTCCCTCGAACCGATCGATTTAGTCATTGTTATTGGCTATGCGCTGGCCTTGATTGCGATTGCGACACTGGTGTCGCGAGAAAAGGCTGGCCACAAGAAGAATACGGAGGACTATTTTCTAGCCGGCAAGGCGCTGCCCTGGTGGGCGATTGGCGCCTCGCTGATCGCCGCCAATATCTCCGCCGAACAAATCATCGGCATGTCGGGATCGGGCTATGCCATCGGCCTTGCTATCGCCTCTTATGAGTGGATGGCGGCGATCACGCTGGTGATTGTCGGCAAGTTCTTCCTGCCGATCTTTTTAAAACACCGCATCTATACGATGCCGCAATTCCTTGAGTTGCGCTTCGGGGCGAGCGTTAAATATGTGATGTCGGTGTTCTGGCTGGGGCTTTACACTTTCGTCAATCTGACGACGATTTTGTGGCTTGGCGCTACCGCTATCAACACGCTGACCGGCGCGGGCATGATGCTCGGCATGGTGTTGCTGGCGATGTTTGCGGCGGCCTATTCGCTATATGGCGGGCTAAAAGCAGTGGCGCTGACGGATATTATTCAGGTGACGCTGCTGATTCTCGGCGGTGCGCTGATTGCCAATATCACGCTCTCCCAAGTCGGCGGCGGCGACGCTATCGCTGGGTTTAAACGGCTGATGGTTGAGTTCCCCGAGCGTTTCGACATGATTTTGTCGCGCGATAATCCTCAATACAAAAACCTCCCCGGGATTGGCGTCTTGCTGGGCGGCATGTGGATCATGAACATCTCCTATTGGGGCTGTAACCAGTATATCATCCAGCGCGCGCTGGGCGCCAAAGATGTCGGCGAGGCCCAGAAGGGCATCATGTTTGCAGCTTTTTTAAAGCTCATCATGCCGTTGATTATTGTCGTGCCGGGGATTGCCGCGGTGGTGCTCGCGCCCGACCTCGCCAAGCCCGACCAGGCCTATCCGGAAATGATGAAGCTGGTTCCCGGCGGCATTCGCGGGTTGATCTTTGCCGCGCTGATTGCCGCAATCGTCTCATCGCTTGGCTCGATGATGAATTCGATCTCGACGATCTTCACCATGGACCTTTATCGCCCGATGTTCGGACAACAGGCAACAGAGCGACAGCTGGTCCGCGTCGGGCGCATCACCAGCCTGACCGCCATCGCCATTGCCGTCCTCGCTGCAAGACCCTTGCTTGGCGGCGCTGATCAGGTGTTTCAGATTATCCAGGAATATACCGGTTTCTTCACGCCGGGCATTGTCGCGATTTTCATCCTCGGCATGTTCTGGAAGCGCGGCACGGAAATCGGCGCCATCGCCGCCGTCATCGGCTCATTTGCACTGTCGCTGGCGTTCAAGATCTGGCTGCCGGAGATGCCGTTCATGGACCGGGTCGGCGTCGTATTCCTGCTCTGCGTCGGGCTTGGCGTGGCGCTGTCCTTGCTCCAGGCTCCCGCGCGTGACGACCAGGTCATCGACCTCGCCAGCATCTCTTTCAAAACCGGCCCAGGCTTCAATATCGGCGCCGTCATCGTCACTGCCGTTCTTATCTTTCTGTATGGCTTCTACTGGTGATAGCATTAAGGCCGGTCTATAAGAGAGCTCCGATTGAATAGCACGATGCATTTTCGCCAGCGCAAAAGCGCGCGGGCGTTTATGCTGAACGGCTCACAAACAAAGCCATAGGCTGGCGAAAATGGAAATCAGTATGGAAGAACGACCATCCTCGCCACAGTTATTGCCGGTTGGGGCGTTTGACCTGATAGTTTTTGGGGCGGCGGGCGATTTGGCGCTGCGCAAACTTGTGCCGTCCCTGTTTCACCGCTGGCGCGACGGGCAAATTCCGGCGACGTCGCGGATTGTCGGCGCCTCGCGAACGGCGCTTGATGATGACAGTTACCGGGCGCTGACGCTTGAGAGCTTTAAGAAGTTTCACCCGGGCGAGGCCATAGACGAGAAGGAATGGCGCGCGTTTTCAAAGCAGCTTTTTTATGTCGAGCTGGACGCGCTCGACGGCGGGTCAGACTGGAAGGCGCTGGGCGACAAGCTCGGAGATATGGCGGGCAAACAGCGGATTTTTTATCTGGCGTTGCCGCCGGGGCTTTATGGCGATGTTTGCCGCAATATCGATGCGGCGGGGCTGAAGACACCGGGCGCGCGTATCGTGCTTGAAAAACCCATCGGCCATGATTTGCTAAGCGCGCGCGCTGTCAACGATGCGGTCGGTGCGGTCTTCGCAGAGGATGAGATTTTTCGGATCGATCACTATCTTGGCAAGGAGACGGTGCAGAACCTTATCGTCCTGCGCTTTATGAATTCTCTGTTTGAGCCGGTCTGGAACGCCAATGCGATCGATCATGTTGAGATAACGGTGGCCGAAACCATCGGCGCCGGCGGGCGTGCGGGATATTACGACAGCGCCGGCGCCTTGCGCGACATGGTGCAAAATCACTTGCTGCAATTGTTGTGTCTGGTCGCGATGGAGCCGCCCTTTGACCTGGAATCCGATACGGTGCGCGACGAGAAACTCAAAGTCTTGCGTGCGTTACGACCGATCACGGCGCAGAGCGTGCGCGAGGCCAGCGTACGCGGACAATATGGCCCCGGCGCCAGCGACGGCGCGGCGGTTAAGGGGTATGCGGAGGAATTGGATAAGCCGACCGCAACAGAGACCTTTGCGGCGGTCAAAGCCAATATCGATAATTGGCGCTGGAAGGGCGTTCCGTTTTATTTGCGCACCGGCAAGCGCATGGGCGCACGGCGTTCGGAAGTTATCGTTCAGTTTAAGGACGTGGCCCATGCGCTGGTCGCCAGCGGCGCCGATGGCTTGCAGCCATCGCGGCTGGTTATCCGGCTGCAGCCGGATGAGGGCGTAAAATTATTGCTGGTGACCAAAGACCCGGGCCCGGGCGGCATGCGTCTACGCTATGTGCCGCTCAATTTGAGCTATGCCGACGCGTTCTCGGCGCGATATCCTGACGCCTATGAACGCTTGTTGATGGCGGTGGTGCGCGGCGACCTCGCGCTGTTTATGCGGCGCGATGAGGTAGAGGCTGCGTGGCAATGGGTCGACGGCATCCAGGCGGCGTGGTCAAAAGATGAAACACCGGCGCATAAATATGCAGCGGGTACGGATGGGCCGGTGCAGGCGGCGATGATGCTCGACCGCGATGGGCGCGCGTGGTTTGATGGCGCTTAAGGCAGAGCTTATCTCGTTTGCATCCGCTGCGGCGATGGCGGCGCGCCTGGCTGATATGATTGAGGCGCAGCTTGCCCGCGCCATCGCCGAGCGCGGCGCTGCGTCGTTCGCGGTCTCGGGCGGCTCAACCCCGGCGGGGCTTTATAAGGCACTGTCAACGCGCGTGCTCGACTGGTCTCGTGTGACGGCGATTCTTGTTGACGAACGCTGGGTTGCGCCGGGAGAGGACGGCTCGAACGAGACCTTTATTCGCGAGACTTTGATGCAGAACCATGCAGCAGCACTCAATCTTGTGGGCCTGTGGTCGGATGCGCCGACGCCGGCGCAAGGCCTGGCGATGGTGGAGGCGCGGCTTGAAGGGGTGAGCCGGCCGTTTGACGCGGTGGTTTTGGGTATGGGGCCGGACGGCCACACGGCCTCATGGTTTCCGTATGCGGATGGATTGGATGATGCGCTGCATTCGGAAAAATCCTTATGCGCGGTCAATGCGCTACAAAGCAACGTCACCGGAAAGCATGTCAGCCGGATGACGCTGACAATAGGTGCGGTAAAGTCCGCACGGTTTATGACGCTGATGATAGCCGGCGAGGAAAAGCGCAACGCCTATATCAAAGTGCTAGAAGACGGGCCTGTGGAAGCGATGCCTGTCCGTGCTATTTTGAAGGCGCGCCCGGGCCTTTGGGCCGCATGGGCGCCGTAAGGAGGGTGGTTTGCCGAAACTGAACGCCACATTGGCGCGCGTAACGCAGCGGGTGCGCGAGCGCAGCCGCGAGACGCGCGCCGCCTATCTGAAACAAATGCGCGCAGCCGCGTCGGATGGCCCGCAACGCAGCCATATCTCCTGCGGCAATCTCGCTCATGCGGCGGCGGCGTCTCCGCCCGGCGACAAGAAGGCGCTGGCCAAAGGCGGTGGCGCCAATGTCGCCATCGTTACTGCTTACAACGATATGTTGTCAGCCCACCAACCGCTTGGCGCCTATCCAGACATCATCAAACACGCCTTGAGCGAGGCCGGCGCCACGGCGCAAATCGCCGGCGGCGTTCCGGCAATGTGCGACGGCGTTACCCAAGGCCAGCCGGGGATGGATCTGTCGTTGTTCTCGCGAGACGTTATCGCCATGGCGACGGCGATATCGCTCTCGCATAATGTCTTTGACGCGGCGTTGATGCTCGGTGTGTGCGACAAGATCGTACCCGGACTGTTTATCGGCGCGGCGCGGTTTGGCCATATGCCGGTATTGTTCCTGCCGGCTGGTCCGATGGCGTCAGGATTGCCGAATGATGAAAAGGCGCGGGTGCGCCAGCTTTATGCGGAGGGAAAAGTCGGGCGCGATGAGCTTCTGGCGGCGGAAAGCGCGAGCTATCATTCACCCGGCACCTGCACTTTTTATGGCACGGCAAATTCCAACCAGATGCTGCTGGAAATGATGGGGCTGCACCTGCCGGGCTCGGCCTTTGTCAATCCGGGCACGCCTCTGCGCGATGCGTTCGTGGTCGAGACGGCGAGGCGCGCCGCAACGACAACAGCCTTGGGGGATGAATATATTCCGTTTTGCGACATCATTGACGAGCGGGCCATCGCTAATGCGATCGTTGGGCTCAACGCCACAGGCGGTTCGACCAACCACACCATTCACCTCGTCGCTATGGCTCGCGCCGTCGGGGTCATTATCGACTGGGATGACTTTAGCGCGCTTTCGTCCGTAACGCCGCTGCTGGCGCGGATTTATCCAAATGGATCGGCGGATGTGAACCACTTCCACGCTGCCGGGGGGATCGGCTTTGTTATTCGCGAATTGTTGAATGCAGGGCTGTTGCATGAAGACGTCAACACAGCGATGGGCGCCGGACTTGGCCACTATGCTTGCGAGCCGGTTCTGGACGCAGGCAAGCTCGCCTGGCGCGACGCGCCTTCGGTATCGGGCGACGAGAAAGTCCTCACGCCGGTTACAAATCCTGCGGCGCCAAGCGGAGGTCTTGTGGTGCTGGACGGCAATATCGGCCGCGCGGTGATCAAGGTCTCGGCGGTCAGCCCCGAGCGCCGCGTGATTGAAGCACAGGCGATTGTCTTTAACAGCCAGCAGGATTTAATGAACCGTTTCAAAGCCGGCGAACTGGAAAAAGATTTTGTGGCGGTGATCGCGTTTCAGGGGCCAAGAGCGAACGGCATGCCGGAGCTGCATAAGCTAACGCCGCCGCTTGGCGTTCTCCAGAACAAAGGATTTAAAGTGGCGCTGATTACCGATGGGCGGATGTCGGGGGCGAGCGGTAAAGTTCCCGCCGCCATCCACCTGACGCCGGAGGCCTTATGCGGCGGCGTCATCGCAAAAATTCGCGACGGCGACATCATCCGTCTTGATGCAGAAAATGGACGCCTTGAGGTTCTGGTTGACGTTGAGGAATTGAAAGCGCGCGCAGCTGCAACGGGCGATGTCGACGCAGACCGCTGGGGAACCGGGCGTGAACTCTTTGCCGGGATGCGGTCTCTGGTGGGCGGTGCGGAAGAGGGGGCCATGACATTTGCACTGCAAGAGCGCTGGCGCGGAGATGTTCAATGACCGAGCCGGTTCTGGTCGCAGATATTGGCGGCACCAATGCGCGCTTTGCGTTGGCGAGCCGTGATAAAAACGGTATTGTCATCCGCGACAGCCAGACCTTCCGCGCCGAAGATTTTGAAACCATCCGCGACGCTGCTGACGCTTATCTTGAAGCCGTGACCGCAAAGCCAAAGGCGGCGTGTTTTGCGGTCGCCGGGCCGGTGAGTGATGATGTCATCGATTTTACCAATTCCCCATGGGTGCTTGAGGTCGCTACTATCAAAGCCGCGCTCGGTCTGGATCGGTTTATGGTCGCCAATGATTTTGAGGCGCTGGCATCAAGCCTGCGCCATCTGCCAAAATCGGATTTGGTCTCGGTCAAACCGGGCGTGGGCGCCGCCGATGCGCCCATTTTGGTTATCGGGCCGGGCACTGGTCTCGGCCAGGCGTTGGTCCTGCCCGGCAATGGGCGCGACCGGATCATCCCGACCGAGGGCGGTCATGTGGGGCTGGCGCCGGGAACCGATGAAGAAATTGCGGTTATGAAATTCATTGCGCGCGAACATCCGCGGGTCTCTGTCGAGCGGGTGTTATCGGGGCGCGGCCTCGTCAACATTCATCGCGCGCTCTGCGCTATCGCGGGAACGCCGCGGGTCTCGCTAAAGGCGAATGAAATCACCAAAGCGGCCATGACAAAAGAATATCCAATCGCAGTGCGGGCGGTTGAAATGTTTTGTGAACTTCTGGGCGCTGTCGCGGGAGACGCAGTGTTGGCGACTGGCGCGCGCGGCGGTGTTGTGCTGGGCGGCGGCATCCTGCCGAAAATCCGCGAGATTTTCCTCGCCAGTCAGTTCACGCGCCGCTTTCTCGACAAAGGCCGCATGCGCGATTATGTCGAGGGCGTGCCGGTTGACATGATTGTTAATGACGGCGCGGCGTTGATCGGTGCGGCGGCGATATTGGGTAGATATAGTGATGCAGATTAATGAAGTGCTTTCAAAAGCGAGCGTCATTCCTGTTTTGGAAGTGGCGGAGCTTAAAGATGCCGCGCCCCTGGCGCAGGCGCTGGCGGCTGGCGGCCTTGAGGTCATCGAGTTAACACTGCGCACGGCCTGCGCGCTGGAGGCGCTGGGGGTGATGAAATCTGCAGCACCCAACCTTATCGTTGGTATGGGAACCATCCGCAGCACCGACGATGTTGAAAAATCAACCGCCGCCGGCGCTGATTTTCTGGTCAGCCCCGGCGCCAGTATGTCTTTACTCGGTGCGCTCGCCGGCGCCGGCGTTCCTGCGCTTGCCGGGGTTGCGACGGCGAGCGAGGCGATGACGGCTTTTGATGCTGGTTTTGCGGCGATGAAATTTTTCCCAGCCGAACCGGCTGGCGGCATCGCTTATCTTAAATCCCTTGCCGGGCCGTTGCCCGACATCGCCTTTTGCCCCACCGGCGGGATCACTGCGGAAAAGGCGCCGGCCTATCTTGCGTTGCCGAATGTCGCCTGCGTCGGCGGCTCATGGATTGCGACGCGCGCCATGATCGCCCAATCCAAGTGGGATGAGATCGAAGCGAATGCCAAAAAGGCCGCATCGCTAAAATAACTTGCGCCACTTTCCCAAGGCGTCATCAGGACCGGCCCGCCGCTATCGAAACCTCCCCAGGCGGGCACGACAGGATGGCGATGATCGCTGCGACCGGCTTTTTCGAATCGTGTTTTATTTGGCCTGCGCCCTTTGGCTCCCGCGTTTATTTAGAGAGTCCTGCTGCTGAATAACCCAAAGTTTGCGGTTTGGCGAGTGCGGTGTGCGTGGAGCTTGTCCGTAGCTCAAGCGCCCTTTTGTCGTGTCTGTGGCGCGCG
>JAJFGE010000103.1 GCA_021776295.1 Hyphococcus sp.
GTTTGCGGATGTGGCGGAACTGGTAGACGCACCAGATTTAGGTTCTGGCGCCGAGAGGCGTGGAGGTTCGAGTCCTCTCATCCGCACCAGCCTTCGCCCGGTGGGCTTCGGCTCGGCAGGCCAGCCTTGGAGAGATGGCGAACGGCAGGTTTGCGGCTGGTTGTATTTTTGGGCGAAGGCTGTCGCGCCATAGCTTGAGTGAAACGAAAGCGGCGGCGGACGCGTAGATTTGAAAACTAACCGGAAAATATCCGGACCGAATGACGACAGGAAAGACTAATGGAAGTTACGGAAAAAAGCGCAGAAGGCCTCGATCGGCGGTTTCTGGTCAAAGTGCCAGCCTCAGAACTCGATGAAAAACTGGTGGCGCGTCTGAAGGACATGAAAGGCCGCGTACATCTGAAGGGCTTTCGCAAAGGCAAGGCGCCGGTCTCGTTTCTGAAGAAAATGTACGGCAAAGGCGTGATGGGCGAAATCGTCCAGGAGATCGTCGCCGAGACGTCGCAAAAAGCCTTCACCGACCGCGATCTGCAACCAGCGTCATCGCCGCATCCGCATTTCCATTCTGATATGGATCAAGTGATCGCCGGCAATGCCGATCTTGAATATGATGTCCACGCGGAAATCCTGCCGAGCTTTGAGCCGGCCGATACGTCTGAATTGGAGCTGACGCGCCCGGTCGCGGAAGTCGCCGACGAAGAAATCAATGAGGCGCTGCAGCGCGTCGCCGAGCAACAAATTACCTATACGCCGCGCAAGGACACCCAGAAGTCGAAAGACGGCGACAAGGCCACCATAGACTATGTCGGCCGCGTCGATGGCGAAGAGTTCGCCGGCGGCAAAGGCGAAGGCGTCGATATCGTCCTCGGGTCAAATTCGTTTATTCCGGGGTTTGAAAAACAACTGATCGGCGCCAAGGCTGGCGACGATGTTGAGGTCAAGGTGAGCTTCCCCGAAGATTACAACGCCGAGGATCTCGCCGGCAAGGAGGCCGTCTTCGACGTCAAAGTCGTCGCGATTGCGCAACCTGAAAAAGTCGAGATCGACGATGAGCTGGCCAAGAAAGTTGGCCTGGAAGATCTTGCCGATCTCAAGACGCGGATCAAAGAGCGCCTAGTGGAAGAAAACGCCCAACATTCGCGGGCCCATGTGAAGCGCGCGCTGCTCGACAAGCTTGACGGCGCGCATGATTTCGATCTGCCAAACGGCATGGTTGACGCGGAGTTCGATCAGATCTGGCAACAGGTGCAAGCCGCCGAGCTGGATGATGAAGACAAGGAAAAGTCCGAAGACGAGCTGAAAAAAGAATATCGCACAATCGCCGAACGCCGGGTGCGTCTCGGCCTGGTGCTGGCGGAGGTCGGCAAGCGCGCCGAAATTCAGGTGCCGCAGGAAGACCTGCAGCGCGAAATGATTAATATGGCGCGCGCCTATCCGGGTCAGGAAAAAGAAGTCATCGAATTCTACCAGAACAACCCGGCCGCCGTGCAGCAGTTGCGCGCGCCCTTATTTGAAGAGCGCGTGGTCGATCACATTCTCGACAACGCCAAGGTGGAAGAAAAAACCGTCTCCAAAGAAGAATTAATGGAAGACCCGGATGGGGACGATCCCGTAACGTAAGAAGCTAAAACAACCGATTATCGATAACGGGCCGCAGAGAATTGCGGCCCGTTTCTTATTCGAGATGGATTATATCAGGACCGGCTGGCCAGTGCTGTGCGCCCCGCCTCCCCGGCGGTGGCCGGATCGGAACAAATTCTTGCATTTACATAGCAATAACCCTCGCTTAAGCGCATTAGCATATAGTGATGAGCATGGGGGCTGGCGCCGGTTCTTTTTGACCCCATGTTAAGGATCACAATTAACGATTATGCCCCGTTTACGGGCATCGGGACGAGAGGACGTCAATGAAAGACCCCCACGATATTTATATGAATACGCTTGTGCCGATGGTGGTTGAACAAACCAGCCGCGGCGAGCGCTCTTTTGATATTTTCTCAAGGCTGCTGAAGGAGCGGATCATCTTTCTGTCCGGTCCGGTCAATGATGCGGTATCGACCCTGGTTGTCGCTCAGCTGTTGTTTCTTGAGGCCGACAACCCGAAAAAGGAAATTGCGCTCTACATTAACTCCCCCGGCGGCGTGGTTTCTTCTGGCCTGGCGATGTACGACACCATGCGCTACATCCGGCCGGCGATCTCGACCATGTGTATCGGCATGGCCGCGTCTATGGGATCGCTGCTGCTCACCGCCGGCGCGAAGGATTTGCGGTTCTCGCTGCCCAATTCGCGGATTATGGTGCACCAGCCCTCAGGCGGCTTTCAGGGCCAGGCGTCCGATATTGAGCGCCATGCGGAAGACATCATCAAGCTGAAGCGCCGGATGAACGAGATATATGTCGAGCATACCGGCCAATCCTATGAAACCATTGAGAAAACCCTCGACCGCGATTACTTTATGGCGCCGGACGAGGCGGTTGAGTTCGGGTTGATTGACAAAGTGCTGTCCGAGCGGGCTGTGCCAGAGGAATCTTAAGACTTTAATTTACCCCAATCATTAACCACCTTCGCAAATGGTTTCTTGATTGATACGTGCGGAATATGGTCGAATAAAAACAATGCTCCCGGGATATGGCGCCCTTCATGCACCAATTTCGGGTATCTTAGCGTTCATGTCCTGGCGGGCAGTGTTTGCCAGGCGCGGGTGTTGAGGGTATTTGGCCGGGATATTGCGGTCGCGAAGGTTATGAGTGCTGGGCAAGGAGTTCTGTTGTAGTGAGCAAAATTGGCGGGAAAAGCGGCGGTGACGGGAAAAACACCCTTTACTGTTCCTTCTGCGGCAAAAGCCAGCATGAGGTGCGCAAGCTGATCGCAGGGCCGACGGTATTCATCTGTGATGAATGCGTCGAGCTGTGCATGGATATCATCCGCGAGGAATCAAAATCATCGCTGGTCAAAGCCGGCGATGGCGTGCCCAGCCCGCAGGAGATCCATCAGGTCCTTGACGACTATGTCATTGGTCAGGCGCAAGCCAAGCGGGTTCTGTCGGTCGCGGTGCACAATCACTATAAGCGCCTCAACCATGCCGCCAAGAACAACGACGTTGAACTGGCGAAATCGAATATCCTGCTGATCGGCCCGACCGGCTCAGGCAAGACGCTGCTCGCCCAGACGCTTGCGCGCATCCTCGATGTACCGTTCACGATGGCGGATGCAACGACGCTTACAGAGGCGGGCTATGTCGGCGAAGATGTTGAAAATATCATTCTCAAACTTCTTCAGTCTGCGGATTATAATGTTGAACGCGCCCAGCGCGGCATCGTCTATATCGACGAAGTCGACAAAATCAGCCGCAAATCGGACAACCCGTCGATAACCCGTGATGTTTCGGGCGAAGGCGTTCAACAAGCGCTGTTGAAAATCATGGAAGGCACGGTTGCCTCGGTGCCGCCGCAGGGTGGCCGCAAGCATCCGCAGCAGGAATTCCTGCAAGTCGATACCACGAACATCTTGTTCATCGTCGGCGGCGCTTTTTCAGGCCTTGAAAAAGTGATCACCAGTCGCGGTGAAGGCTCGTCGATCGGTTTTGGCGCGGATGTGAAAAACCCCGATGACCGCCGGATTGGCGCCATCTTACGCGAAGTTGAGCCGGAAGATCTGTTGCGCATTGGCCTGATCCCGGAATTTGTCGGCCGCCTGCCGGTAATCGCAACGCTTGAAGATCTTGACGAAGATGCGCTGGTGCAAATTCTGACAGCGCCGAAAAACGCGCTCGTCAAACAATATCAGCGCCTGTTCGAGATGGAGGACGTCAAGCTCACCTTCACGGACGACGCAAAAGTCGCCATCGCCCGCAGAGCGATATTGCGCAAAACCGGCGCGCGCGGATTGCGGTCGATCATGGAAGGCATCCTGCTGGATTCGATGTTTGAGCTGCCGGCGCTGGAAGGCGTTGTCGAAGTTGTGGTCAATGGCGAGGTTGTGGACGGAAACGCCAAGCCGCTCCACATCTATGCTGACCGTAATGAAGACGCCATTGAGGCGGACGCCAGCGCATAACCACGCTGGCCTGGCCTGGCCTATATATTTGGCTGGTTTTCCTCATTGTCGCCCCTGCGCCTTGAATCCGGTGCGAATAAAGCCACATTAACGCTACTGTTCGCCGCCGCTTAAAAAAGCGGCGGTTGGCGCGTCTTAAGGGCGTATTTGCTTTGCTGTGCTACGGTCCAGGCGAGCATTGCGCTGGCGTGCAAACCGCCGCCCAATGGGCCGGACGATTTTGTTGATCCGGGTAAGACGCCACTATTTGGGTCTTGCCTCGTTGAGGAGCCGATATGAGTGACCCCGTTATAAGTGACCCTGTCATGAGTGAAAAGATAATTTATCCGGTTCTGCCGCTGCGCGACATTGTCGTGTTTCCGGGCATGATTGTGCCGCTATTTGTCGGGCGCGAGAAATCTGTCAACGCGCTCGAAAATGTGATGCAGAACGATAAGAAGATTTTGCTGGTGGCGCAGAAAGACGCCGGCGATGACGATCCCAGCATCGATGATATTTACGATGTCGGCGTGATTGCATCGGTGCTGCAACTTCTGAAATTGCCGGACGGAACTGTAAAAGTGCTGGTCGAGGGAGAGGCGCGCGCGCGCGTTGAGGACTATGCGCGCATTGAAGAGTATTTCGAAGCCGAAGCCACGCTCATCAATGAGGACGATGATGACGACACCGAAATCGAGGCGCTTGCCCGCTCGGTGATCGGCCAGTTTGAATCCTATGTGAAACTCAACAAACGCGTGCCGCCGGAAGTGATTGTCTCGATCAACCAGATTGACGACACTGCAAAGCTGGCCGACACCGTCGCCTCGCATCTCAACATCAAGCTGTCGGAAAAGCAGGAACTGCTCGAAATCACCGGCGCCAGCGAACGCCTTGAGCGGGTTTATGCGCTGATGGAAGGCGAGATGAGCGTTCT
>JAJFGE010000104.1 GCA_021776295.1 Hyphococcus sp.
TGGAAAACCTGCCCGGCATGCCCGACGGCCTCGACCGCGACGGTGCGGGCCGGATTTGGGTCGGGATGATTAAACAACGCTCGCCGGTGATCGACTGGATCCATAACAACCCATGGATAAAGCCGTTATTGCTGCGTCTGCCCTACAATCTGATGCCGTCGGATAGGGCGACAAGCTTTTTAGCGCTCAGCCCGGATGGGCGCCAGCCGCTATTTTACTCAGAACATGACGGCTCGGTCCTGACCGAGATATCGGTCGTCATCCCCGGCCGGACAGGGCTATATCTCGCGACGGTCGGGCACGATGCTAAAGGACTTTACAGCATTCCGTATCCGGATGGATTGACGCCTTAAGTTTATTCAACATGAAAGCGGTCTAACGCAGTTGCAGGTTGAGCCGCGGCAGGATGTCTGCAAAAGGCGTCTGGCTTGTGTCTATGGTTCCGGCGCGCGCCAGGCTGGCATAGCCCTCAACCAGCGACCAGATTAAAACCTCGACGCCTCTTGCCCCGGCGGGGCCAGCGTTGAACGGCGCGCAGGCCTCAGCCAATACCTGATAGGCGGCGGCCGATGCGGTTTGAAATTCCGGGTCGCAGGAGAAGACCTCTTCGGTCCTGAACATCAGCGCGGCCATCGCCTGGTTGTCTTGGGCAAAGGCCAGATAGCCATTACAGACCGCCACGAGGCGCGCATGCGGGTTATCATCTGCGGCGTCGCGATGTTCAAGCATTGTCTGTGTAAAGAGTTTAAATCCTTGCGCGACAATCGCCGTCATCAGGCCTTTCCGGCCGTTGAAATGATGCGCCGGCGCGGCGTGAGAGACCCCGGCCCGGGCGGCGCATTTGCGCAACGTCAAAGCGCCATGCCCGCCTTCGGACAACAGCGCGACGCCGGCCTCGACCAAGGCGGTTTTTAAATCGCCATGATGGCGCGGTTTTGCGGGCTGGCTTGGCGTCATGGGGTTGGTGTTAGCACTCTACTTGACAGTGTCAAGATAATGTGAGAAAGGGTGTGATGCTGACTTTACATTGTCAAGTTACATAGAATCCTAGGTAAGAAAGCCTGGAATAAAGGGATAAGAGGTAACAGCGCCGATGCACTTTTTATCAAAGACACGAGTTTTTCTATTGTGGTTCTTTTCGCTTGCCATCGCACTTGTCTCCTACCGGTTTTTGGCGCTCGGGCTGGAGGCGGCGTTTCCTTCCATGCTGGGGCACATCACCGCTCGGCGCTTGGCGTTCGTGTTGCACATATCAGCCTCACCCGTAGCGCTGGCGCTGGGGTTGTTGCAGTTCCTGCCGCGATTGCGCGGGCGCCATCCCGCTCTTCACCGCTGGACCGGGCGCGTTTACGCATTGGCGGTGCTGATTGGCGGCGCGGCGGCGCTGGTGATGGCGCTTGGCTCGTTTGACCGGCCGGTGGCGGCCATCGGCTTTGGCGCGCTGGCGGTGCTCTGGCTTGGAACGACAGGGCGGGCGATCTGGCTGGCGATGGCGGGGCGCACCCCAGAGCATCGCCGCTGGATGGTGCGGTCTTACGCGCTGACCCTGGCGGCGGTGACGCTACGGCTTGAATTGCCGTTTTTCTTCATCTTCGGCGCCATGGATTACGCGCAAGCCTCCAGCTACGTCGCCTGGCTGTGTTGGGTTCCAAACCTCATCATCGCCGAGTTGTATTTGCGCCGCCGGGTTTAACCCGCGCGCGTTATCGCGCTATTGCAACACGGATTTTTTATTCCCGCCGGCAAAAAGCCGTTTCATAATTTTGCCATAGCTCTGTGGGAACAATCGTTGGATAAATGAAATCATCCGCGCGTCGCGCCCGACAATCACCCGGCGTTTGCCCTTGGCGGCGCCAGCCAGGATAATTTCTGCGGCGCGTTCTGCGCTGGTGATCGCGAGCTTGTCGAAATTATCCTCAATCGCGCCGCGGTTATCCACATCGTCGGGCATGTTGTCGATGGCGGCGTTTTTTACAATCCGGGTCGCAACCCCGCCGGGGTGGACTGAGGTCACGCGCACGCCGTGTTCTTCAAGTTCCTGAGCGATCGATTCATTAAATCCGCGTACGGCAAATTTTGATGCGCAATAATGTGATTGTCCGGCAACGCCGATCAGCCCGAACAGGCTGGAGATATTGACCAGCCCGCCTTTGGTCTCGATCAGCTGCGGTAAAAACGCTTTCGCCAGCCGCACCACGCCCCAGAAATTGACATCCATAATCTGCTCAAACGAAGACAATGGCGAGGCCTCAAACGAGCCGATGCGGGTGAGCCCGGCGACATTGAAAAGATAGTCCGGCGCGCCAAGGCTGGTGCGGACAGTCTCGGCATAATCCGTAATCGCCGCAGCGTCGGCGACATCGAGCCGGTCGAAACGGATGCGGTTGGCCGGCGGCGAGCCGATTAAGCGCTTGGTCTCCTCCAGACCCGCCGCATCAATGTCGCAAAGCGCCAGCGCTGCGCCGCGCCGGCTCAGATCCAGCGCCAAAGCCCGTCCAATCCCCGAACCAGCGCCGGTGATGACACAGAGTTTTTGTGAAAACGGGTTGGTCATGCGTCTATGCTCTTCAGTCTTTGCGGTGCTGGTCGTCTCAGATGGGCTCTCATGTCATGCAGGCAAATCTGCGGGTTGAAAAGGATCCGTTACAGCGCGACTTTTGCGCAACGCTCCGCTCAAAAGTACAGGTGGCGCTAACAAATCGTCACAGCGCCCTCAACTTGCCGCGATTTCACCCCAAAAGGGGTGGAGAATTTCAGGCGAGGCGCTAGAACAATCAACCGCCGTGCGGCTTTGGCCAGTGAACATACTGAGAAAACACCGGCAAAATGTTGGCCCGCGCGAGCCTATATGAGAATGTTAAGGGGATTTCCCATGGCTGTTGAAACGCCGCTCTTGGACACTGTCGCCTATCCGGCTGACCTTAGAAAGCTGGAAAAAAGCCAGCTGCGCCAGCTCGCCGATGAGTTGCGCGCGGAGATGATTGACGCGGTCTCGCAGACCGGCGGCCATCTCGGCTCCGGGCTTGGCGTGGTCGAACTGACAACGGCGATCCATTATGTATTCAACACGCCGGACGACAAATTGGTGTTTGACGTCGGCCATCAATGTTATCCGCACAAGATACTGACCGGCCGGCGCGACCGTATTCGCACCCTGCGCCAGGGCGGCGGGCTGTCCGGTTTTACCAAACGCTCCGAAAGCGAATATGACCCGTTCGGCGCGGCCCATGCCGCGACCTCGATTTCCGCGGCCACCGGCTTTGCCGAAGCCTCAAAGCTGCAAGGCGGAAACGCCACGGCGATTGCGGTGATCGGCGACGGCTCAATGTCCGGCGGCATGGCCTATGAGGGCCTCAACAATGCCGGCCATCTCGGCTCGAAGCTGGTGGTGATCCTCAACGATAACGATATGTCGATCGCCCCGCCGGTCGGCGCGATGAGCGCCTATCTCGCCAGAGCGACGTCCTCGGGTGTCTATCAGGGCTTCCGCTCGTTCGGCAAACAGCTCGCCAAGCGCCTGCCGAATGCGGTCTATAAGCAAATCGCCAAGGCTGAAGAATATAGCCGCGGCATGGTTTCCGGCGGGACTTTGTTTGAAGAGCTTGGATTTTACTATGTCGGGCCGATTGACGGCCATAATCTCGATCAGCTGGTCCCGGTCCTGGAAAATGTCCGTGACATGAAAGATGGCCCGGTGCTGGTCCATGTCGTCACCCGCAAAGGCGCAGGCTATCCGCCGGCGGAGCAATCGGCGGATAAATATCACGGTGTTTCGAAATTCGATGTCATCTCCGGCAAGCAAAAGAAGGGCACGCCCAATGCGCCGGCCTATCAAAAAGTGTTCGCCAACACGCTGATTAAACAAGCCGAGCATGACGATAAAATTGTCGGCGTCACCGCGGCGATGCCGTCCGGCACTTCGCTCGATATGTTCGCGGAGGTCTATCCGGACCGCTGTTATGATGTCGGCATCGCCGAACAGCACGCGGTGACTTTCGCCGGCGGGCTGGCGGCCGACGGGATGAAACCGTTTGCGGCGATTTATTCGACTTTCCTGCAACGCGCCTATGACAGCGTTGTCCACGACATTGCGCTACAAAACCTGCCGGTGCGTTTTGCCATGGACCGCTCGGGGCTTGTCGGCGCTGATGGGGCGACCCATGCGGGCGCCTTTGACGTCGCCTTTCTTGGCTGCCTGCCGAACATGGTGCTGATGGCGGCGGGCGACGAAGCGGAGCTGGTGCGCATGACGTCGACTGCGGTCGCCTATGATGATGGCCCGATTGCGTTTCGTTACCCGCGCGGCGAGGGCGTCGGCGTTGATCTGCCGGAAATCGGCCAGCTGCTTGAGATTGGCAAAGGCCGGATTGTGCGTGAAGGAACCAAGGTTGCGCTTCTGGCCTATGGCGGACGCCTGGCGGAAACCCTGAAAGCGGCGGAGTTGCTGGAGGCGCAGGGCCTATCGACAACGGTTGCAGATGCACGCTTCGCCAAACCAATTGACCATGAGCTGGTGATGCAGCTGGCCCGCCATCACGAGGTGCTGATCACGGTCGAGGAAGGCTCGTGCGGCGGTTTCGGCGCATTCGTGCTCCATTACCTCGCGGAGCAAGGCGGGCTTGATGCGGGGCTGAAAATCCGCACCATGACATTGCCGGATATATTCCAGGACCATGACACGCCGGCGAAAATGTATGATATGGCGCGCTTGAATGCAGCCCATATTGCGGCTCGTGCGCGCGAGGCCTTGGGCATGTCGGCGGAAGTTGTGAACCTGCGAGGGTAAAAGGCTTGCAGCGTACAGAACACCTATAGAAAATCGCGGGTAGCGACATAATTCACCCATGATTTTGCCGCATTGATGACACATTATAGTTAATCCGCAATCGGAAGTTGTTTTATCCGCTGAAATTCGTGTCCAGGGCAGGAAAACCGCGGATTATTTTGAAATAGCAACATATTTTTGTTGCGCTGCGGCTCTGTCGTGATGTAAACAAATAATTAATGTCGGAATTGGCCGGCAGAGTTATTTTTTTGGGGGTTCGTATGATGAATCTAAAACGGGCCGGCTTAGCGGCTATCTTTGCGGGCGTGATGGTACTCGGTTCGGCGAATGCTGCGCTTATTACAGCGGGCGATGAAGCCGATGCGAATGGTAAAGTTGACGACACGCTGACGTCACAGTTTGGCGGCGATCTGTTGATCACTTTTGTTTCTAAGAGCGCGGCTTTTACTAGCGATCTTTACCTGCAGGTTATGGGTAATCCATCAGTATTCCTATTCGACAATACTGTCGCTGGCGGCACATCCGTTACTCTCGGCGGTCCTGCGGCGCTTGGCGAAATCTGGTTTAAACTTTCTGTCGTCGATACGGGCGCCGATTGGTTCTCTGGCAATCTTGGCCGTAATACCGATGTCTTCGTCCACGCGATGATCACATCGCTTGGTGGCGGCGTCTTCGAGATTGGCTTTGAAGACCTTCCAGGTCCCTTTGGTGTCTTTGGCGGCAATGAGCCGGATTATAACGACTTTATCTTCACGGTTCAGGAAGTTCCGATCCCTGGCGCAGCGATCCTTCTGCTTTCGGGTCTTGCAGGCCTCGGTTTTGCCGGACGTAAGAAACAAGCCTAACGCTAGACAATAATTGTCTACTTTTCAGAAAACCCCGCTTTTCAGCGGGGTTTTTTGATGCGCAAGAATTTCGAACGGCAAATGCGCGTCTTGCATCCGTATGCGTCCTTTTCCGCCTGGACTATGGCTGCGCTGTAGATCGCACAGTATTGGCGCGCTATGAGGCTTGCATGACGCGGCTTGTGCGCTGGTCAAACCGCAATTTGAGGTCGGGCGCGCGGCGGTCGGCGAGGGCGGGATTGTCCGGCCGGGGGTTGAAAACTCGCTCGGCATTGCGCATTCGGTTGGCGAATGGCTGGCCGCCCAACCCAGCTGGCCGGCGGACCGGCTATATGAAAGGCCTGATCAGCGGCGGCGGCAATATGGCATTTTTGTTCGGTGGCATTAAATCCGTACAGAGACTATAGGAAATACTGGCCGTAATGGCGCCGCCTGATTGTTCAATGCGTCGCATTCGCATCATGCGCCTTGCGACAGACGTCTGATTTTGCAGCTGTTTTTACATTCCCGATTGGTCCTGTAAAATCTTGAACATAGCGCTTTGAATGTGCGCAATCTTGTTCTAGCTTTCACCCATCACGCGCCAGCGGGCGGCGCGCCGATAAGATGGCGGACCGTCTCCGGCGCGATATTGCGGGGAGACAGGCTATGACTGCTCAATATTCAAAATCCATAGCGTTTGCATTGGCGCTGCCGGCGATGATCGCCGCGAGCGCAACCAGTGCTTACGGCGCTGACATCGCCTATGCTTGGGCCAACCGGCCGGCGAGCGCGACCTATACGCCGGATTCAAATTACGTATTCAATGACGGCCAGCCGGTGCAGATTTCCCGCCGGTCACTGGGGCGCTACAGCGTCGCCTTTGGCCGTGTCGCCGGGCCGGGCGCTAATGTTCAGGTGCAGCTCTATGGCGACGACACTGGCTATTGCAACGCGCAAAGCTGGAATAATGGCCGCGTCAACGTGCTCTGCTATAACGCTGCCGGTGGGCTGGCGGATCGGCGGTTTGTCATTCTTGCAGTCAAGGCGGCGGCGGGCGAGGAAGCGCAAATCGCCTATGCCTGGCTCAATAACGCCAGCGCGGCAAGCTACAGCGCCGCTGCCGGCTATCGTTTCGGCCCGGGCGATATGAATGTCACCCGCACCATAGCGGGCAATTACAAAGTCAATCTTGCGGCGAATGTCCGTAACCGTCGTATTTCTCTGGCGACCGGTTATGCGACGGCGGCGCGATGCAATGTCACGCTGAACACCCGTGGGCGGGTTCAGGTGACGTGCATTAATCCCAGCGAGGCCCTGGTTGATGCGCGTTCATCGGTATTGTTATTGCGCGAGGGGATTGCGCGCATGTCGATGGCGTTCAATGTCGCGCTCGATGGCGAACTTGGCGCCGAGCACGGGCTCGCCAGCGACGGCTCCGCGCAAAGCGTGCAACGGATTTCTGAAGGCCGCTACCGGGTGGTGGTCGGGCCGGAGGCCAATCCCGGCGGCCATGTTCAGGTCGCGGCGATTTTGACCCGGGCCCATTGCTGGCCGGAAAGCTGGGGCGGCGGCGCGGTGATGGTGCGCTGTGCGCGCAATGGCGCGCTAACCGATGCCGGCTTTGGTGTCGTGGCGCTGGCGCGCGGCGCGGTGCGGTCGGGGACTATTGTCCTGCCGCCTGCTGTGCTGGCGCCGACCGGACCGGTTTTGACCGTCCCGGGCAGGGTTATCCTCGCCCCTGATCTCGTTCCGGCCATCCGCCGTGTCGAAGAGGAGGCCTATGCGCCGAGCCGTTCAGGGCCGCGGGCGAGCGTTGCTTATAAGCTCGCCGGCAAAGGCCAGACGGTCAATATTAATTACGAGGTCATCGACGGGCTGGCGATCACCGAGGGCGATATCATCCTTGGACGCCATGATGAGATGATGAGCGCAAGCGCCGAACGGCGCAGCTGCCGCGGCGATATCTGTTCCGTGCAATCGCCGCTGGTTCGTCGCTCGGGTGAGAATTATCTCTGGCCCGGCGGCGTCATCCCTTACGAAATCGACAGTGCCTTTCCTGCTGACGAACGCCAGGCGATCATCGACGGCATCGCGCTGATCAATGGGCCGACCAACCTCATCCTCAAACCGCGCGCCGGCGAAAGCGATTATGTCCGCGTCAAGCGGGTTGATGAGGGCTGTTCATCGAAGGTCGGCCGTCAGGGCGGACGCCAGGAGGTCAAAATCAAAACATGGGAGACCGATGGCTGGTGCCCGCCGGGCTCAGTCGCCCATGAATTCCTGCATGCGGCGGGAATTTGGCACGAGCAAAGCCGCGAGGACCGCAATAGTTTCGTGCGCATCCTGCGGGGTAATATTCGCAGCGGCAAAGGCGGCAATTTTGACCGCCATGTCAGCGACGGCGTCGATATCGCCAATTATGACTATGGCTCGGTCATGCATTATGGGCGAACTGCGTTTGGCAAGGCAAACTCGGACGGAACCACTATGACGACCATAGAGGTGTTGACGCCGGGCGCGGCGATTGGCCAGCGCGCCGCACTGTCGTCATTGGATGTCTCCGGCGTTAATGGTCTTTATGCGAATGAAGACTGTATTTACTTCAACCCCGACGCCGTTTCGGTCTCGCGCCAGAGCGGCGCTTGGCGGTTGGATGAACGGCTTGCTGATGGGCGGACGCATCAGATTATCACAGCTGGCGATACCCGCGCGGAAGCTGACCGGACCTTGGCGCTAGTGCGCCATTATCGGCTCGATCAGGTGTGTTTCGTTGGCCGGCCGAACCCTTCGGCGATGTATTTTCTGTCCGCAGGCTCAGCGCCTGCCGGCGCCTATGGCGGCGAGGACTGTAACCCGATCGATCCAGCGGGCTCAGCTGTAGTCAAGGATCGCGGCACATGGAAGATTGTCAAAGATACGCCTGCGGGGCGTGAAGCGATCATGCAATTTCCCAATCCGGGAGAGGCCTATCGCACGCTTGATATTTGGCGCCAGCGCGATTTCCGATTCAGTTGCTATGTTGGCCGCCCGGATCCGGCGGTGAGTTACTATCGCCGCTAGAGCATTTCCGGGTAAGTGTGACGCGTTGAAAGCTATTGGCTTTCAACGCCGATCAGAAATGCGACAAACCAAAATCTAGAGCCAATCCGTGATTCAATTGTACCCGGATTGGCTCTAGAGCGCATTCAAAAAAAGTGTACGCGGTTTTTGGGTTCGAATGCGCGACCGCTAAAGATTCTAGAGCATCGAGCAAAAAGTGGGCAACGGTTTTTGCGCCTCGCGATGCGACCAGGAAAAGACTATAGCAAAATGCAACGATTCACATTTATTGCATTTTGCTATAGGCCACGTTCTTTGATTCGAAAATTTGTGAACGTGGTCTAGAGGGGGGAGAAGTGGAGGCGGGGCTGGAGCCTGGAGGCGCGGCGGTTTCATTCCTCACCAAAGCCAGCGTGTTTAACAAGCCGGTTCCGTAAGCCCCCGCTTGGAAACGTCCATCGCTCACAAGTTTGTGACAACTGGCTGGGGCGAATGAAAACCTCGGCCTTGCACATTGTGCTATGAACGATGCTCTGGGGTCGTGTTTGTCCAATGTTCAACACCGGAGACGGCAATGCTCAGTAATGATAATTCCAGTAATGATAATTCCAGTAATAATAATTCCAGTAAAAAAAGTAAGCGCAAAAAAATCCGCAAGCGCGATCTGTTCGCTGCGCCTGGAAAAAAACTCAACGATGCAGCGCTGCGCGCCCTGCGCGAGGCGGCCGAACGCCGGCGCAAGTTTGACGCCGCCTTTGAACGTTCAGGCGAGGATGGCGAAAGCCGCCTTGAGCCGACCCGCTATGGCGACTGGGAAGCGCAAGGCAAGTGCAGCGACTTTTGAAATCGGCGGGCGCATCACGCCGCAGCATTAATTTCCATAGAGCGTTTATAAGCCGGCCGCGCCATGCAGCGCTCGCCATAGGCTTCAAGAATTTTGCTGTCCGGCAGCATACCGAACTGTTTGAGAAAACAGGCTGACGAGCCGAGCATGATGTCGGCGGCCGAAAACTGATCGCCAAGAATCCATTGCTTGTCGCCAAGGCCGTTCTCAAAGGTTGAAAACATCGTCGCGAAATCACCCCAGCTATTGCGAAATTTGTTTGGTTCCACGCCGGAATATTTTTCCGACATTGCCGGCTCAATAACGCCGGGCGTAAAAATCATCCACCAATAATATTGTGCGCGCGCCGGGTCGTTGATCGCCGGCGCGAGGCCGGCTTCGGGGTGTTTATCCGCTACATACATACAAATCGCCGCCGAGTCCGCAAGCATCGCGGCGCCATCGACCAGCGCCGGGACCTTGCCCATCGGGCTTGCTTTGACGAAGTCCGGATCGCGCGGTTTTGACGCATCGTGAATATCAATCAGCACACGGTCATAATCGACGCCGGCCTCCTCCAACAACCACAGCGCGCGCTGCGAACGGGTTTGCGGGCGCCAGAAAAGTTTCATTGTGAAAGCTCCGATTGCGGCTCAAAAACAGTTTGCAAAAACCCGTCAATATCGTGTGCAGTGCGCTCGGGCGCCTCTTCCATTGGCAGATGGCCGACGCCGTCATAGACGATGACATCGGCATTGGGCAGGCGTTCGTCAAACGTTTTTGCGGCGCTGGGGAAGATGAGTTGGTCCTCAGCCCCCCAGATGATCAATGTCGGCGCGGCAATCTCGCCGATGCGGTCAGCATAATCAATTTCCCGGTCGGCCATAGCGCCCAGCGCAGATGCCCGGCGATTGCCGGGCAGGCGGATCAGTTCCCAATAGCGGTCGATCGCAGCCTCATCGATTATCGACTGCACAGATACTGTCTGGCGAGCAGATTTCGCGACCAGCGATCGCGGCGTATAGTGTTGCATCAGCGTACGTCCGACCGGCGTTCGAATAAGCTTAAAACCGAGGTTGAGCGGCGGTTCTTCTTCGCCCTCACGGAGCGGCATGCCCGCCGCGTCAATCAGGATTAACGCATCAACCCGTTCAGGATTGGCCAGCGCATAGCGCCATGAAACCCAACCGCCCATGGAGTTGCCGCCAAGCACGAAATGGTCAAGCCCCAGTTCTTCCGTAATCAGAGCAAGCGCGTCGGCCATACCGGCATAGGAATAATCATCACGCGGATGCGGGCCGGTAAGGCCATGTCCCGGCTGGGTGTAGGTGATGATGCGGTATGTCTCGCCAAGCCGCGCCGCCAGCGGCATGAAGGTGTGGAGCGACGCTGATGTGCCATGTACAAGGATGATCGGCGCGCCATCCCGATTGCCCTGGTCGCGATAATGAACCCGCAAACCTTTAGCGTTCTCGACAAACTTTGAGGCGGGATTGGTATATTTTTCCGCCATCGCCGCCGGGTCCGTATCCGGCGTGCGCAACAGCCATAGAACAGTGAAAATCGCAACAAAGGGCAGGGTCAATAGAAACAGTTTTTTCATGGGCGCGAGCATAGCGCGCTGTTTGCATGGTGTGAAATAATAATCTCACTAGCGTGTGCGTCCATGCGCATAGACGACGGTCTCCGCACCGGTTAGGGTTCGTATTCGTTTCTAAAGGGAGGCCAGAATGGGTCGGGAAAAAACCGTGCGTAGCGCAATCATTGCCGCAGCATTGTTGATAGTCTCGCCACTCGTGGCCTCGCCACTCGTGGTTGCACCACTTGTGGTCGCGTCGGCATGGGCGGGCGATCCGGTGATTGAGGATCCGGCGAAGATTGACCCGGAATTTCCGCTGGCAGTGCGTGAGCTGCGCATCAACAGCGATGGCGCGGTTATGTATGCGCATATCTATCTCGCCGACGGCGCCGGGCCGCATCCGACCGTGGTGTTGCTGCATGGCTTTCCAGGGTTTGAAAAAAATCTCGACATCGCCCAGGCGATCCGGCGCAGCGGGTGGAATGTTTTATTCTTTCATTATCGCGGCGCCTGGGGGTCCGGGGGCGTGTTCAGTTTTTCGAATGGCATAGAAGACGTCGCCGCCGCGCTCGCGTTTTTGCGCGACCCGGACAACGCTGCGCTGCGGGTCGATGCCAGCCGCATCGCGCTGATCGGCCATTCGATGGGCGGGTTTATGGCGCTACAGGGTGGCGCGGCGGATGGCCGCGTCAAATGCATCGCTGGCATCGCCGCTGCCAACCTTGGCGACCGCGCGTTGATTGCGGAAGCCTCGCCGGATGCGCTTGAAGGGTTTAAGCAATACTCCGATACGCTCGGTATGCTGAGCGGTTTTACCGGCGACAGCGCCATTGCCGAGCTTGCCGCTGCGGGCGCAAGCTTCGACCTTCGCCAACTGGCGCCGCGGCTTGCTGGAAAAAGCGTTTTCCTTATCGCCGGCGAGCGCGATCAGGCGGTTGATGTTTCGGTCTATGAAAGTCTGGTGAATGCTTATAAAGCCACGCTCGGCATCGACTTGGCTGAATTACGGCTCGACGCTGACCATTCTTTCTCATGGCATCGCATAAGGCTCGCCGGCGAGCTGGCCGGCTGGCTTAATCAGTCTTGCCGTTAGAGCCTGTCCGCCCAAACTCACCCGCATTGCGCCCGGTGCAGCAGCGCGTGGTCGGCCAGCACCAGCGCCATCATCGCCGCGCCCACCGGAACGCCGCGGATGCCGACGCATGGATCGTGACGGCCTTTGGTGGTGATTTCGGTTTCCTCGCCTTTGCGCGTGATGGTCTTGCGCGGGGTGGAGATCGATGAGGTCGGCTTGACGGAAAACCGCACGACAATGTCCTGACCGGATGATATTCCGCCGAGAATGCCGCCGGCATGGTTGGAGAGAAAATGCGGGGCGCCGTTCTTTATACGGATTTCATCGGCGTTTTCCTCACCGGTCAGCGCCGCCGCGCCCATCCCGGCGCCGATCTCAACGCCTTTGGCGGCGTTAATCGACATCATCGCGGCGGCCAGATCCGCGTCGAGCTTGCCATAGACCGGCGCACCGAGACCGGCGGGAACGCCGGAGGCGACCACCTCGACAATTGCGCCCAACGACGAGCCGGCCTTGCGTGCGGCGTCGAGTTTTTCTTCCCATAGCTTTGCCGCGATGGGGTCCGGGCACCAGAACGGATTGTTGTTTATCTCCACCCAGTCGAACCGGGTGCGGTCGATTTTATACGGGCCGACTTGAGTGAGGTAGGCGCGGATCATGACGCCGGGATGGACGCGCGCCAGCGCTTTTTCAGCAACCACGCCAGCGGCGACGCGCGCAGCGGTCTCGCGCGCGGAAGAGCGCCCGCCGCCGCGATAATCGCGCAAGCCATATTTGGCGTCATAGGTGAAGTCGGCATGACCCGGGCGATATTTATCACGGATGTCAGCATAATCTTTTGAGCGCTGATCGACGTTTTCGATCTCCAGGCTGATCGGCGCGCCGGTGGTGCGCGGCCCATCGGTTGCGTCGTCTTCAAACACCCCGGAGAGGATTCTCACCGTATCGGGTTCTTTGCGCTGGGTGACGAATTTCGAGGTTCCGGGCTTGCGCTTGTCGAGGGCGGATTGAATCTCCGCCGCGCGCAGCAAGATCCCCGGCGGGCAGCCGTCAATCACGACGCCGAGCGCGGGCCCATGAGACTCGCCCCAGGTGGTGATCCGAAAGACATGGCCGAATGTGTTGAGCGTCATCTCTGCTTTATTCTTCCATCGTTCGTCATTAGCAATCTATCATGCGTCACCCGTCTTTCCTCCGCTTGAAAAGGGGAGGTGTCAAATGGGCAATCCATTTGACGGAGGGGATCTCTACTTTAGCAGTTTTTTGAGGCGGAAAAGGTTAATGATCCCCACCCGAAACGCTAGCGCGTTTCGACCTCCCCTTTATAAGGGGAGGTGAAAAGGAGCCGAAAGCGCAAATGACCGACAAGACCTTGATCCCGCCCAGCCCCTCCGAGGAGGCCTATGCGGCCGACCAGGACCAGGGCGACGTCTTCACCGATGACGATCCGATCGCGCTGTTCGCCGAGTGGCTGGCGCTGGCGAAGACGAGCGAGCCGAACGATCCAAACGCTATGGCGCTGGCGACGGTGGATGCGGACGGCCTGCCGGATGTGCGCATGGTGCTGTTGAAGGATGTGGATCAAGCGGGGCTGACTTTTTACACCAACACCCAAAGCGCCAAGGGTTGCCAGCTCGCCGTCTGCCCGAAAGCTGCAATCCTGTTTCACTGGAAAACCATCCGCCGACAGGTGCGGTTTCGCGGGAGCGTTGTTCCGGTGAGCGATGAAGCGGCCGACGCCTATTTCGAGACACGCGCCCGCAGCGCCCGCATCGGCGCCTGGGCTTCGGCGCAATCACGGCCCATGGCCGGCAAGCTGGCGCTGGCCAAAGAAGTGGCGATCAAAGCCGCGCAATTCGGCCTCGGCGAGGTGCCCCGTCCGCCGCATTGGTCCGGTTACACAATTGTCCCGACACAGATAGAGTTCTGGGTCAACCGCCCGTTCCGCCTGCATGACCGCAAGGTGTTTTTGCGCGAGGGCGAGAGTGCGCCGTGGCGGACGGAGAGATTGTATCCATAAAATTTAACGAAAGAGGCGCGTCATGACATCGAAAGTTGAGACATTCACGCCGCCGGATGTGATGGCGCCAATCGGGCCTTACAGCCACATTGCCAAAGCCAATGGCGTCATTGCGATCAGCGCCACGGCCGGGGTTGATCCTGCGACGCAAAAGCTTGTCGGCGACGATGTGGCGAGCCAGACAACACAAATCATCAAATCCTTTGCGGCCATGCTGGCATCGGTCAATTCCGATCTTGGCCATGTCATGCATATCAGTGTTTTCCTCACCGATATGGCGAATTTTAAAGCGATGAATGCAGCCTATGCAGAAGCGATTGGGGAGCATCGCCCGGCGCGCACAGCAATTGCGGTTTCGGCGTTGCCCAAACCCGGCGCCCTCGTCACCATGAATCTGACGGCCGTGGAGCGCGATTGAGCGCGGCGGTAAAACTATGCGCTTGCGCCGCCCTAATCGTCTCGCGTCATTGACCAGGTGATCTCACCTACGCCGCCGCCGCTGCTGGCGTTCAGCGTATAGCTGAGCGCATCTCCGGCGCAGGTATAGCTGAGGCGGGTCGGCGCCGTCTCGGGTCGCAACACCTCTGGCGGCGGTGAGCGCCGGTCCATCAACATGCCGAAATTGGTCGAGACTTGAAACAGATACTCGGTGTAATTGCGCTCTACATTGAAGAAGCAAAGCTCGCCAGTTGTGCGGTCGGCGCAAAAGTTTGCATCCATGGTCAGCGACTGGGCGTCTTTAACCGTGCCCGTCAGGGACATGCCGCCAGGCTCAGTCTCATGACGAAAACGCCGCTCGCCTCGCTCGGAGAAGGCGCCATTGGCGTTGTTGGGCCGGGAAAATACCAGCGCGCCGTTGACCTCGCGGCTGATAGAGCTCCATTCGAGGGACTTATCGCCGCGTCTGGCCGATCCTGAGCCCGACATCATTTGCCCAATGTCGAGGGTTTCTCCGCCGCCGCTCAGAAAGCCGCTGCGCTGGCCTGGCGCCATGGTCCAGCGGCCGATGACGCATTGATCGACCTGGGTTGTGCAGGCGCATCCCTCTGCAACCTCTTCTTCTTCCTCTTCGCATTCTTCATTTTCGCCGGCCGTATAAGAAAATGACAAGGTCGGAAAATTTAACTCTGCGCTTGTGGTGCTGATGAGCATCAATAATTCCTGCGCGTCGCCGTCCGCGCAGCCGGTGGTGATGTCGAGCGGCTCAGTCAAGGCGCGCCAGCTGCCGCCATTTTTCACCGATGCGCGCAAATTTGTTGACGAGCTTTGCGGCATGTCGATGCGGTAGACACCTTTGGCCGCCAGCTTGATGTGCTGCGGGTAGCCGGCGAAGGTGCTGCTTTCTTCCACCGAAAGCGTTCCGTCTTCTGACGTTGGCGTCAGCTCCAGATTCTCCGCCAGTGTCGCCACGGCGCCGCGCGCCAAGGTTCCGTCGCTGCGCCCGCCGGCGCGGTCAGCGATTGTGTTATCGACAAACGCCTTGGTAAAATCATGCCACAGGGTTTCGATATCCGGCAGGCCGTTGAGGACCGGCAGAAAATTCAGCTTGTCGGGATGGGCGGCCAGTAATTTGCCGAGCTCCAGCACCGCGCGCGCGCCGCCGCGCTGGTTGGCGTAGTACTGAAAAAACAAAACATTGAAGCTAGGCGTAAAGAAAACATCCTTGTTGTTTTCATATTGGGCAGCGTACGCGCCTTCATAGTCCGCCGTGAGATAGATCTGATTGGCGATAAATTCGGCGACGCCTTCAAACCATACGGTTTCACTGTTTTGTAATTGAACGCCGGCATAGACCTCGATCAGACAATGGCCGGTCTCATGGGCGATGATGAATTTGAGTTTTTCCGCCGGCGAGGAAAGTCCGAGGCCGGTGGTTGATATCCAGCAGGCATCGGGAAAGCGCGGTGAGATGTGTGGGTCCTGAAAGGCTTCAAAGTCGGCGACGTAGGTCGAATCGTCCGTGCGCCTCGGCGCCGGAGAGTCGGTCACATAAAACACAACCGGAACCGGCAGGTCCGCATAGCGGCGGTAGAAACCTTTAAGCTCTGTGTAAGCGCGTTTGACCGTACGCAGATCGTTCTCTTGGGCGCCGCTAGGCTCCGCGCCCCAGCTTTGCGGGTAGAGGAGATAGGCGTCCGCCGGGCTGCCGTCCCATTTGTAACATGGCGCGAAATAGTCCGGCATCTCGGATGCAAAAGGCAGCGTAGTGCAGGATGCGTTTTCCGCCAGCGCCGAGTTGGATGTGATTGCGCTTAACAAAAACGCCAGCGCGGTTAGCAGTTTTCTCATAATCTCCCCCGATAATTCGAATCTGATTTGTAAAGCATAACCGAGTATAGCGCGCCGGACAAATCGGAGCTTTTACTTCGCAATAGCTGCAAACAGTGTTTAGAGTGCGCCACTGAACGAGCCCGGCCATGCATATCATCCTTGCCGTCCTCGGCGCTGCGGACCGCGAAGGCGGTCAAATATAATTTGCGCGCCTTCGCGCGCGACGGCCTTCTGGGCATTCACCCATTTCGTCAACGCCGCCAACAGATATGCAGCGCCGGCTGATCACCGAAGCGCGGCGGATGTTGCTTGAGGCTGCATAGGGAAGGCAGGATATTGTCAGAGCCTGCGTTTGACCGCCTGATAGAGCCGGTCGCCGAGTTCGGGGCCCTGCAACGGGTAGAGAAACGGCTCGACCAGCTCCAGTTCCATAAGCAGCAAATCGCCGGCTTCGCCGCGCAGCATATCGACACGCGCATAAAGCGGCGTCTCGCCCGGTGTCGCCAAGAGGGCGCGTGTCGCCGTGGCGATGTCTTCAGACGACGGAGCGATAGCAATTTCACGGCCGCCATATTCCGATTGAATTCGGTAATCACCATCGGCGGCGCGTTTCACCAGCGCATGGGAAAAGGCGCCGTCGATAAAGATAAAGCTAAACTCACCCTCGCTTTGAATGGCGCGAAGAAATGGTTGCGCCATCATTGGCTCGCTCATAACGGGGATCGGCTGGCCGCGGCGGATGCGGTGCTGTCCGTCGGCGCTGGCGCCGACCTGGCGCTTGAAAACTACATCATCCGTATCGAGCCGGTCAAAGGCGGCCGCCGCCTCGGCATTGGCGTCCTCAAGCCATAAGGTTGCGATCAGCGCCACGCCCTCAGCGCCAAGATCGCGCAGATAGCTTTTATGGCTGTTCCATCGGACCGTGGCGATGGGGTTTAACAGTCGCGTTGCATCGGCAATCATTTGCAGTGTTTGCAGGAATTCTTCATGGCGATCCCAATAGTCCCATGCCGTGCCGATGATCGCCGCATCATAGGCGCTCCAGTCGGTAGCGGCGTTGTCCCAGGCGATATCGTCAACCTGCGCGCCCTTAGGCTTAAACGCCGCGCGCAGACAATTCATCATGGCGTCATGTTCATGGGCGTCGCTGCGTCTGCCGGAGGCGCTGGGCAACGTGACTTGCGAGGCGAGATAAGCGATTTTCATAAGCGCTCCGATTGGCCGGTTTAGCTTAGCTTGTAGACCGATCGCATGCCCGCATCGCCGTCGCAGCGCACCGTCCCGATACCGACAAGCCGGATGAGATGAGCCAGGACGTTGAGCGCGGCGGCGCCGTGTAGCCGGGGGTCGATATCGGCATACATCACCGCAACGATCTCTTTGATGGCGCTGCGGCCTTTCTTGAGCTGTTCGACAATTTGCGCATCGCGCATCAGCCGGTGGGTTCGGACCGCGCGCACGAACCGATGCGGGGCTTTTATCGGCGCGCCATGGGTTGGAAAATATGTCGCATCATCGCGCGCCAGCAGTTTTTCCAGGCTCTCAATATAGTCTGTCATATCGCCATCGGGCGGCGCCACCACAGTGGTCGCCCAGCCCATCATGTGATCGCCGGTAAACAGCGCTTTTCCCGCCGCCAGCGCAAAGCAAAGATGGTTCGAGAGGTGTCCCGGCGTATGCACCGCTTCAATGCGCCAGTCCGGTCCTTCAATACTGTCGCCGTCGCGGATTAACATATCCGGTGCGAAGGAATAATCCGCGCCTTCGTCGAGGGCGGGCGCGTCACTTTCCTTGTCACTAACCGGGTGCGGGCCATATGCGAGGATCGGCGCGCCGGTGCGCGCGGCGAATTTGCGCGCCAGCCCGCAATGGTCCGAATGGGTGTGGGTGATGAGGATATGGCTCACCGTCTCGCCATGGGTTGCGTGCAGCAACGCCTCCAGATGCGCGTTGTCATCCGGCCCCGGATCAATCACCGCAACCGCGCCGCGCCCGATAATATAAGCGCCGCTGCCGGTATAGGTGTAGGGGCCGGGATTATTGGCGATCACCCGGCGCACGCCGGGATGAACCCGATCGGGCGCGCCGGCGGTGAAGTCGATATCTTTAACAAAGGGAATGCCGGCCAAAATCGGGACCTTGCGCGTTAGGGATTGGGGTTGCGACAGAAGATAGCGTTATTTGGCGATCGCGTCATCGACCATCGCCGCGAAAGCGTCGGCGAGACCGCGCATGGCGCGCAGCTTGTCCGGTCCGCGCATTGCCGCCGGCGGGCCCATATCGGTCTTGTTGGCGTCGACAATATAGATGCGACCATTATCGCGGTCGCGCAAAATGTCGAGACCGCCGAAATCCATGGCGATAGCTTTGGCGAAGGCGCAAATTTTTTGCTGCTCTTCAGGCGATAAAAACGCATCCGTTTCCACCAGATCGACGCGATGATTGTCGTTTGAAAACCGCAAATCCCGAATGCGGCGTTTTAAGAACACATTCGGAATGGCGCCGCCGACAATCGGCGTGCGGATGTCGATATGTTCATCGCCGTTAAACGTGTTGTCGATCAGCCGCTGATAAACAAAGCCCTGGCGCGGCGCATTGATCGGGCATTGAATGATGCGCCCGTCATGTTTGCCGTTGGCTTCCGACTTTTCAACCGCCGGGCCCATATGGGTGGTCGGGTCAATCGCAAAACCGTAGCCGAAGGTTTCTTCAAAAATCCGCGTGACGACGCTTTTGCGAATATCGAAGCAACCAATATTGAAGGCCGGTTTGTCGCTTGGCGTCGGATGCGGCGCGATCAGGAATTCGCGGTCCTCGAAATAAAAATGCAAGTCAGCGTCAGCCGGGTCGTCGACGATTTTTACGTCGGCAAGCTGGCATACCGGCCAGATCGCATAATAAGAGCGCGGCTTTTTCGGGTAGAAAGAAATCCGCGCCCGTGGCTCACGGCCCTTGACGATGCGCGAGGCGCGCAACGCATTGATGAACCACACAAAGCTCGCAATCCGCAAAGCGTCGCGAGCAAAGCCCGGCGTTAGCGGAATCTGCGTGCCGGTCTCTTTGGCGACCAGCTGGGTTCCGTCGATTTTAAAATCGTCAAATAAAGACATTCAAACTCCGCAGGCCCATACCAAAACCGGCTGGTTATTTACACCATGGCCGTTCATGCGCTGACAAGGAAATAAACTGCTCGTGAGCACCAAACACAACTTCCGCTGGCGCCAGACTGTCAAAATACGCCAAAAGGTCGGCGCGAGGGCTCGCAAATGTCGATGCGGCGCTGGGTTCAGGATTAACCAATCCCGGGCGCTGAGGGGCTGAAATCGGCCGCCGGCGTCAGCCAATATGGCCTGACGGCGCCGCCAGACATAAGGCGTGAGCCCGCAAAAGCGGCAGGCGGCGCGGCTTTTGCGATGAAACGGGCATGTGTCCCGATCGTAAACAAAAACTTAACGCGGCAGGCAAAATTTTAGCGGCCTGGTTCATTCTTGGCGCGCCGGCTTTTGCCGCCGATGTCGCTCCAGAGCCGCGTCAGGGATCGGCGGGCGGTGTCGTGGTTGGTGCGGGAGGTGGGGGAATTACCGACCGTGCTTATGTCACCGCCCCGCCGAACTATCTTTATGTGGTTGAGCGCGCGCGCGGCAGCTTTCTCGATTGCGGCGAGGGCCAGGAGATGCGCTCGACCGACGACGACGGCCGCGATCTGGCGGCGCTGCGTTGTGGCGTGACGCTGACGGAGACCATCGTCATTCCTGCCGCCGCCTCAAGCGCGCGGATCATCGTGCATTACTGATATTAACGCGGAGCGAAACAGCCGAGCCTGGCGTGCCGCAAACAACCTCCCATACCTAACGATTTCTCATCATCGCCCTACGTTTTGGGACAATGATGAAGTGATGCTGTGTGTATTAATGTATTAATACATTGCAGTAACGCGAATGGGCTGGCTTCCTATGTTTAGGCGTTTTTGAAAATGACAGCGCTGGGCGAATAAACATGCCCGGGCGAAAATCCGGGCGGAAACCGCGTTCAAAGCCGTTCGCGCCTTCGCGCGCGGGCCGGCGTTTCACAAGGAATTTAGATTTCGGGTGACTTCTATTGGCCGCCTGATGATCTAGTCACCAGCCTGCCGCATCAAACATTGATCGGTTTCAAATTTACCGTCTTCAGCCCGGCGCACCGCGACTTTATAGGTTCGCCCATAATCAAATGTAACGCCGCAGGTTTTCTCGCTTGTCGTATGCCAGATGCGGGTGCGGCCTTTAACGCCGCCGGTTGATTTTGCGACCTCCATAATCGTCGCCTGGCGGTCATTGATGGAGAGCCGGTCGGGCGCCAGTGTCACCTCGGCGTCAACAATAAGGCCTTGAAGAATGATAATGCCGGGCTCGCGCACATCCGCGCATGTGCATGTGTTCGCCGGGACTTTGCGCAATACCGGCGGGGCGCTCAGCGCGTCATCCGTAGACTGAACGCCAAGGACGGAGATAACAAAAACCAAACCAGCGCCGATACTCAACATAAAAACTCGTTTCCGCTAGAGATGAAATTATACCGGCGGCTCGGTGCGCGGCGCTTTGCTGGCGTCATGCAACAGCGTCAGCGCCGGCTCATGTCCGGAAATGTCGTAGCCGGCATCGGCGGCCTCGGAAATGATCAGATCGACCGGCTTGCCGAAGCGCGCCTCAGCATAAGAGCGCACCAGAATGGAGCGCGTGCCGGAGCGGCAAAATGCCAGCACCGGGCCGTCTTCAGCCTCGTTCATGGCGCGTTCAAAGGCGGTGGTGTGGTTCGGCGATATGCCGGTGCGATCGACCGGAATATGGATGTAGTCGATGCCGGCGGCTTTTGCTGCGGCCTCAATCTCGGCGCTTTTGGGCTGGCCGAGCGCCTCGCCGTCAGGGCGGTTGTTGATGATGAGCTTTACGCCCATTGCCGCCGCGTCATTGACATCGCGCACGCTGATTTGCGGCGAGACCCAGAATTCATCGCTGACCTTTTTGAATTTATCAGACACTTGCATCTCCTCATGCACCGCTGGTTGAGACGCCGCTACAGGCTCTTTCGCGGTCTGCGCCGCCATGGCAGGGGATGCGGCGAGCGCTAAAATTGCTATAGGTATTTTTTTCATGGGCGTAATTTCGTCCTTCGCGACCGCCGATGCAAGGGCTTATTGCTGCGCCCCGGTGGATTTACAAAGGCCTTGTCATGACCACAAAACTGCAACCGTTTCATCTTGCGATCCCGGTTGATGATCTTGCCAGGGCTGAAGCCTTCTACCGCGATGTAATCGGCTGCGGAACCGGGCGGCGTTCGGCGCGCTGGGTTGATTTCGATTTCTTCGGTCACCAACTGGTTATCCATCTGGCGCCCGAACAATGCGCACGCGCAGCGACCAACGAGGTTGACGGAAAACAGGTTCCGGCAAGGCATTTCGGCGTCGTGCTTGAGCGAGACGACTGGCAATTTCTCGCCGGCCGGCTTGGTGCGGCGAAGGTTGAATTCATTATCGAGCCGGGCATCCGGTTTGCGGGCGAGCCCGGCGAACAAGGCACGTTCTTCCTCGCCGATCCGGCCGGCAATGCGCTCGAGTTCAAATATTT
>JAJFGE010000105.1 GCA_021776295.1 Hyphococcus sp.
CAGGGGACGGACGACAAACAACATCGTGACAAGATACCAGACCACCGACCAGTCAAGGTCGCGAAATGAAGTGAAGGTGAGATTGGCGGTGAGGATGATAAAGACGCCGGAGACTAAAATAACGACGATGTTTTCTTTAAAAAATCGCAACTCGTTGATGCTGGCGATGCGTGAATTGGCCATGGTCACGCCCATGGCTGTAACCGCCAGCAGGCCAGCTTCATGTTGCAACAGGTTTGCGGTCTCAAAGCAGACCAACACCAGCGCCAGTAAAATCGGCGGCTTTAAATATTCCGGCGCCCAGCCGCGCCGGAACGACGACGCTGCAAGCCGCCCGATTGTAAAGCCAAGTCCGCCGGCGAGAATTGAGGCAATCAAGATCGAGCCGATAATTTCGCCGGGCGAGGCCTCGCCGCCCCCGCCGCCATTGCCAAAAATGATGAATTCATAGACCAGCACCGCAAGCAGGGCGCCGATCGGGTCGTTGACGATGCCTTCCCATTTCAACAGCGTCGCCGGGCGCGCATCGAGTTTTGACTGGCGCAGAAGCGGAATAATCACCGTCGGGCCGGTGACAATCATGATGCCGCCAAACAACAGCGCCACCTGCCATGACAGGCCGACGATATAATAGGCCGCGCCCGCGCCAAGGCCCCAGGCAATCGCCACGCCGGGAAAAACCAGCCGCCGCACGCCACGGATCAGCCCGCGCAGCTCGGAGAAATTAAGTTGTAATCCGCCCTCGAACAAAATCACCGCAACCGCAATGGCGATGATCGGCTGATAGAATTCCCCAAACAGCGCTTCCATCGGCGGCTCGCCGCCAGCGCCGGGCGGGCCGAATATACCGAGGACCGGACCGGCGACCACCCCGGCAATCGCCATCAGCACAATCGCCGGCAAGTTAAACCGCCAGGCAAGCCACTGCGCGCCAATGCCGAGAACGCCGATAATTGCAAAGGCGAGAACGAGGTTGTCCATATTTAAGCCGTTTGGCCTATGTCGCATACGTCCGCGACTAATGCTGGCTCAGTCACCATTTTCAGGTCGCCTCTTGCTGAAATAGGGCTTACAAATTTTCCAAACCTCTCTCAGATCGAGACCTAGCCCTCCAACATTTGGTTGAAGAATGAACATATCAGCGGTGTGTACAGCATCATTCATTCTTCGGGCAATTTGAAAATTTTCGACTTTAATTCCTTGTTGTATGGAGCGCAGAACAGAAGTGATTACCGGCACCACATCATCCGGCGTTGCACAAATCTCACGTAATGGAATAAGCAAAGCACCGTCATGCCTACGGATCCCCTCGTGATCGCGCTTCCATGAAGGGTCCGAATGAGGGTTTACTTGGAACTCTTCGGGGTGGCACCCAGATATGAGAATTGCAGGCAACAATTGTTCGGCTGGTTCACCATTTAGCGAATGCCAGCTTAACACTTCATCAGCAAACTCTTGACGATGTAGCCCCGCAATAACGATCCCTTTATGGCCCGCTAGTCCACCTGCAAATGCGTCAAAATTTGCATGCAGCGCTTGAGAGAATGGTTCCTCCCAACCATAATCCAGAAAATACACAAAATAATCGCGATCTGTGTCAAGTGGTAAGCGTGAAATCGTGCTTACTTTCAGACCCATTTTGTATCCTTCCGTATGGTCGTACGCACCGGCTCACCCGGCAAAAGCTCAACGGTTCTTGAAGGACGGTTTGCGCTTCTCAATGAAGGCGGCCATGCCCTCTTTTTGATCCTCGGTCGCAAACACGGAATGGAACACCCGGCGTTCAAACCGTACGCCCTCTGAGAGCGTGGTCTCGAACGCGCGGTCGACCGATTCCTTGATCAGCATAGTGATCGGCCGCGAGAACCCGGCGATCTGTTTGGCGACGCGGATCGCCTCGTCGCGCAATTCGCCCTTGGGCACGATGCGGCTGACCATGCCGCAGCGTTCGGCTTCTTCGGCGTCCATCATACGGCCAGTCAGGCACATCTCCATCGCCTTTGACTTGCCAATGAAACGGGCGAGCCGCTGGGTGCCGCCGGCGCCGGGCATGGCGCCGATGGAAATTTCCGGCTGACCGAATTTGGCGTTGTCGGCGGCGATAATAAAGTCGCACATCAGCGCCAGCTCGCAGCCGCCGCCAAGCGCATAACCGCCGACCGCCGCAATCACCGGCTTGCGCGCCCGGCTCGCCTCTTCCCAGTTTGCGGTGATGAAGTCTTCCTTGAAGACATCCATATAATTCTTGCCGACCATCTCCTTGATATCGGCGCCGGCGGCGAAGGCTTTTTCCGATCCGGTAATCACCAGACAACCGATCGTGTCATCCGCCTCCAATTTGAGAACCGCGTCGGTCACCTCATCCATCAGCTGCTTGTTAAACGCGTTGAGCGCATCGGGGCGGTACAGCGTGATAATGCCAACGCCACCGTCAGATTCGATAAGGATGCATTCGTAGGCCATTTCGTATTCCTTAAATTACCAGTCCGTTCAGATCGCGCCGATCAGGCGGATAACTTCCTGGCGCGCTTTTTCATCTTCCCGGAAGATGCCCATCATCCGGCTTGTGGTCATAGAAACGCCCGGGGTTTTAACGCCGCGCGCGGTCATGCAAGCATGCGAGGCTTCAATCACTACCGCAACGCCGAGCGGGTCGAGGACTTTCTGG
>JAJFGE010000106.1 GCA_021776295.1 Hyphococcus sp.
GAACTGCTCCAGCCGCACGCTTATGTGGTCAATGTCTCACGCGGTGAAATCGTCGATGAGGCGGCGCTGGCCGACCTCATCACCGCAGGCCGCATCGCCGGCGCCGGGCTTGATGTGTTTGAACATGGCAAACCGAATGAGAAGCTTCTTGCCGCGCCCAATGTCGTGTTGCTGCCGCATATGGCGTCGGCGACGGTGGAAAGCCGGATTGAAATGGGCGAACGGGTAATCATCAACATCAAGATGTTCGCCGACGGCCATAAGCCGCCCGACCGGGTGATCTTGGGGCTGGGCCAGGGGCGGGCGCCGAACACGGATTAGAGTTACGCGAAAGACCCCATGGGATTTTATTCAGATCATATCGAGCCGAGGCTGGCGTCTGCTGCTTGCGGCATGAAAGCGATCTCAAGGGAGCGGGCAAAAATTGTTCCCGAGGCGCGCGGAAGCGTGCTCGAAATTGGCTTTGGCTCCGGCCACAATGCGCCGTTCTATGACCCGGGCAAGATCAGCCATCTTTATGCGCTGGAGCCGAATGCGATCTGGCGCAAACTCGGCGCCAAACGCCTCAATGGCCTCCCGTTCACGGTTGAATGGCTCGATCTGCCGGGCGAGGACATTCCGCTTGCCGATGAAAGCGTCGATACGGTGCTGGCAACCTTCTCCCTGTGCACCATTCCCGGCGTCGAAAAAGCGCTGATGGGGATGCGCCGGGTCCTAAAACCCAGCGGCAGGCTGGTGTTTCTGGAACATGGCGCGGCGCCCGACAGGCGTGTGCGCGCCTGGCAAGATCGCCTGAACGGGGTATGGGGGGCCTGCGCCGGCGGCTGCAATCTTAACCGCCAGCCGGATTTACTCATTGGCAATGCAGGTTTCCAGATCGATAAGATCGAGGTCGGATATATCCGCGGCGCGCCAAAAATTGCCGGATTCATAAGCGCCGGCGTGGCTTCGCGGTAACATCCCATCGCAACATCGTGAGCAGGCGCCGATTTTAGTTGTATCACAAGCTTCTAAGCGCATCTTATCAGCTCACCGGAGCGCTCGCTCTTTGTTATTAAGCTGTCAGTCGTTGGGATTTGTGTAAAGTGCGTGGTTTGCTGGGGACAGGGGTTTTACTGGCCGGGTTTGGCTCCGCGCATGCCGGTTCGGCAGACATGGCGGCGGCAGATATGACCCCAGTCGAAATCTCCGCCAGCGATACTATTGCGGGCGACACCGTCGCAGGTGACACCGTCACAGGCGACATCGCCGCTGGCCCAGTCGTCAATCTGTTCTCGGTCTATGCCGACCCGGTGATCCCCGTGGCGGCAGTCCAAACTACTTTTGATGTTGTTCCCGGCAAGGCCGTCCGCCTCGCGGTCTATGACAGCAAAGAGGCGTTTTTAGAAAACGCGAGAGCCAAGCACCAGGCGCCGGTCGATGCGCGCGGGTTGGCGGTGTTGCCCTTGGCCGGGCTGGAGGCGGGTGAATACGCCTTTGCGGTTTATCTCGACCTCAATGGCGACGGTAAACTCAACCGCGGCAAATTCCTTGGCCGTCCGAAAGAGCCGGTGGCGTTTTCAAACGGCGCCAAAGCCAAACTGCGCAAGCCGCGTTTTGACGAAGCCAAAGTCACCGTCGAGCCCGGCAGCGTTGTGGTGATTACACTCAACGATTAGCGCGGCGCCCGATAGGTTTGTCTGTGTACTTTTCAATATACTAGAACACCGGGCAATTAAGAGGAATCGCCCGGTGTTCTAAAGTTTGATGTCGTCCGTGACGACGACGCTTGTGGTGCGGACATGTCTGCACCATGAACCCTGGAGCCAACCACAACCGGTAGCCAAGGTTTTCAATTAACAGAATTCACCACCTCGTGAGTAAGACGCCAATTTCACTCACGCGATTACGATTTGTGATTAGGAGCTGGGGGGTCATTATGAAGCGCACAAACATTTTCTCATTGGACAACTACACGAATAGACATTCGCAAAGGGGCGCCGATTGCAAAACAGGCAAGACAACGCAGGTGACAAAACACACCGGCAAGTCGTAATTGTCGGCGCCGGGTTTGGCGGTCTTCAGACCGCCAAGACGCTAGCCAACACCGAGGTCGATGTTACGTTGATCGATCGGCACAATTATCACCTCTTCCAGCCATTGCTTTACCAAGTGGCGACTGCAGCGCTAACACCAGCGGAAATCGCATCCCCAATCCGACATGTCGTCCGTGACGCCAAAAACGTGACCGTTTTCATGGACACCGTCGAAAACGTAGACACAAAAACCAGAACCATAGGAACCAAAGGCGCGCGGCGGCTTTCGTATGATTATCTCATTCTCGCGACAGGTGCGCGCCACAGCTATTTTGGTAAGAACGAATGGGCCAGCGACGCACCGGGGCTTAAGACTATTGATGACGCGTTTGAATTACGTCGCCGTATTTTGACAGCCTTTGAAAAAGCCGAGATGGAAAACGATCCAGAAAAGCGCAAAGCGTGGTTGACATTTATCATCGTTGGCGCCGGACCTACCGGCGCTGAACTCGCCGGGGCAATCGCCGAACTAGCGCGCCGCTCTCTGGTTTTTGATTTTCGACATATCAAACCCGACAGTGCGCGGATTATACTTGCCGACGCTGGCTCGCGTGTACTTTCACGCTTCAACGGGAAATTGTCGACGAGGGCGCATAAACATCTTGAAGATCTCGGCGTGGAGATTGCACTTAACGCTCGCGTCGATCATGTGGATGCAGGCGGTGTCGATATCGGCGGTCGCAATATTGCCGCCCGCACGGTTATCTGGGCTGCAGGCGTTGAGGCGTCGCCTGCAGGCAAATGGCTGGCTGCCGATACAGACAAGACGGGCAGGATCATAGTCAAGGACGATTTGTCTGTGCCCGGCCATCCCCATATTTTCGCTATCGGCGATACTGCGTCTTTCACAGCCAAGAGTGAAACACAGCCGCTTCCCGGCGTTGCGCCCGTCGCCAAACAGATGGGAAAGCACGTAGCGCAAAGCATTCTCGCCGACCGAAATGGTGAGAAGCGCCGCGCTTTTCGTTATCATGATCATGGATCTATGGCGACAATCGGACGCGACAAAGCGATCGCAGATATTAACGGCTTCAGGTTCAGCGGATTTCCGGGATGGCTTTTATGGAGCTTTGCGCACATTTATTTTCTTGTCGGATTTCGAAACCGAATAACCATCGGGCTTAGCTGGTTATGGTCCTATTTAACGTGGCAACGGGGAGTGCGGCTGATCACTGGTGTGAACGAGCCTGTACAAACCGCGCAGCAGAAATCCAAAACGTCTCGCGCCGCATAAATATTGTTTATGCTTAACGATGCACACTAAACCGGATGTACTCTATCGCAATACCCGCCTTATTTCTGAATAAACTCCGCCTCAATGGTAATTTCCACCGCATCGGTAATCAGCCCGCTAAACCGGCTGACGCCAAACGCGGTCCGGTCAATCATGGCGCGCGCGGAAAAACCGACAATATAGGCGCCGCGCAACCGGTCTCTGCCGCCGCCGTTAAACGTCACCGCAAATGTCGCCGGCGCGGTCACGCCGTGCAGCGTTAAATCGCCGGTCATCTCGCCTTTATTGTCGCCGGTAAGGGTGATCGCGGTGGAGCGGAAGCTCGCTTCAGGGTAGGCGCCGGCGTCAAACCAGTCCGGGCCCATCAATGTCGCGGCAAATTCGTCATTGGCGATATCGAGGCTGGTCATGTCGATGACGGCTTCAATGCGCGCGGCTTGCGGATTATCCGTATCGAAATCAAGACTGACATCGAAGCGCTCAAACCGGCCGGTGAACGTTGAAAACCCAAGATGGTCGATGCCGAACAACAAAGCGGCGTGGTCTTTGTCGAGCGCATAAGCGCCATCGCGCAGGGCCGTCGCTTCAGTGCTGACATTGGGCTTTAACGCCGGCGCCAACACCGAGGCGCAACCGGCGGCGGCAATCAGCGCGGCGGCGGCAAGGACTTTTAAGGACACCGACAAGATCAGCTCTCCAGATTTTGCGCGCCACAATCAGGGCAGGCGGGGTCGGCCGGCAGCGCGACATTGCGAAACGTCGCCGCCAGCCCGTCATATAACAGCAAGCGCCCGGCAAGGCTGTCGCCGAGGGATAACAATTCCTTGAGCACTTCCATGGCGGCGAGCGTTCCCATGACGCCGGTGACGGCGCCGAGAACGCCTTCCTCAGTGCAATTGACCTGGGCGTCGCGCGGCGGTTCTTCGCGCACCAGGCAGCGGTAACATGGCAGGACGCCGGGGGCTTCATACGGTTTGAATGTCGCCAGCTGACCTTCAAACCGCCCGACAGCGGCGGAGACCAGCGGCTTTTTCGCGGTCATGCAAGCGCGGTTCAGCACGTAGCGGGTCTGGAAATTATCAACGCCCTCGGCGACGAGATCATAAGAGGCAATAATGTCGGCGGCATTGTCATCGGTGATGCGCAGCTCATGAGGGACGATCCGAACGCCGGGATTGAGCCGGCGGGCGAAATCAGCCGCGCTTGCGGTCTTGGCGCGTCCGATATCTTCCGTACCGTGAATGGTCTGACGCTGGAGGTTCGACAAGGCAACCGCATCATCATCGGCAACGCCAATGGCTCCAACCCCGGCGGCGGCGAGATATTGGATCAACGGACTGCCAAGCCCGCCGGCGCCAGCCACCAGCACGCGCGAGGCCAGAAGCTGCTGCTGGCCCTGGCCGCCGACTTCCTTGAGGAGGATGTGGCGGGCGTAGCGGGTGCGTTGTTCTTCGTTCATAGCCGCAGCTTAGACCCGCACAGCGCCGGCGTCATCCCGTGCGCAATGCGTCGCGAAGTGACGCTTTGCAGGCCTCGATGATAGTCGGGGCGGATCGCTCCCGGCAAGCTCGGCCCCGCTGAAAAAGATCCCGGACCAGCATTGCATCACCCCGACCGCGAAGGCGGTCGAATCATAAATTGCGCGCCTTCGCGCGCGCGTGCTACAATGCATCCGGGATGACGACGTGTCTACCTTTCGCGTATCCACTAAACCCCAGTGGACCCAAATCCGCCGAAGCCGCGCTTGGTCTCGTCGAGCGCATCGACCTCTTCAAAACGCGCTTGCCACACCGGGGCGATGACCATCTGGCCGATGCGGTCGCCGCGATTGATGGTGAAATCGTCTTGCCCGTGATTGATCAAGATCACC
>JAJFGE010000107.1 GCA_021776295.1 Hyphococcus sp.
ATCATGGCCGCCCTCGCCCAGCAGAGCAAAACGCCGGTCGCCCGGTTTATGATGCCGCTTTCTTTTCTGTCAATTTTCGGCGGCATGACCACAGTCATCGGCTCGTCCACCAACCTTCTGGCGCTGCAATCTTACCGCGCCACCACCGGCGGCGAGATCGGATTTTTTGAACTGACGCCGATGGGTCTCATTCTTGCCGGCGTCGGCATCATCTATCTGTTGACCGTCGGACGCTGGCTGATGCCGCTCCGCAGTAACCCAAACCAACCGGCAGTTAATGAGCGCGAGGGAAAACATTTTATCGCGCAGATCGAAATTACCCGCGGCCACCCGCTGGTCGGCAAACGCCCGGTCGCGGGCCTGTTTGTTGAATTGCCGAACATTACGGTGCGCATGGTTCAGCGCCGCAAAAAAGCGATCCTGCCGCCGTTTGACGATTTCGCCTTTAAGACCGGCGATATGGTTATCGTCGCCGCGACCCGGCCGGCGCTGACCTCACTGCTCAAATCCAACCCGGATATGCTCGAAGGCCTGATGGCCGAGACCTCTATTGCTGACGAAGAAGACGGCTCGGTCCAGCGCTCGACCCAATTGACGATGATCGAGGCGATTGTCGCCCCGGGCTCGCGCCTGATCGGGCGATCGATTGTCCAGATCGGCTTTCACGCGCAGACCGATTGCGTCATTGTCGGCATTGAGCGGCGCAGCCGAATGATCCGTACACAGATGAATACAATCCGACTTGAAGCCGGCGATGTTTTATTGATCCTCGGCGACATCAACGACATACGCAATCTGCGCTCGGACCGCGACATCTTGATGCTTGAATGGTCGATGCAAGGCCTGCCGGATCAGCGCAATGCACGCATCGCCGCCCTCATTTTCGCCTGCGTGGTCGTCGCAACCGCATCAGGCCTTGCGCCAATTGCAATTTCCGCCATCGCCGGCGCCACCGCCATGGTCGCCACCGGTTGCCTCAATGTGCGCCAGGCCGCGCGCGCGATTGACCGGCGGATATACCTCCTGATCGGCGCCTCACTCGCCATGGGCGCGGCGCTGGAACGTACTGGCGGGGCGGCGCTGATCGGCGAAGGCCTCGCGGTCACCGCCGGCCAGTTCGGACCGACCGTCCTGATCTCTGCCTTCTTTATTCTCTGCGCCGCCCTCACCAATGTTCTGTCCAATAACGCCACCGCAGTTCTGTTCACGCCGATTGCGGTGAGCGCTGCGCGTCTGGTCGGTATTGACGAGCATATATTGGTCCTGACAGTAATATTCGGCTCCAATTGCTCTTTTGCCACACCCGTCGCCTATCAGACCAATCTCCTGGTGATGACGCCGGGTCATTACAAATTTAGCGACTTTATGAAGGTTGGCGGGCCGCTGATCATCCTTATCTGGTTGGTCTATACAGCGGTTGCGCCATTTTACTTCGGTCTGGTTTGACACCAAAAAAGAACCGATTCATTGCCGTCATGCTAATCGCCCGCTAAGATTCATGGGTTAGGGTCATGAGTTATGAGTAACGAAGATTTTGCCAGGCGTTTCGGTCTTGAGGGCGGTGAGTTTTATGTCACCGCGCCGGCGACTTGCCCATATCTAACGGGCAAGCGCGAACGCAAGGTGTTTTCCTATCTCAGCGGCGCCGGGGCGTCATCGACCAATGCGCTGTTGACGCGGCGTGGGTTTCGCCGCTCGCAGAACATCATCTACCTGCCGGCCTGCGAGGGATGCAGCGCCTGCGTGCCGGTCCGGGTCGTCGCCAGCGATTTCAAAATGTCGAAATCGCGCAAACGCATCCTCACCCGCAACGCCGATCTCATCCGCCGCGTGAAAGAACCGCGCGCCACCGGCGAGCAGTTCTCGGTGCTGCGCGGTTATCTCGACGAGCGTCACGATGATGGCGGCATGGCCGACATGACGGTGCTCGACTATGCGTCGATGGTTGAGGAAACCGCGGTCGACACGATGGTGGTTGAATATCGCCTGCGCGACAAAACTACTGGCGATGACAGGCTGATCGCAACGGCGCTGACCGACAAGCTCACCGACGGGCTTTCGATGGTCTATAGTTTCTTTGAGCCGGACGAAGCTGCGCGCAGCCTTGGGCGGTTTATGATCCTCGATCATATCTCGCTCGCCCGCGAATTTGACCTGCCTTACGTCTATCTCGGCTATTGGGTCGAAGGCTCGCCGAAGATGGACTACAAGACCGACTTCCAGCCGCTGGAAAAGCTGGCCGCCACCGGCTGGGTCCGCATGGACCGCCAGACCCCTTAAATACTGGCCCCTTAAATTACGGCTCTGAAAACCAGCAAATATCATTTTTGCTAGAACCTTGAGCGATTCCTCTTCATCGCTCGATGCGGATAGCTTTATGCAACGCCGACAATCGGCTATGCCTGAGGGCAAATCACCGCCGTCGAATCAAGACAAATTCACTCATCGGCCAACTCAGGACAGGTTCATGATCAAGAGACGTCATCTTCTTGCGGGCGGCATGGCCGGACTTGCTGCGGGCTGCGAATGCGGCGTTCCCGCCGGGCTGGAAGACATTGGCGGAACGGTTCGCTCGCGCGAGTTAAAAATGGTGACCACCTGGCCGAAGGATTTTCCGGGCCTTGGAACCATGGCCGAACGCACAGCCCAGTTCATCACCGACATGTCCGGCGGCGCCATGCGCGTTAAAGTGTTTGCCGCCGGCGAGCTGGTCGGCGCGTTTGAAAGTTTCGATGCGGTCGCAAGCGGCGCGGCCGATCTTTATCACGGCGCTGAATATTACTGGGTCGGTAAATCACCGGCCTTTGCTTTTTTTACCGCCGTTCCGTTCGGCATGACCGCCAATGAAATTTCCGCGTGGACAGAGTTTGGCGGCGGCCAGCAGCTTTGGGATGAGCTGTCTGCGAAGTTTAACATCAAACCCTTCGCCGCCGGCAATACCGGCCACCAGCTCGCCGGCTGGTATAAACGCGAAATCAATTCGCTCGAAGATTTGCGCGGTATGAAAATTCGCATGCCCGGCCTTGGCGGCGAGGCTTTAAGGCGCATCGGCGCATCGGCGGTGGCGCTGCCGGGCGGCGAGATTTATCAGGCGCTGCAATCGGGCGCGATTGACGGCACCGAATGGGTCGGCCCGTGGAACGACCTGGCTTTCGGGTTTTACGACCAGGCGAAATATTATTACTGGCCCGGCATTCACGAGCCCGGCGCCCAGCTTGGCGTCGGCGTAAATCTCGGTGTCTGGGAGGGGATGAATGCACAGGAGCAATCGATCATTCAAGGCGCCTGCCAGCGCGCCAACTATCTTTCGATTGCCGAATATATTCACCACAACGCCACCGCGCTCGACCAATTGATCAACGAACACGGGGTTGAGCTGCGCCGCCTGCCCGATGATGTGCTGGCGGCACTCGCGCGCGAGACAAAAGCTGTATTGGAAGAGACCGCCGCCCATGACGACATTTCCGCGCGGGTGTTTGAAAGTTACAAAGTCTCGCTCGAACGCTCACAAGCCTGGAGCGGAATTTCCGACGAAGCCTTCATGCAGGTGCGACGTGAAATGTATGAGTTTTGACCAATTCGCTTATGGGATCTGTGATTTATTTCTTTAACGCAAGGGAAGCCGATGGCCGGGCTTATCGATTAGCTCGCCCCCTCCGTCCCTTCGGGACACCTCCCCCGCAAGCGGGGGAGGAATTAAGTTACAGTTTGTCGCAAGCTTTTTCTTCCCCCGCTTGCGGGGGATGTGGCCGCGAAGCGGTCGAAGGGGGCAATCAACGGATCATCCCGTCAGCCTTAGAAGTTCTGGAACCATGCTAACCCTTGTTGGCGACATATTAAACTGGGCGGCGGCGGGCGTCGTCTTTCCCCTGATGTTTCTGCCAGCGGCGGCGCTGATGGCGAGCGAGCGCGGGCGCTCCACCGCTATATGGTTTGTGGTTGTCGCCGCTATCGTTGCTGCGGGCCTTACCTTTGCCGCATTGGCGCCGGCTTTGCGCATAACACCGCCAACGCAAACACTGCTTGTGTTTTCAGCAATCGTGGCAGTGCTCGGCGGCGTTATATTCTTCGCCGGAGGCCCGGCCCGCGCCATTGCATTGCTGTCACCGCTGCTCGACGGCTTCGTGCGCCGGACTGGCCGGATCGTGATGTGGCTTATCTTGGTGATGGCCGGGGTGCAGTTCGGTATTGTCGTTTTGCGCTACGTGTTTGGCGTCAACTCCATCTTCATGCAGGAATCCATCACCTATATGCACGGCGCCGTCTTCCTGCTCGCCGGCGGCTATGCGCTGCTCACCGACGACCATGTCCGCGTCGATATTTTTTACCGCGACGCCGCGCCGAAGCGCAAAGCGCTGGTTGATTTCCTCGGAACCTATTTTCTGTTGTTTCCGGTTTGTCTGCTCCTTCTGTGGACCGCTTCGCCCTATGTCGGTGCGTCGTGGAGCGTTACGGAGGGCTCGACGGAGACGTCCGGCATTCAGGGCGTATACCTTTTGAAATCTCTAGTGCCTGCTTTCGCCATTCTCCTCGCCATGGCCGGCTTTACCAATGCCGCGCGCGCCGGCGAAACGCTAAAGGCGGGGGCGTAGATGGATTTCGTTATCGGCGATATGCATTTTTGCCTTTGCGC
>JAJFGE010000108.1 GCA_021776295.1 Hyphococcus sp.
CAGATTCTCCCAAGGCGGGAACGCGGATTTCGGTCGACATGATATTCTCCGTTGCGAAGGACGCCGCTACATCGCGAGCGCGTCGTCCAAAAAGGCGTCCAGTTCTTTCTTGTGCCGGCTCATCAGGCCGGTGGCGGGCGATGCGGAAGCCGGCCGGCCGGCATAGCGGGCGCGTTTGTGTTTGGCGCCGATCTGATCAAGCGTCCATTCCAGGTTTGGCTCCATAAAGAACCACGAGCCCATATTTTTAGGCTCTTCCTGACACCACACGATTTCGGCGTCTTTGAAGCGCTGCAGTTCTTTAATCAAGGAATGCGCCGGGAACGGATAAAACTGTTCAACGCGCATCAGATAGATATTGTCTAGCCCACGCTTTTCACGATCTTCCAAAAGATCGAAATAAACTTTGCCCGAGCACAAAACAACGCGCTTGATTTTAGCGTCCGAGACGAGCTTGACCGTCGAGCCGGGCTTGGATTCGGCGTCATCCCACAGCACCCGGTGAAACGACGAACCGGGCCCCATTTCATCCAGCGTGGAGATGCATTTTTTGTGACGCAAGAGCGATTTCGGCGTCATCAATATCAGCGGCTTCCTGAAATTCCGCCGCATTTGCCGGCGAAGAATGTGGAAATAGTTTGCTGGCGTAGTGCAATTGGCGACTTGCATATTGTCTTGCGCGCAGAGCTGCAAAAACCGTTCTAGCCTGGCCGAGGAATGTTCCGGGCCCTGGCCTTCATAGCCATGCGGCAATAACAGGACGAGGCCGCACATGCGCAACCATTTGCGTTCGCCGGAAGATAAAAACTGATCGATGATAATCTGCGCGCCGTTGACGAAATCGCCAAACTGGCCTTCCCACATGACCAGGAATTTTGGATTGGCGAGAGAATACCCATATTCAAAACCCATCACCGCAAATTCCGACAGGTTGGAATCATGAACCTCGAACGTTGCATTGGCGTTTTCGAGATGGCGCAGCGGGGTATAGGTGGTTTCGGTTTCCTGATCGATGAACACTGCATGGCGTTGAGAGAACGTGCCGCGGCGCGAATCCTGCCCCGACAGCCTGACGCCGAAACCGTCCTGCAATAGCGAGCCAAAAGCCAGCGCCTCGGCAGTCGCCCAGTCTATACCGGCGCCCTGTTCGAGGGCTTTGCGCTTATGGTCAATAATGCGCGCCAGGGTTTTGTGGATTTTGAAGTTTTCCGGATAGTGCGTCAGCGCCGCGCCAATGGTGTTGAGGTCATCCATAGCGACCGCCGTGTCGCCGCGCCGGTCATCGTTGATCGGCTGGACAAATCCCGACCACTGTCCATCAAGCCAATCGGCTTTGTTGGGTTTAAACGCTTCGGCGCTGTCAAATTCTTCGCCCAAAAATTTGCGGAACCGCTCGCGCTGAACTTCGCCGTCGCCTTTGGCGATGACGCCTTGCTCTTCAAGCCTCCCGGCGTAGATTTCTCTGGTGGTCGCCAGCGCGCGAATTTTTTTATACATGCGCGGCTGTGTAAAGCTCGGCTCATCGCCTTCATTGTGGCCAAAACGGCGATAGCAAAACATGTCGATGACCGCATCGGCGCCAAATTTTTGTCGAAACTCGGCGGCGATTTTAGCAGCGTAAACCACCGCTTCGGGATCGTCGCCATTGGCGTGAAAAATCGGCGCCTCGACCATTTTTGCAACGTCGGACGGATAGGGCGAGGAGCGGGAAAACTGCGGGCTGGTGGTAAAGCCGATTTGATTATTGACAATAAAGTGAATGGTGCCGCCGGTGTTGTAGCCGCGCAGCCCGGAGAGCCCGAAACATTCCGCGACAATACCCTGGCCGGCAAAAGCTGCGTCGCCATGCAACAACAATGGCAACACATGGGTGCGCGGCGCATCCAGATCGGGCGGCTCAATGCGGTCCTGTTTGGAGCGCGCCTTGCCGAGCACCACCGGGTTCACCGCTTCCAGATGCGAAGGGTTGGCGGTCAACGACAGGTGCACGCGATTGTTGTCAAACTCGCGGTCCGACGAGGCGCCAAGATGATATTTAACGTCCCCCGATCCGCCAATATCGTCCGGCGTCACCGACCCGCCCTGAAACTCATGGAATATATGGTGGTAGGGTTTGCCCATCACCGCAGCCAGAAGATTTAACCGGCCGCGATGCGGCATGCCGATAATGATCTCTTTAACCCCAAGCGCGCCGCCGCGTTTGATGATCTGTTCCAGCGCCGGCGCCAGCGCTTCGGCGCCGTCAAGACCAAAACGCTTGGTGCCGGTATATTTGGCGTTGAGAAAATTCTCAAAACCCTCCGCCTCGATCAGCTTGTTCAAGATCGCCTTTTTACCTTCTGGCGTGAAGGAAATGTCCTTGTCCGGACCTTCAATGCGATGCTGTATCCACGCCTTTTGCTCCGGATTGGTAATGTGCATGAACTCAACGGCGAAGGTCCCGCAATAGGTCCGCTTCAAGATCGCCATGATCTGACGCAAGTTTGCAGTCTCAAGACCCAGCACATGGTCGATGAAGATCGGCCGCTCCATATCGGCCTCGGTAAAGCCCAGCGTCGCCGGGTCCAGTTCCGGGTGGATTTCCTTTTTTTGCAGGCCGAGCGGGTCAAGGTCGGCGATCAAATGGCCGCGGATGCGATAGGCGCGGATCAACATCAGCGCGCGCAGCGAATCCTTGGTCGCCTGGCGCACATCTTCTTGCGTTGACGCGGCCGGCGCGCGCGCTTCAATCTTGGCTTTCAGGATTTGTTCCGCATCACCCCAATTGCCGTCCATCGCCGCCGTTAATTCGCCATTCGGGGTCGGCGGCCAGTCTCTGCGGGCCCAGCTCGGACCGTCGGCTTGCTGGCTCCCGTTCGGGCGGTCGCCTTCGCGCTCGAAGAAATCGCGCCATTCGGGGCTTAGCGAGGCCGGATCCTTAGCGAAGCGCGCATAAAGCGCCTCCAGATATTGGGTGTTGGACCCGGATAATACGGATCGTTCGGGGGCGCTCCTGCTGTCTTGCGGCGCCGCTCCATCTTTTGCCATCACGCGTTCCAACTCTTTCGTCGTTCGCTCGTTGGCTTTTCTAAATACGCCAACTCCCGGACGATTCAATGACTAAACACGTAACATTAACCATCGAGAGGTTTATTTTTTAAGAATTTCTAACAACGTCCGGCCCATGGCGCCCGGGGTCGGCGAAACCGCTATGCCGGCGGATTTCATCGCCTCGATTTTCGCCTCGGCGGTGTCTTCCGCTCCAGAAACCAGCGCCCCGGCATGGCCCATCCGCCGTCCAGGCGGCGCGGTGACACCGGCGATGAAGCCGACCGTGGGTTTTTTGATCTTATGGGCTTTGAGGAACTTGGCCGCATCCGCCTCCGCAGAGCCGCCAATCTCGCCAATCATGATGATCGAATGGGTATCCTCGTCATGGAGGAACATATCCAGCACCTCAATAAAGTCCGTCCCCTTCACCGGATCGCCGCCAATCCCGACACAGGTCGATTGCCCCAATCCGGCAACCGTTGTCTGATGCACCGCCTCATAGGTTAAGGTGCCCGAGCGGGAGATGACGCCGACATGGCCTTTGCGGTGAATATGGCCCGGCATAATCCCGATTTTACATTCATCCGGAGTGATGACGCCGGGGCAATTGGGCCCGACAAGCCGTGTCATCGAGCCATCAAGGGCGCGCTTCACCTTGACCATATCCAGCACCGGAATGCCCTCGGTGATGCAGATCGCCAGCGGAATTTCCGCAGCGATGGTCTCCAGTATCGCATCTGCCGCAAATGGCGGCGGCACGTAGATCACAGAAGCATCCGCACCGGTTTTCTCTCGCGCCTCGGCGACCGTATCGAAGACAGGCAGGCTCGCCCCCTTTGCCGCGTCCGGCGCCTCATCGCCAGCCTTCCAGCTCTGGCCGCCCTTGCCGGGGGTCACGCCGCCGACCATCTTTGTGCCATAGGCAATCGCCTGCTCGGTGTGGAATGTGCCGGTATCGCCGGTCAGGCCCTGGCATATGACTTTGGTTTTCTTGTCGATGAGAATGGACATGGGGGCTCCGCAAGAGGGGTCGGGATCAGCCTCGGTCTTAACTGCGCCCGACGACCGGAGCAACCGGCAAACTCTTGCACGGTTGAAGGCAATGGGGTCGGCCTTAAAGCTCGGGCAGGTCGCGTTTGGTCCGCGCCGAGGCGTTCTCCCCGGTGTTCAGCGTGCCGGCATCCTCAATCATCATGATCCAGCATTCTTCCTCTGCGACCGGCATATGCTCAACACCGGCGGGCACAACCAGGAAATCGCCTTCGCCCATCGCAATATCGCGATCCCTGAAGCGCATAGTGAAGCCGCCTTTGACCACAAAGAACGCTTCATCGACGCCGTCATGATGGTGCCATTCAAACGCGCCGTTGATTTTTGCAAGCCGCACTTCCTGATTGTTCACCCGCCCGGCAATATGCGGCGACCAGGCCTCAGGGATGCGGTCGAAGGCTGAAGCGATGTTGAGCTTTTTTATCGTCTCAGCGTTCATCGCTAGCCCTTTCGATCACAGGCAAAGCCTCGCGCACGCGAAAATAACATCTTTAACGTCACTCTGTTTTCGAGCGATATCCATAGAGTGTATCGCGTATGTAAGGCCGCGGATCGTCGTCGCGGTTACGCAGACGAAACCCGGCTTTGGTCAATATCTCAGCAACGGCGGCTTTGGTCCGAAAATATTCGCTTTCGCCGCGCACTGTCCTAAAGTCGTGACAGGAAATAGCCACAGCCGACGTATTCGCCAACATCTTCGGCATGCCTTGGAGCGCGGCCGTTTCTGCGCCCTCAATATTCATTTTCAACAATGACACATGCTTGATTCCAAGCTCATCGGCGAGGTCGTCAAATCGCCTTAGGGGAACCTCCACGCCACTTTCAGCCCCGGTAACATCTTCAGCGATCGTATTGTGGACCTCATCGTCATTGCCGGAAATCTCGACCATTCCATTGGCGTCGCCGACAGCGACGCCAAGCGGCGTTACGTTATCGAGCCCAGACCATTTGCAGGTCTTTTCAAGCTTTCGAAAGGCAACCGGATGCGCCTCGATAGCAACAACCCTACCGGTAGGGCCTACAGCGCGTGAAAATATCAGCGCATCGTTGCCAAATCCGGCGCCCACATCGACGACGACATCACCGGGCTCGGCATTGTTTGCAAAAAACCAATAGTCAGCCGGGTCCTCCAGCCACGTCTTGTGCTGGCTATTCCAAATTTTGAATTCATCAATGTAATAATTGAAGCGCGCCTTGTCTCCAAAGCTAGCATCGCCAATCCTCCGCACCCATATTTCATCAAAGAAAAGCGCAACATCTTGTCCGGTGATGCGCCGAGCAAAGTGAGTGCCGAAGAAGGCAAGAACGTGGTGCAATCCTGCGGCCTCAATAGCGTGGATAAGACGTCGAGTGAGCGTTGCGTTGCTCATTTTGATTGCCCCCGCATCACTGCGCCTTGATCACCAGCAGGCGCGACCATCACCCCTGCACCGCAGCCACAACTTTCTTCGCGGCGTCTTCCAAATCATCCGCTGTCGTGATCTTCAGCCCTGAATTGGCGAGGATTTTCTTGCCCTCATCGACATTGGTGCCCTCCAGGCGGACCACTAGCGGGTCTTCCAGGCCGACCTCTTTGACAGCCGCAACGATGCCCTCGGCGATGATGTCGCAACGCATGATGCCGCCGAAGATATTGACGAGGATGCCTTTGACGCCCGGATCGGTGGTGATGATTTTGAAGGCTTCAGTGACTTTTTCTTTAGTGGCGCCGCCGCCGACATCGAGGAAGTTTGCAGGCTCGGCGCCATAATGCTTGATGATGTCCATCGTCGCCATGGCGAGGCCCGCGCCATTGACCATGCAGCCAATATTGCCATCGAGCTTGACGTAAGACAAATCATATTCGGAAGCTTTCAGCTCCATCGGGTCTTCTTCTGTTTCGTCGCGCATTTCCAATATGTTCTGATGACGGAACATTGCGTTGGGGTCGAACCCGACTTTGGCGTCGAGCACCAGCAAATCACCGGCTTTGGTGACCACCAGTGGATTAATTTCCAGAAGGCTCATATCCTTTTCAGTGAACGCCTTATAAAGCGCCGGGATGAGGCGCCCGCATTGTTTTGCCGGCGCGCCTTTAAGGCCAAGCGCCTGGGCGATGCGCCGGGAATGGTGCGGCATGCATCCGGTCACCGGGTCAATACTGACGGTGACTATTTTCTCCGGCGTTTGCTCAGCGACCTCTTCGATATTCATCCCGCCTTCGGTCGAAGCGATAAAGGCGATGCGCCCTTGCCCTCTGTCCACCAGCGCCGAGAGATAAAGCTCGGTCTCGATATCAGCGCCATTTTCAATATAAATCCGCCCGACTGTCTTGCCGGCGGCGCCAGTCTGCTTGGTGATCAGGGTAGCGCCAAGCATCTGTTTGGCGAACTGCGCTGCTTCTTCCGGCGTTTTGGCGATCCGCACGCCGCCAGCCTCGCCGGCAGTCTGTTCTTTGAACTTGCCCTTGCCGCGCCCGCCGGCGTGGATTTGCGCTTTCACCACATAGACCGGGCCCGGCAGCTCTTTTGCCGCCGCTTCCGCCTCTTTGGCCTTAAAGACGGCGCGGCCATCGGAGACCGGCGCGCCATATTCTTTCAACAGGCGCTTGGCTTGGTATTCGTGAATGTTCATGAAAACGTCTCCGGCGTTCTAGGTTGCATATGCGGTTATAGCTGCGCCGAAATGTTAAACAACTGTTCGGATCAACCACTGTGCCGACATTGACGAAGGGGGCGCCGCTGGCGACCTTCACTGTCAAAATTATCTGGCGACAGCCAAGCCTCAAACCCGGCTTTAACCTGCAGCCATTCGCTGTCGATGATGGAGAACCAGGCGGTGTCGCGGTTTTCGCCCTTAACCACCATATCCTGGCGGAAGACGCCCTCGAATTTAAAGCCCAAACGCTCCGCGGCAGACTTTGAGGCGGCGTTATCGTCGTTGCATTTCCACTCGTAGCGGCGATAGCCGAGATCGTCGAAAATATGCCGCGCCATCAAATACATTGCCTCACTGGCGGCGGGGGTTCTTTGCAGCTGTTTTGAAAAAACAATGCAGCCGATTTCGACCGACCCCGCCTCAGGGCGGATGCGCATATAACTCGCCATGCCCAAAACCTCCTCTGTTTCGGCCGCACGGATAATATGCGTGCGCCAGTTTTGAACATCGGCCACGTATACTATGGCATCAGCCAGCTCAACGGCGGATGCGCAAGGCCCAAACGGAATATATCGCCACAGAGCATTGTTGCTGGCGCCGCCAATCGCAGCGAACAACGCGTCGCGATCACGGTCCGGCGAGAAGGCGTCAACCTGCACGAAGGCGCCGCGGACGCTTGACAAAGCGGGCGGCGCGCATAGCTTCCAATTGTGCAAATCCGTCATGGTTTCCGACCCATACTGCATATTCTCCTCGACGCCGCCGCGTGCAAGCCGTTACATGCACAAAAATCAACGCAAGCAACAACAGGAGTACTGGCATGATCATCGTTTCAGGAAAAGCCAAATTTAAGCCCGGCGCGATTATTGGGTTGCACGACATAATGCAAGCGACCATCACCGAGACACGCAAAGAAGACGGCTGTATCGATTACTCCTATGGCGTCGATGTGCTCGACCCCGACGCCATTGTGGTGGTTGAATATTGGGAGAGTTGGGCAGCGCTCGAAAAACATTTCACCCAACCACATATGGCCGAGTGGGTCACCGCGCTCACAAAAGCCGGCGTTGTCTTGCGGGACATAAAGTTCGTCGAGGCTGGCGAAGAAAGGGAATTCTTTCGCTAAGGGCGAAGCTTTTCAACCAGCCCAGCGGCAAATATCGACAGCGTATCATCGCGCGCACCCATGATGATAATCCGGTCTCCGGACCGTGCGCATTCAAGCAGTCTTGCGCCGCAAGCGCCCCGGTCCGGCAACGCTTCTGCATTGCCACCCGCAACCGCGACGCCTTGCGCGATATCAGCACTAGATACCGAGCGATCGACGCTGCCGCCATAATAGACCGGCTGCGGCATTATCAAAATATCGTCCGGGCTCAGATTATCGGCAAAACAGGCGATGAATTCATCTTTCATCTTGTTAAGCGGGCCGAACCCATGCGGTTGAAACATCACCAGCAAGCGCCCGGGAAATTCGTGCAAGGCTTTAAGGCTCGCGGTGATCTTGTCGGGATTATGGGCAAAATCGTCGACGACAGTCACGCCGCCGCCCTCACCGACAAATTCAAGCCGACGCTTGACGCCCTCAAATTTGCCGAGCGCCTGCGCCGCATCCGAGACTGCAACGCCACAGGCGGTAGCGGCGGCGATGGCCGCCAGAGCATTGGAAACATTGTGGCGGCCAGGCATTTTCAGCGCCACGGGCGCCGATAGATTTTCATCGCGTCCCACGACATCAAACGAAACGCCGAATGGCTCCGGGCAGATGTTGTGCGCGCCCAAATCACCTTTGCCAGCCTCAAGACTATAGGTGACGCATTTTGTTTCACCAAGCGCGGCAATGCGCGCTGTTTCTTCATTGTCCAAATTCAATATAGCGGTCTGCGCCCGGTCTACGAAGCCGCCAAACAGCGCGCGTAACTCAGCCATGGTTTTATGGTCAAGAGCGATATTGTTCAGCACCGCAATCTTCGGATTAAACGCTGCAATCGAGCCGTCGCTTTCGTCAACCTCGCTGACAAACGCCGCGCCGGCGCCAACTAGCGCGCTGGCGAACAGCGCATCGTCGCGGACAAAGTTTTTCATCACCGCACCGTTCATCACCGTCGGGTCTTTGCCAGCATGGTAAAGAATCCAGCCAATCATCGCCGTCGTCGTTGATTTGCCGCTGGTGCCAGCGACGCCAATGGGACAGGCAGACTGGTTGAACAGCTGCGCCAACAGGTTCGCGCGGGTGAGCCGCACAGCGCCAATTGCATTTCCCGCCACAATATCGGGCACGGTGTCTTCAACCGCCGCAGAAGCCACCAGAATTTGGCCCGGCCGGGTCAGGCCGGTTCCGTCCTGGGCGTGGAGCGCGACGCCAAGCGACCGCAAATAATCGAACTTCGCAGCCGTCCGGCCCTGATCCAGCGCCCGGTCAGAGCCCTCCACATGGTCGCCGCGCGCACTCACAATCATCGCCAAGGGCAACATGCCCGAGCCGCCAATGCCGCAGAAGAAATAGTCTTTTGTGTCCGCCATCAGGCAACCGCTATAGGGTGATTTTGTTTATAGTGCGTCATCAATCGAGTTAGGGCCTGATTTACACCGTCTTGCTAGAGCGTGTTCACGAAAAGTGTAGGCGGTTTTTGGGTTCGAACACGCGACAACCAAAGGATCTGGACTGGGTTCCCGATTCGATAAAAAGTGAATGCAGTCTAGGCTAAAAGCTGAATTATGAGCCAAGAAACAAAACATATCGCCCTTGTCTGCCCCGGCGGGCCGATTGACCGCGGGCTTGCCAATCAAACCAGCGCGATTGCGGCCGCGAGGTTTGGCGAGCGCGCGGCGCTCCATTTCCATCCGCACTGTTTTTTCGAGGCTGGCCATTTTGCCGGCGACGACGCGACGCGCAGCGCCGCCTTTTTGGAGGTTGCGAACGATCCGAAATTTGACGCCGTGTGGTTTGCGCGCGGCGGTTATGGCGCCTGTCGGCTGGATGATGGTCTATTCACAAAGCTCAACGCCGCGGCGCGCACGAAAACCTATCTTGGCTATTCTGACGCCGGGATGATATTGGCGCGGCTCTATCAGGCCGGGATCGGCAGGCCCGTACACGGGCCAATGCCGACCGACCTTACCCGGCCGGATGGCGCCCAGGCGATTGCGCGCGCACTCGACTTTCTCGTCACCGGCGCTGCTGACACGCTGGAGCCGACGGCAACATTCGGCGAGAAAACCGTCGCGTTCAACATTACTGTCCTTAGCCATCTCATCGCCGCAGACTGGGCGCCGGACCTTTCCGGCCATGTCGTCCTTCTGGAAGACGTGTCGGAATATTTATACAGCATCGACCGGGCGATGTTTGCGATCCTGTCGAGCCCTAAATTACGCCACGCGGCGGGCATAAAACTCGGCCGCATCACCGACGTGCCGGAAAACGACCGTCCGTTCGGCCACAGCGCGGAAGAAATCGTCGCCTATTGGTGCGCCCGAGCCGGCGTTGCCTATCTCGGCCGCGCCGATATCGGTCACGACGCGGACAACAAGGTGGTTCCATTCGGAGCAAGCCAACCGTCTTAGCTTGGCTTTGCCAATCCGCCCGACGCCCTACTCAGCTTTCGCATCAGCTTCCGGGCAAATATCGCCGATAAACTCCACCGTATAAGTATCAGTCTTGTAGCGCGGCACATAAGGCATGCCGGCGGCAGGGTCCTGCACCAGCCAATAGCGCCCACCGCTAGCATCGGGGCCCGGCGGATAAACATCGCCAAGCTCGTTATGCGTCCACTCAACATCAACCAACAAAACCTCTACCTCCTTGCCATCATGGGAGATCATCTCACGCCCGGCGAGCGTTGCGGTCACGGCGTAGGTCGCTTTCATGCTCATCATCGATGCTTCAAAATCGTAAGACCCCCGTTCCCAATCAAGCATCGCCAAAGGCAGCCCTAATATTCCGCCATGGAACATTTCGGACGTAATGGCGCCAGCTGCTTGCTTGGTTGCGCCGTCCCTCGTCATCGTCGCGGAGTAGCCGTCAGGCCCTAATACATGCTCGACGTTTATCGCCGATTGATCTTCCGTTGCTCTTACCTCTTGCTCCAACCGTAGCGGCGAAAGCGAAGGCCGGTCGAAATAGGTGGTTGAAACAATCTCTTGCCCGTTCGGCGATATGAGCCTTTGGCGAACGCGCAACATGTGATCGCCAATGACCACAGCACGTTCAGTAAGCGGGCTGGCCGAGACCCAAGCCCCTTCATTTAATGCGCATTGCCGCCAGGTGAATTCATACGGCTTTATCTTGGCGCCATCGATTTGGCCGTCTCCCATCGCCACTGGCGTAGTACTTGCTGCAGCGCAAGAAGTCGTTAGCAGCGCCGCCAGAACCGTTATCCGCACAATCACATCCATTCTCCTTTAAAGCGTGGCGTCCGATTTAAGGCCCCCGATCTAAGGCCCCCGATCTAAGGCCATTGTGCCGGCCGTCAGAAATCTATTATTCTCTATTTTATGGATGAGCCGGAAAAAGACGCCGAAATGACGACTGATCGCGCCATATTCGCGCTGGAACCGCGATCACAAACCGTCATTTCAGGCGAGCGCCGCACAACACTCCAGTATAAATCCTGGGGCGTTCTCATGATGTTGATAGACTGTGCACCCAAGACGGTAACCCGCGCAGAACTAATCGATGACATCTGGGGCGGCAATTACGCAACTGGAGACAAAGCGCTCAGCCACGCGCTGTGGTGTATTCGCTCTGCGCTCGACGACAACGCAAAATCACCCGCCTTTATTAAAACAGTTCCGCGCAGCGGCTATCAGTGGATTGGTGCGGCGCCAAAGCCGACGCCAGGAGTAAACGCGCCAGCAAAAGCGCGATGGAACCTTCCGATGATGGTCGCCGCAGGAGTGGTTGGTTTGCTTTGCATACCCATAGCCACCACATTAATCCCCGCGCGCTCTGCAAATCCGAATTTAACCGCCGCTCCGTCGCGGCAGGCCATTAACGCAGCAAACGGCGCCAGCGCCCATTACGAAGGCGCGAGCATTATCGTCGATCATTTCGAAGGCTGCCGGCTTATTCTAAGGGCGTCCAGCGGAGTACGCCTGACCTCACCGGTATTTTCAAACGATGGCGGGCGGCTCGCCTTTCGGGTTGAAAAAGCCGGTGGATGTAAATTGGTCGTCATCGACATTAAGACACGCGAGCAGATTGATTTCGGGGCTTGCCTCACGCCGAGCACAAACAAATTCATGCACGTCAACATGACTTGACCTGACGCCTCAGCGCCTTTGTCGCTGGTGAGCTTAATCTACAAGACAGCACAGAAATCCTAAGCCCAACCCGGCTTGACACGAGCGCGGTTTGATCGTCTCTCCGTTGCCAAAGATTGGAATAAGTCATGGAAGTCAATGTCGCTCTTGTCGGCGCTACCGGCAATGTCGGGCAGGAAATGCTCGCTATTCTCGATGAACGCGGATTCCCGGTAAAGGAGGCCTTCGCGCTTGCCTCGCGCCAGTCGATTGGCCGCGAGGTCTCGTTCGGTGACAAGACGTTGAAATGTCAGGACCTTGAAACCTTTGATTTCTCCAAAGTCGATATCGCGCTTTTCGCCGCCGGCGGTAGTGTTTCAAAAGACTGGGCGCCGAAGGCCGCCAAGGCTGGCGCGGTCGTCATCGACAACTCGTCACATTTCCGGATGGACCCGGATGTGCCGTTGATCGTTCCGGAAGTGAACGCTGATGCGCTCGCCGGGTTTTCCAAAAAGAACATTATCGCCAATCCGAACTGCTCAACCGCGCAGCTGGTCGTTGCGTTAAAACCTCTACATGACGCCGCGACCATCAAACGCGTTGTCGTTTCCACCTACCAGTCGACCTCTGGCAAAGGTAAGGCGGCAATGGACGAGTTGTTCACGCAAACCAAGGGCATCTATGTCAACGACACGCCCTCGCCGACGGAGTTCACCAAGCAGATCGCCTTCAACGTCATTCCGCATATTGATGTCTTCATGGAAGACGGCTTCACCAAAGAAGAATGGAAGATGATGGCGGAGACCAAGAAAATTCTTGACCCCAAAATCAAACTGACGGCGACTTGCGTGCGCGTGCCGACCTTTGTCGGCCATGCCGAGGCGGTCAATATTGAGCTTGAAAATCCGCTCTCGGACGATGAAGCGCGCGAAATTCTGCGTGCGGCGCCAGGCTTGTTGATCATTGATAAACGTGAAGACGGCGGCTATGTGACGCCGGTTGAATGCGTTGGAGAATTCGCCACCTTTATCAGTCGCCTGCGGGTGGACCCCACCATCGACAACGGCCTCGCCTTCTGGTGCGTTAGCGACAATCTGCGCAAAGGCGCGGCGCTGAATGCGGTGCAAATTGCAGAGTTGTTGCTCAACCGCAGGCTCCTGCGCGCCGCCGCCTAAAGCACGGCACAAGAAACGGGTCGGCGTAGGATTGTCTTGGCCCTATATGACCAACAAATTTTGAGGGGTTTGATATGTCCGGCGGCAATCAAAAATCAGTGCGCTCTGATGTTCAATTTGGCCTTATCGCCGGCGTCGGCGCTTATACGCTATGGGGCCTGTTTCCCGCCTATTTAAAAACTCTCGACGATGTTTCGGCGCTGGAAATCCTCGCCCATCGCATAATCTGGTCCGTGCCGTTCGGCGCGTTGCTAATTGCCTTGCGGCGGCAATGGCCGGAGGTGAAAACCGCCTTTACAACCCGGCGGGTGCTCTTATTACTTGGCGTCAGCGCGCTCGCTATCTCCGGTAACTGGCTGATCTATGTCTGGTCGGTCATTCATGACCACATTCTGGAGGCAAGTCTCGGCTACTACATTAATCCCTTAATGTATGTCGGCGTTGGCGTCTTTGTTCTCGGCGAGCGCCTGCGCCCGGCGCAGATCGCCGCCGTCATCCTCGCCGCCGCCGGCGTTCTGGTGCTCACGGTCGGATCGGGCGTCTTCCCATGGGTGTCGCTCGCACTGGCCATATTATTCACCGCTTACGGATATTTGCGCAAAACCACGCCGGTTGGCGCGATGCCGGGGCTGTTTGTTGAAACCACGCTGCTCTCGCCGATCGCTATGGCCTATCTTTTTTGGTTGATGAGTTCCGGCGGCGCCGTCTTTCTAACCCAGTCCGCCAGCAAGGATATATTGCTGCTGCTTGCCGGGCCCGTCACGGTTATTCCGTTGGTGTTGTTTGCGCTGTCCGCCCGGCGTCTTAAACTATCGACGGTTGGGTTTCTTCAATATATCGGCCCCACCCTTCAGTTTGCGCTGGCAATTTTTTACGGCGAAAGCTTCACTATAGCGCATGCGATTTGCTTTGGCTTGATCTGGACGGCGCTGGCGATTTTCAGCTTCGACGCGATGCGCGCCAATCGCACGGCGCGCATTATGAAAGCCGCTTGAGTACGCCTGAAAAACTTAAAACCGGTTTTTCTTTTGCGCTCACAACGCCCCGGACAAAGGCGGTTGTGCGGCCGGCTTTCATCACCTCGCCGGTGGCGGTGATAAACTCGCCCAATGGCGCCGGAGACAAAAATTCTGCATTCATCGTCATGGTGAGCGCGGGGACCCGGCCTTTCGCACGAAAGAAAATATCAAACAGCGACATGTCGGCCAGCGTCATCAGCGCACCGCCATGAACGATGCGGGCGAGGTTTGCGTGGTGCGGCTCGGAGAAAAACCCAACCCCGGGCGGCGCGCCCTCCTCACGGAAATAAAACGGGCCCGCATGGCCGCTAAAGGTTTGCGGGTGCGCCTGCAGCACCCATCCCTCCGGCGCGGGCCTTGCTTCCTGTAATTTGGCTTTCAGCAATGCTTGTTCGTCTGTCATCCGGAAGGCTTTAGCGAGCTTAAGCAAAATTGAAAACAGGCATCAGCAGCGCCGACACATAGGCTGCGTCAAGCCATTGCGCTTGAGGTTGATTGCCGCCACCCTCCGGCGATGGACCGCCCCTTTCCAGAGCCTCAATTTATCGGCGCTGCTGGCGTCAAAATCGCCTTCTATGAGGCCGATGGCGACGCGAAGCGCGAACGGCTTCCGATTATTCTCATCCACGGCTGGCCGGAGATCGCCTATTCGTGGCGCAACCAAATCCACGCTCTCGCGGCGGCGGGCTATCGCACTATCGCCATCGACCTGAAGGGCTTTGGCCGCTCCGATGCGCCGATGGATGTGCGCGCCTATGACATCGAGCATATCACCTACGACCTGTGCGGCATCCTCGATGCACTCGACATTGAACGGGCGGTTTTTTGCGGTCACGACTGGGGCGGTTCTATCGTCTGGAGCATGGGCCAGTGGCGCACAGACCGCGTCGCTGCGATTATCGGCGTCTGCACGCCGGTAAAACCGCGCCCGCCGGCGCCGCCAATCGCGATTTTAAAAAAACGGTTCGGCGAGATGCATTATTTCGTTCAGTTCCAAGAGCCGGATGCGCCGGAGCAATTGTTCGAAAGCGATATTGAGCGCTTCGTGAAGATGATGTTTCAAACGCCGCCGCCGCGAGACCAATGGAGCGCGCTCATCCCGTGGATTTACGATCTGCCCGGCCGGTTCAAACATGCCAAAGCGCCAAATCCGGATAAGCTTATTGTTAGCGATGACACCATCCAAATTTATGTCGACGCCTATAAGCGCAGCGGCTTTCATGGCGGCGTCAATCTTTACCGCAACATCGATCGCAACTGGGAATTGATGGCGGGGCGCGACGAAACTATTCGTGCACCGGGTCTATGGGTTGGCGCCGAGCTTGATCTTTTCCTGCCGCCGGAAAGCGCGGACGGCATGGAAGCTATCGTCCCCGAGCTTGAAAAACATGTCATCAGCGGCAGCGGCCATTGGGTGATGTGGGAAAAACCGGCTGAGCTGAACGCATTGTTGATCGATTGGCTGAACCGGAAAATTTCAATCTAATTTATTGGAATTTCGCCGATCATTTTGATGCAAACTGGTGCTTTCGGCATAAATTTTTCGATACCTCCCCCATGCACCGTTGATGCTTCCGGGATGGAGGCGAATGATGTTGATCAAAATGATCGCGGCTGCGGGCTTGTGTCTTTTCTGCGTCAAACCTGCACTCGCGCAGAGCCAAACACGCAGTCACCACACCGAACGCCAGGCAACGCCGCATCCGATTACGGCAGTAACGTTTGGCGAGCGGCGCATTGAAATGCTGGCGGTGACGGCGCGGGCGCGCGCCGATACGCCGCTGCGCAAAGATTACCTTTATGAAAGCCGGTCGATGTCGAAAGTGTTCCCCGGCTATCCGCAACAAGCCTTTGTGAGCGTTGATTTTCGCGTAAAGTTTTAACCTCTAAAGGCCGTCATACATCGCATTGATTAATCGTAATGCGCGCGGATCGCCCACCAGATAGGGCGACATTTTGTTCATCACATAGGCAGCGGTGAGCCGGTATTGCGGGTCAATTAAAACACACGAACCGCCAAAGCCGGCATGACCGTATGCGGCTTCATTCGGGCCAAGGTGGTGGTTGATATTGCGCATCAGTCCGGCGGTCCAGGAAAGATGAAACGGCAGCACCAGATCATCGCCGCGAATGCGTTCGGCAAGCGCGCCGTCAATCGCCCGTGATGTCAGATATTGCACGCCTTCCAATTGGCCGCCATTGGCAAAGGGATGAACGATGCGCGCCAGAGAACGCGCATCACCGTGCATGTTGGATGCGGGGATTTCCGCCGCCATCCAGTCTTCACGAGCAACGCCCGCCGGCGCGGACCATTTTTTCAGGAAGGCAAGCTGCGTAAAGTCATTAAGATCGCCAAGGTCAGGCGCTGTCGGCGGTTTGGGCATGAAGGCCGTGCGTAGCATTTCGCCCGGCGTCAATCCGCAATAGACTTCCAGCCCGTGGGCCTCGCGCAACTCGCCAATCAATTCGCCAACGGACTTTCCGCGCACCCGCCGAAGCAATTCGCCGGCAAGAAATCCGAATGTCTGCGGGTGGTATCCGTTTGCAGCTCCCGGCTCCCAAAGGGGCGCCATAGCCGCAAGGCGGCGGGTGATGTCGTCCCAGTCGAGCCAGGTTTGAGGCGGCATTTCGTCGGCAATGCCGCAAAGACCGGCCTGATGCGACAGTAGCTGCGCAACGGTGACCTCGCTTTTGCCGGCTTGCGCAAATTCCGGCCAATATTGCGCGACCGGCGCGTCATAGTCCAACTTACCGTCGCTCACCGCCTGCGCAAGTAACAGCGCCAACACCGCCTTGCCAGTGGAGTAAACGCAAACAAGGCTTTCCTCCGTCCACGGCTGTTGTTTTACTTTATCGACATGCCCGCCGCGAATATCGACAACAAGCTCGCCATCGATCACCACCGCAAACGCCGCGCCCAACTCCAGTCCTTCGGCGAAATTCTCGCAAAATGCATCGCCGACGCTGGCAAATGCCTCATGCAACGCGCCCGAGGAATTCGGCGTGCGGGCGTCAGTCCAAGTCATGCAATATCCCTATTCGTAGACCGGCGCCGTTGGATTAATTTTGATGGCCCAAAGCGCAAGCCAAGCTCGCCCGCGCGATGGCGGCGGCGGCGCGCGGGTTGCCAATCCGCAAAAGCGCGTCCAACGCTTCGCCGGCGCTGGCCGCCTCATTGAGGCCGCCAATATAATCGGCAACGTCATTGAGGTCGTCTCGCTCAAGCCTCTCATCAAGCTCGGAAGCGAGGCAATCGGCGCGCTCCTGGGAAACCCCGAACTCGACAAACCGGTCCGCGATTTTCGCCCGCGGCGACGCCGTCGCGCAAGCGGCGACAAATAAAATCAGTGCAACAACAGTAAGGCGCATCTCACCCCTCCTCAAAAACCAGCCGCGAGCATAGGAGGATCGCCGGCCCGCGTCCACGCGAGTTTTAACCCGGCGTCAATCCACATATTCCTAGTATAAGGGCGGCGATTTGGGCCCGGCGGCGCAACCGTGCCATAGAAGGCGCAAACCAGCTTGAGAGGAAGACGGCATGAAGGGCATCGTTCTGGCAGGAGGCTCCGGCACGCGGCTGCACCCGGTAACGCGCGGAGTTTCCAAGCAACTATTGCCGATCTTCGACAAGCCGATGATCTATTACCCGCTAAGCGCGTTGATGCTGGCGGGGATACGCGACATTTTGATTATTACGACGCCGGAGGACCGGATCGCGTTTGAGCGGCTGCTCGGCGACGGCTCAACGCTTGGCATGCGGTTTCAATATGCGGTGCAGCCAAAACCCGAGGGCCTCGCTCAGGCGTTTATCATTGGCGAGGAGTTTATCGCCGGCGATAAATGCGCACTGGTGCTTGGCGATAATATTTTCTACGGCCACGGCCTTGCGGACATGCTGCAGCAAGCGGCGACACTGCAATCGGGCGCCGAAATTTTCGGCTATCATGTCGCCGATCCCGAACGCTATGGCGTCATTGAGTTTGGCAATGGCGGCAACGTCCTCAGCATTGAAGAAAAACCGGCAAAACCAAAATCTTCATTCGCTGCGACTGGCCTGTATTTTTACGACGAAACCGTGTGCGAGCGCGCCCGCGCGGTCAAACCCTCCGCTCGCGGAGAATTAGAAATTACCACGCTCAATGAAATGTATATGCATGACGGCAAGTTACGCGCGCAAATTATGGGCCGCGGCTTTGCCTGGCTCGACACCGGAACCCACGCCTCCCTATTGGAGGCGGCGCATTTTGTGCAAACCATTGAAGCGCGCCAGGGATTGAAAATCGCCTGCCTTGAGGAAATCGCTTACCGGCTCGGCCATATTGACGCCGCCGCGCTCAGCGCCCTCGCCAAGCCGCTGTCGAAAACCGGTTATGGCCAATATCTGGCGCAGGTTGTAGCCGAAAAATCTTAGCGGCTAACCGCTAATCACGACGTAATCCGCGCTGCTCCAGCCGCCAAACCAGCGAATCCAAACGGTCCTGGCCAAAAAACGGCTCACCGTCCAGCACCATCAGCGGCACGCCCCAATGTTGTTCGAGCTGCGCGGCTTCGTTTCGCTTGATGGTCTCGGTAATGGCGGATGGGTTGTCCGCCGCCCATTGTGACAGCGCGGCCAAATCAAGTCCGGCATCGTTCAGCGTCTCGCCCAACACGTCCGGCGCGTTCCAGTTTTGCTTGCCGCCCCAGATCGAGGCGCCGACCACTTGCGCAAAATCAAGCCCGCGATTTTCGGCGCAGGCCGCAAGCGCAAGCGCCATGATTTCATTCAAAATCGGTTGATCCGGATCGACCTTGCCGGTGGTCATATCCATCTTGATCGGGTCCGGGTTTGGCATGCCAAAGGCAATGCCAAGCTGTTCCGCCTCGCGCGGAACATCGCGAAAAAGATAGGGCAGGAATTGTTTGCGGCCGCGCTCAAAAAAATCCGGCTCGCGCATCGCCAGCGGCCGCACCGGGCGAAAATCTATATCGACGTCAAAATCGCGCGCAATCGCAACCAACCGGTCGATGGCCAAATATGAATAAGGGCTGCGGAACGACCAGTAGATGTCGAGCTTGGCCATGGGCAATCAGTCGGCAGCGTCACGCTTGACGAAGGTCACCGCAAACAGCGCCTCGCCGTCAAACAAATCCTTTGGCGCATCCATGCCCTCGATCATCTTAAAGGCGCGCGGCGTGATTGAGCCTTCCATGCGATAGCCCTTTTCGGCCATGCGCCCGCGGTGAAATTCGAGAGCCGCCACGGTAAATTCGCGGGCGAGAATGGTAATGCGTTCGGGATCGTTGGACATGGGGTTTCTTTCTCAGCCTGGCGATTGGATGATCACAAAATTCAACCGGAATATGGCCGCCCGCGGCAGGCTTGTCCACACCGACCGGCGGCATGCCAAATCGGTAAACGCAATGTGCGATCAGATGGTTTAAACCGCCGCTTCTTTCCTCTTGTCCATCATCTGATCGAAATTCGCCCACACGCCATCGCCGCCGTGCCATTCGCCGCGGGTGGCGGCTTTTGAATATTCGGTTGCACGCGCCTCGAAAAAGTTTGCGTGCTCGACGCCATTTAAAATTTCGGTGAGCCAGGGCAGCGGGTGTTTTTCCACGCCGTAAACCTTCGGCAGGTCAAGCTGGTCGAGGCGCCAGTCGGCGATATAGCGGATATATTGCTTGATATCGGCCGCCGTCATGCCTTCCACCGGGCCCATCTCGAAGGCGAGATCGATGAACTTGTCTTCAAGGCCGACAACGGTTTTGCAGCAATCGATAATATCGTCGGCGACGGCTTTGGTGACGCAACCGGTCTCACGTGCAAACGCGTGATAGAGCTGAACCATACCCTCGCAATGCAGCGATTCATCGCGGATCGACCAGGTCACGATCTGTCCCATGCCCTTCATTTTGTTAAAGCGCGGGAAGTTCATCAGCATGGCGAAGGAGGCGAATAATTGCAGACCTTCAGTAAACCCCCCAAACATTGCAATTGAGCGGGCGATGTCTTCATTCGTCCCGGTGCCGAATTCCTGAATGTAATTGTGTTTGGCGGCCATGGATTCATATTCCATAAACGCGGAAAATTCTGAATCCGGCATGCCCACGGTTTCCAAGAGCAGCGCATAGGCGGCGATGTGGACGGTCTCCATGTTGGAAAACGCCGACAGCATCATTTTCACTTCGACCGGTTTGAACACCCGCGCATAGTGTTCCATGTAGTTGTCGTTGACCTCGATATCGCCTTGCGTGAAAAACCGGAAAATCTGGGTGAGGAGATTGCGCTCAGCATCGGTGATGTTATTCGCCCAGTCCTTGCAGTCCTCACCCAGGGGCACCTCTTCCGGCATCCAGTGGACCTGCTGCTGGCGCTTCCAGAAATCATAGGCCCAGGGGTAACGAAACGGCTTGTAGCCGCGCGAAGACGTCAACAGGCCAGGCAGCGGGTGGGTCGTTTCGGCAACATCAGACATCGGTCGGTTTTCCCGTTCACAAAGGATCGCCCTGGGGCGGTGGTTACCACAGCATATTGCGCGCATGTCAGTGAAAAACGCAAGATATGGTGTTTGGTAGTTTTCCACGGAGTTTTCCCCGCGCCCTCAATCTATGAGCGGATTCGCCCCCATGGAAAGCGCCAAACCGGTTGCATCCGGACAGGGCTCGCCGGATAAAGCGGAAACTGAACCCGCAAGCAGGGCGCTGCCGCGCCCAAGGATTATTTGCCGCATGCAAGTCGAGCCTCTCAGCATTCCTGAAGTAAAACTCATCACGCCGAAGCGGATTGGCGACGAACGCGGCTATTTCTGCGAGACCTATAACGCCAAAGCCTTCAAGCAGGCCGGGATTGATTGCGATTTCGTCCAGGACAATCAGTCTTATTCGGCCCGCAAAGGCACGCTGCGCGGGCTCCACTATCAGGCGCCGCCCTTTGCGCAGGCAAAACTGGTGCGGGTTTTGAGCGGCGCGATTGTCGATGTCGCGGTCGATGCGCGGCGCGCCTCGCCGACATTCGGCCAATGGTTCAAAGCCGAGCTTAGCGCGGACAATGGCGCGCAGCTGTTTGTGCCCGCCGGCTTTCTCCACGGCTTCATAACGCTCAAGCCTGACACCCATGTCGCCTATAAGGTCGATAATTATTATGACCGGCAAAGCGATGGCTCAGTGAAATGGGACGACCCGGAGCTTGCCATCGATTGGACCGTCGACGGCGACGTGACGGTTTCCGACAAAGACGAGGCGGCGCAATCCTGGCAAACATTCAAGACGCCGTTTTGAAGTTGGACGCAAAGCCTTTGCAGATGCAGCGCTATATTGCGACGTGTTTGGCGTCGTCAAAATACCATGGCTCGGGCCTGCCCGGCGATGACGCCAGCGCAATTTCAAATAGTCCGCCGGCATCGGGGTAATCGCTCAGCGCTTGCTCATCGAGGCTGGCGCAGGCGGAGGTTACAAAAAGCCGGCGCCCGGCAAACGCCAGGCTGGTCGGGCGCGGCGCCGGTATGGCTATTTCCTCAAGCAACGCGCCATCCGGCGAGAACCGCCTGACCGCAAAGCCGTCCCAGAAGGCAATCCATAAACACCCTTCCGCATCAGCTTCCATGCCGTCAGGGTAGCCGTCGCCAGCGTTAAATTGCAAAAACACCTGGCGGTCGCCGAGCTTGTCGCCATCGCTCTGCGCCACATAAACGCTCTGCCGCGCCGAATCCGTGAGGTAGACACGCCCGCGCACCGGATCGAAGGCCGGGCCATTGGTTACTTTATAGCCGTCAGCAAGCTGCTTCGCCACGCCCTCCGGCGATAGCCGCCACCAGGCGCCGGAGACAGACTTTTCGCCATTGTCCATCGTGCCGGCCCAAAACCCGCCCGCAGGATCAACCTTGCCGTCATTGAAGCGGTTGCCGGGGGTTTTTCTTTCAGGGTCGGTCAGTCTACGGATTTTTATCTGACCGTCATCAATATTAAGCAAGGCAAAGCCGTCTTGCATGGCGCAAACATAACCGCCGCTACGCGCCAGACCGAGCGCGCTGACCATGCCCGGCGCATCAAACGCCTCGACAACGCCATCATCGGGCGCATAGCGAAACAACTTTTCGCCTTTGATGTCGAGAAATAAAAGCTTACCAATCCGCGGATCCCAAATAGGCCCCTCGCCAAGCATCGCCGCAACCGGCGCGACGCATCTTGCCGAGGCTGTGACGATTCTCGTCATCGCTAGGCCGGGTCATGAAGGCGCGAAAGAATCCCGCCATCGGCATACAGTGTGGCGCCGGTCAGGAACGAGGCATCGTCGGATGCAAGGAACAGCGCAATTTTTGCAATCTCTTCAGGCTCGCCAATGCGCCCGGCTGGATGCACGCCCTTCAGCGCTTTTAAGGCTGCATCATTGCCTTCAAAACCCGCCTTCATCATCGGCGTGTTGACCGCCGCCGGCGCCAGCGTCACGACACGCACTCGCGGTCCGAGATCTACCGCAAGCGCACGCGTCAACCCATGCAGCGCCGCCTTGGATGTGGCGTAGGCGGAAAATTCTGGCTTTGTCGCTTCAGCGTGAACCGAGCCAATGTTGATAATGACGCCCTTATTGGCTTCAAGCTCGGGCAAAAATTCCCTCACCAGCAGCATTGGCGCCGTCACATTGACGTTCATCGTTTCAATAATCGCCGCCGGCTCGAGACAATCGAGACGGCCTAGATGCTGCACGGCGGCGTTGTTGATGAGCGCCCGCAACGGCGCGTCGCCGCATTTGCCTCGAACCTCGCTCGCAAAGGCGGCAAGGTCTGCTGGCCGGCCCGCAAAGGCGCCGATATCAGCCTCAATATATGCGTCCTTGCCGCCAGGCTTGGCGTGCGGCGCGCGGTCAACACCGATTACCTTCCAGCCGGCGCCGGCAAAGCTGTCAACAAGTTGGGCGCCGACGCCGCCGAGGCTGCCGGTAATCAATATGCTGGCGTTCATGGCCTGACCTCCAAAAACCGCGCGATCTTTTCAATTGCGATATAGCTCACCCTGCGCACGGCGTCGGCTGAATTTGATCCGTTATGAGAGCCGAAAATGCACCGCTCATATTGGCGCAGCGGATTGTCCGGGGCGAGCGGCTCGACCTCAAAAACATCAAGCGCCGCAGAATGCACGACGCCATTTTCGAGGCCGCGCAACAGAGCGGCCTCCTCAATCACCGGCCCGCGCGCAACATTGACGACGCGCATGCCTGGTTTCAATTGGCCAAGCAGCTCTGCATTGAACATACCCTTTGTCGCCGCGTTTAGCGGACAGGTGAAGATCAGAAAATCTGCTTCATCAAGGCGCGCGGGCCATTCGGCGCATTCGACATCAACGCCGTCGACCGGTTTGAAATAGGGGTCATAGGCGATAACCCTGCCGCCGCAGGCGATGATGCGTCTGGCGGTCTCAGAGCCGATATCGCCAAAGCCGACAATGGCGACTTTACGCCCGGCAATCGAAATGCCGCTCGGTTTTGGCCAGCCATTATTGGTGCGGATATCCCGGTCGATAAAATAAGTCTCGCGCGCGAGCCCGAGCGTATAGGTAAGCGCGACATCGGCAACCTCACCACCGAAGACGCCGGGCGTGTTCTCAACCGGAACCCCGAAATCGCGAAATGCGCCGAAATCAACATTATCAACGCCGACGCCCCATTTGACCGCCGCTTTAAGCTTGCCGCGCACCGCCGCTTCGATCACCCGCCGAGTGGCCGGGTCATCGCCGATGATCCAGCCGTCATGGTTGGGGACCAGATTGATCAACTCTTCTTCACTCAGGGTCTGTGTGACTTTCGCGGCCGTAAAGTCGAGACTGTTGCGCGCAAAGGCTTCGGCAAATTCATCAATCAGCCCCAGCATCGGCGGACAGGTGACGAGAATATTGGGCCTGCCCATGGGCTACTCCTGCGGCAATTCTGCGCCGCCGGCCACGCGCATCAGAAGGGCCTCGGCCATAAACCAGTCGGACGGCTCGTCAATATCAACCGATTCAAGACGCGGTGTTTCAAACAATAATGGCTTGTGGCCAATGCGTGTTGCCGTGTTGTTAAAACTGTCCGGCGTGAACAGATAGCATACAGAGTTTTCTTCAAAATAAGGCGCCAAATCCTGGGTGCGAATAAGGTTCTGCGGATCGTGATTGATGGGCTTTCCAGCCGGCGTATAAAACCGCGTCTGATGGCGGTTCACTGTAAATAATGTATCCGCTTCGCCCGTCGCTTCCGCCGCCAGGAACGCCTCTATCATCGCCTCGATCGTCTCATGGCGCAGGAGCGGGTTGGTGGTGTGGGTCATCAGGAAATAATCAGACGCGACATGCGCAATATCGTCGCCGAGAACCAGGTTCATCGAAACAAAGTCGCCGCAAATCTCCGGCTTGCGATCGCGGATCACCACCTTGCCGTCATAGTCACCATCTTTCAGGCCATTATCGGCAAGGATGGCGCGCGCATCGGTGTTGATGACAATCTGATCTATAGCCGGCGTCGCCGCGATCATATCAAGCACCCATCGGAACAATGGCTTTCCCGCGATCGCTCGGAAATTCTTCGATGACACACGAGCGCTATGCGCCTTCATGGGCAACAGCGCCGTCAGGCGTTTGGACTTGCCGATCATTGCAAATTTTCTTTCTCTGCCCGTTTATTCCGCAGGCGCATTTTTACGATGCGCGGCGACATTACCGTCGCCGGCCTGGTTTTGGTCTCCGGCATTGTTCGAACGCGGATAGTAATAGCTTTCTTTCTGAGCGCGCGAGAGTACCCGATGCTCATTGTGGCCGCGATATGCGCCCCAATATTGCATCAGCCGGAACATGAATATCTCCGGCGCCGTCTTCCAAAAGCGCCGTTGATTCAGCGCCTCAGAAAAATCATGCAAAAGGCCCGCAGATAAATATCGCAGGAAGTCACCGAAATGGAAGTAGACCTCCGGCATGATCTCTCGCAATGTCAGCGCTTCGCGATAATATCGGCGGCGGGTCTGCCTAAAGGTCTCCTCATGGATGTGGGTGACCGGCGCTTCGGCGACATAGCCAACCTTACGGCCAGCTTTTACAAGCGCCTTGCCAAGCACCATATCTTCTAGGCCGGTAACCGCCTCATCAAATTTATAAAGCGCCCAAAGATCCCGACGGATGGCTGCGTTTGCATTATTGACGAAAAAATCTTTCTGCGGAAGTTTGTCATATTTCGGAAAATATTGCGCGAACACCTGATGTTCAGAAAAACGCGTCACATCATGGCCGGTCTGGCGGCCATAGACATAGTCCGCCTGGCCTTCACGCAGGGGCGCAACGAGGTTTTCCAGCCATCGATTATGCGTTGGGATGCAATGTGCTGACAGGAAGACAAGATAGTCGCCCGCCGCCGCTTCACAACCATAGTTAAGCGAGCGACCGAAGGTGAAGTCGGACTTCTGGATGTGAATAACCCGGCAGCCAAAATCTTCAGCAATATCGAGCGTCCTGTCCGATGATCCCGAATCAACAAGCACAATCTCGACGTCAACGCCATCGGTGTGCTGGCGCTTGCAAGCGGCCAACGCCTCGCCGAACCATTTTTCCTCATTCAGCGAGCGAAAGATGATGCTGACTGTTTCCCGACCCATCGTTTCTTTCTCAACGTCTAAAGGCTGCCCCGCGCCGCCATTTCCGGCTAACCTTATGCCGCATTCACGCGCGACGATGAAGCCCCTTTGTCGGCGCCTGGCGTTCTGCTGCAACAATTTAAGGCAAAATACCCTCATTGCCTGCCGCAAAGCGTTCAAGGTCTGAAATTCGAGCGCGCAGGGCTGTCAGCGCCTCGTCCTGGCATCTGAGATGGTCCAAAATCGCGAACCGGATATAGGCCAACGCAATCAGCCCGCCGGCAACCATCACGGCCGCCGCACCAGCAGCCGCCAACACCGTCGATGACGGCGTGGCGATACTCGCCCAGACGGCAAAGCCGATGGCGGCCGCCACAGCCAGGCCGATTACCTTGCCAGCATAGGCGCGCACAAATGACCGCAACCGGTGATGCGCTGTTTGCGGCGGCGCAATAGTTTCCTCGCGCCGTTCCACAAGCGGCTCGCCGGCGCTTTCTGGCCGGTCGCCTCCGGCTAAAAATACCTCAAGGTTGATAAATGGAAAGCACTGAACTGCAGATGCTTTATTGGCGTTAAAAACCCGCACGCCGGCGCCCGCCATATGCGCGCCCGCCCGTCGCCATGCATTGACATGCAAATCCGGGCGCGGATTTGGCAAGTTGTAGCGATCACCCGGCGCTTGATAGCCAGGAAAGAAATAATTCGGATTATCGCGGTCTTCAACAATTTCAAGCTCAATCCCATCGCGGCGCTCCGCGCCGGCAACCATCTCTTTGTACTGAACGTCTACCCCAAGCATGACAATTGTTTTATACCCCATACTCGCCGCCCACAGTGCTGAATGGCTGCCAGTTGTCGGCGATGGCGGCGACAGGAGGGGCTCGCGCTTGCTCAGAACGTCAAAATTAACAACCCGCGGAGTGTGAGCCGCAGCGCCCAACGTCTCAATCAGATTGTTGCGCAGGAGAAAACGCTCAATGCGCCCCTCTCCAATCAGTTCGGCGATGGCGTCTTTGTGAGACAGGCCAACAACGAGATCGAGGCAGGCGTAATAGCGCGGACGCCAATCGATTTCCCGCCAGAAACGATAGGCTGCGTTGAGGCCCACGGTGGCGTAGCTCGATAAGGAGGGCAAAGACACGCCGGCGAGCGAAGGCCCGTTGCCAAGAATGAAGGCGGTTTCGTTATCGACGCGAACGAGCGGTTTATCGGGGTTGGCAGCATCCATAAAAAAGATGTATTTCACCTGTTGCTGCTTGAATCTAGTGCCCCGCCGCCCGAAGATAAAGAGATCCTACCTTGACTGATCCTCGCTTGCTCCTGCTCGATTTCACACAGATCACAGGGCCGGCGGCGACAAGCACTTTAAAGGCGGCCTATTTCAACGACTGGCGGGAAGGCGCCCTACTCCATGTCATGGATATCGCGCATGGTCGGCTGGGGGCTGCTGCGGGCTGTGATGCGCCGCAGGCAATTTCATCAAATGATTATGATGCGCAACGCCTGGTGGCGGCGTTTAAGCCGCAGGTCGTCTTATATCGCCCGGTCGCCGACTCTCCTGCGCTTCATCAATTCGCGCTGACGGCGATTGACGCCGCGCTCCCGCGCGGCGCCGGGCTCGCGCTTTGGATGATGGATGATTGGCCGGCGCGTATTAAATCAGCCAATCTCGTACAGTTTCAGGCGCTGGATAAAAACCTGCGAGAATTATTCTCAAAATCAACGCTGAATTTCGCGATATCCGACGGAATGGCCGAGGCGTTCGGCAGACGGTATGGCGTAAAATTTGAAGTCGCCCACAATGGCGTTGACCCAAGCGCATGGCCGCTGCGCTCAAAAAACCCGCCAAGCGATATCGTCGTCAAATATGCGGGATCTTTAGCGCCTGACACAACGCAAGACAGCGTCGCCGATGTCGCCAAAGCGATCTCTCGTCTGGCGCAAAAAGGCTTACGGGTCCGTCTTGAAGGGCGCACGCAAAGCACCTGGATGGAAACGGCCGGCAGGGCTCTGAGCGCGCTTGAAGCTGTTACGTTCGATGCATCGGATCTTGATGAGGGCGCCTATCGGCAATGGCTGGCGGAGGCCGACATTCTTCTCGTCGCCTATAATTTCGATGCGGCGACACGCACCTATCTGAAATATTCTTTCGCCAACAAACTGCCGGAAACCATGGCGGCCGGCGCTGCGATCCTCGCCTATGGCCCCGGCGACCTTGAAACGCTCAACTATCTTCGTCGAAGCCAAACCGCGCTTATGGTCACAAGTCAACGCCCACAAGAACTTGAGGCCGCCATCGCCACGCTCGTCAAAGACCAAACCAAACGGGCAGCTCTTGCGGCGGCGGCCCGCGACCACGCCTTCACCCATTTCAACCTGAAACACATGAAAGCCCGATTTCGCAAATCTCTTTCTAGCGTCGCGGCGGCGCCTCTTGGCGACTTCGAGGCGGCGCAAACCGATAAAGTCCAACTGGATGAATGCCGCTTTGTGTTCGAGATTTTAAATGCAAGCGCGCATTATGGCGTCATGGTCGATGTCGGCGCCCATGTCGGCGGCTCGCTCATGCCTTACGCGCGAGCGGGATGGCGTGTTTTCGCTTTTGAGCCGGATGATAAAAACCGCACGGCGCTCCTCGCCGCTGCTGACGCGATGGAAAATATTACCGTCGACAATCGCGCAGTCGGCGCCGAAGCAGCGACTGGGCTTGCATTTTACCGCTCAGAAATCAGCACCGGGATCAGCGGCCTCACCCCATTCCACGACAGCCACCAGAAGGCGGGAAGCGTCGATGTAACCACGCTCAACGCGCTGATTGGAAGGCAAAAGCTCAATGCAATCGACTTTCTCAAAATTGACGTCGAGGGCCATGAAATGGCGGTGCTCGACGGCATCGATTTCATTCAATTAAAGCCGCGCGCGATAGTCGCCGAATTTGAGGACGCCAAGACGCTTTCTCACGGCTATACGGTCAAAGATCTGGCGGAGCGATTTGTCAATGCAGGCTACACGGTTTTCGTCAGCGAGTGGCGTCCAATTGAGGCCTATGGCCGCAAACATGCATGGCGGTGCCTGCGCCCATATCCTTGCGACATTGATGAGGGCGCCTGGGGCAATCTCGTCGCTCTCCTTGAGGCGCCATCTGCAGGCGCGGTTGCTGCTGCGTTGGATGCGGCCTTGTCCGGCGGGCCGGCCGGCGAGGGCGCGATGGACGCAATCGGAGGCATTGCTCGATCGAGTGTCACTTCGTCGTTATATCGCCGGGTCGCCGTCGCGATAAATGAACGCGCGCCCAGCTTGGCCGCAGCCCTGCGCCCGATCGCAAGGGCGCTTCGTTCAATGCTTCAAAAACGCCGATAAAACCTTCAATACACTCCTTGAACGGAGTTTTGGCCGTATCCCAACAGGCCTCGCGAAGAGGCTGGAAAACTAGCCTAAAACTGGTATGCGTGTTAACACTTGCATCGTCTGAATCCGGGATTTACCCAGCCGCGCGATCCAAACAGGAGCCGCCGATCAGGCCTTGCAATGGCGGCTCAGCTCAAGGGTTGCATCACTTGAGAAAATCGGGTGTGTAAGACTTTCCCGTCGCCCTGTTTCGCCGTTGAGCACCAAGCAAAGGATTGAAATGATGTCGAAAAAGATCGCCTTGATCACTGGGGTTACGGGTCAGGACGGCTCCTATCTGGCGCGGCTGTTACTGGAAAAGGATTATATTGTCCACGGCGTCAAGCGCCGCTCATCGTCGTTCAATACCGGGCGCGTGGACGAGATATATAAAGATTTCCGCGATCCCCATACACGGTTTTTTCTGCATTACGGCGACCTGACCGATTCGACGAATTTGATCCGCCTGGTTCAGGAAACGCAACCAACCGAAATCTATAATCTCGGCGCTCAGTCTCATGTTCAGGTCAGTTTCGAAACGCCTGAATACACTGCAAACTCTGATGCGATAGGCGCACTGCGCATTCTCGAGGCGATCCGTATTCTCGGTATGGAAAAAAATGTCCGTTTCTATCAAGCATCAACGTCTGAACTTTACGGCCTGGTGCAACAAACGCCGCAATCAGAGACGACGCCGTTCTATCCGCGCAGTCCTTATGCCGCCGCCAAGCTTTACGCCTACTGGATTACGGTGAACTATCGTGAAGCCTACGGCATGCATGCCTCAAACGGCATTCTTTTCAATCACGAAAGTCCGGTCCGCGGAGAGACATTCGTGACCCGCAAAATAACTAGAGCCGTCGCCCGGATTGCGCGTAACATGCAGAGCGAGCTATTCCTCGGCAATCTCGACGCCAAGCGCGACTGGGGGCATGCGCGCGATTATGTCGAAGGAATGTGGCGCATCGTGCAGCATGATACGCCGGACGATTTCGTACTCGGGACTGGCGAGACCCATTCCGTGCGTGAATTTGTAGAGCGGTCATTCGCGCATATAGACGTGCCAATCGAATGGCGCGGCAAAGGCGTCGAGGAACAGGGCGTCAATGCAAAAACTGGCGATGTTCTCGTTCGCGTCGATCCGGTTTATTTCAGGCCAACCGAAGTCGACTTGCTGCTTGCAGACCCGTCCAAGGCGCGTGACGTGTTGGGCTGGGAGCACAAGACGCCGTTTGAAGATCTGGTGAGCGAGATGGTTCAGGCCGATATGGCCGAAGTCGATGAACTTCTTAAAAAGGCGTAACTGGAATGGCGCCCGGACAGCCTCCCCTCATATACCCGCTTGCAGGCAAACGGGTCTGGGTCGCCGGTCATCGCGGCATGGTGGGCTCAGCGCTGGTGCGGCGTTTACAGGCGGAAAACTGCGCTGAAATTTTGACGCTGTCCCGTCGCGATCTCGACCTCACCCAACAGGCGTCGGTGATGGATTGGCTTGGCCAGGAAAAACCACAGGCGGTATTTCTCCCCGCCGCTAAAGTCGGCGGCATCTACGCAAACGATACTTATCCAGCTGAATTTCTCTACGAAAATTTGATGATCGCCGCCAATGTCATTCACGCATCCCATGCGGCCGGCGTTGAGAAGCTTTTGTTTCTCGGCTCATCTTGTATTTATCCGCGAGGTGCAGAGCAGCCGATGAGCGAAGAGGCTTTGCTAACTGGCCCGCTTGAACCCACCAATGAATGGTATGCGATTGCAAAGATTGCCGGCATCAAACTTTGCCAAGCTTACCGAAAACAATATGGCGCCGATTTCATCTCGGCAATGCCGACAAATCTTTATGGGCCGCATGACAATTACCATCCGGAAAACAGCCACGTTATTCCGGCGCTCTTACGCAAGGCGCGGCTCGCCAGCGAGACAGGTGAGAACGATCTGGAGATTTGGGGCTCGGGATTGCCCTTGCGGGAGTTCCTGTATGTCGACGACTGCGCGGATGCGCTGGTTTTTTTGATGAAGCATTACTCCGGAAATGACTTCATCAATGTCGGCGCAGGCTCTGACGTAACCATCGCAGAACTCGCAGGGCAGGTTATGAAAACGGCAGGGTTGACCGGCGCGCTACGCAAAGACGCTTCAAAACCGGACGGTGCGCCGCGCAAGTTGATGTCGTCTCAACGCCTCCTCAACATGGGCTGGCGTCCGCAAACACCGCTGAAAGAGGGGCTGAGGCTGGCCTATGACTGGTATTTAGAGAACGTAACCGACGCCTAGAGCATCGGGCGAGCGTTGCGTAAATCTGTTTGGAGTGCTGTTTCCTCAATGCCGGCCCACCTTATGCGCCAAAGTTACCGCAAAACGACATGCGACAAACAAACAGGTTTTGCGCTGTCATTCACTAGGATAAGCCGCGCTATTTCTCCCGCCTTGAGCGGTGTTGAAAGCTCTACTCTTGCAACGGCGCCATCAACAAAAACCTCGCCCTCGCGGCCTTCTATTTTAACAGCAATGCGCGTTGCGTCATAGGTGAAGATCGCCTCCACGCAGCGCCGCGGCTCATCATCATAGTGCAATAGCGGCAGACGCGCCATGACTGCGATCTCGCCATTACGTCCGAGGCCATTTATCGGCGCGCATGCCGGTGCGAGCCGCTGGCGAATCGGACGCGCCAGCCTATCCGGCATCATATATTCAAACGCATGGTTTAAGCCAAAACCGATGCGGGTTTTGAGCCGCCTCACCAATGATGCAGAGGTATTTTGCCCGATGATACGCTCAAGCTCCTGGCGCCGGGACGCACCGAGACCGCCGGTTTTCGCCTCCCTGGTCCAAAGGACGCGGGACAAAACGTCATCGATAAAAGAAAATTCGACGCCCGCGCGCCACAGCCGCACCCACAAATCCCAGTCCATTGTATAATGGAGAGCCGCATCAAGGCCGCCAATTGCCTCATAGGCGCCGCGCCGAAAAAAACACGAAGGCTGCGAAATAATGTCGCCGGCAAGCAGGCGGTTGTTCGGCGGCTCGACCGCCCAGTGATAACCGGTAAACCACCCGTCATCGTTGACAATACTACTATGGCCATAAACGACGCCGGCGCACGGAGTTGCCTGAAAGCGCGCGCTGACTTGCGCTATGGCTTGCGGATAGAGCGCGTCATCTGCGTTCAGCCAGCCGAGGATGTCGCCGTCGAGGTTGCGCCAGCCTTCGATGATGGCGTCTGACTGGCCGGCGTCCGGGCCATGGCGGCGGTAGCTGAGGATGGCGTTAAATTCATCTGCTATGGCCGTCACCCGAGCGTCATCTGACGCATCAAGCAACGCAACTTGCGGGCACGGATCTTGACCGGCCAGGCTGTTCAAACAATCGCGCAAGAGCGGATGATACGTCCCAACCGGCACCGAGATGGCAAATTTGCAGTTCATAACCCAAGCGCTGAAGAATACCGAAAGACCGGTGCACAGCACGCTTCCGCCATGGAATCAACGTTTCTGAACGCATAAGAAGCGCCAGACGCCGAGGATGTGCGGATTTTGCCCGATTCATGCCGTGATTGCACGCCATAGATTGGCGCCCAAAAAGCTTGACGCCGCGATATTTGCAACCGGAAAACACAACCGCTAAGCCTCAACCAGGCGCCGTCCGCATCAGAAAGTATCCGTCATGAGTATCCCGTTCATCGACCTGCAGGCGCAGCGACGCCGGATTGCCGGCAAAATCGACCGCGCCATTCAAACCGTCCTTGACCATGGCGCTTTTGTTATGGGACCTGAAGTCGGCGAACTCGAACGTCGGCTCGCTGCATTTTCAGACGCAAAACATGCCGTCGCCTGCGCCAGTGGAACTGACGCCATTGCCCTGGCGCTGATGGCCTGGGAGGTGAAACCCAATGACGCGGTTTTCTGTCCCAGCTTTACGTTCTGCGCAACCGGCGAGGTCATCCCGTGGTTTGGCGCATCGCCCGTCTTTGTCGATATCGAAGCCGATACATACAATATCGACCCGGAAGACCTCGAACGGGCGATTGAGCAAACCCTTCGCGAGGGAAAACTGACGCCGAAAGTGATTATCGGCGTTTGTCTTTTTGGCCAGACCGCCAATTACCCAAGGCTTCGCGAGATTGCCGACAAATACGGCCTCAAATTACTGGCCGACAGCGCGCAAGGATTTGGCGCAACGATAAAAGGGCGCCATCCAAGCGATTTTGCCGACGCAGTGACCACCAGTTTCTTTCCAGCAAAACCACTCGGCTGTTATGGCGACGGCGGCGGCGTTCTCACCAATGACAGCGCGCTTGCGGATATTCTCGATAGTCTGCATGTCCACGGCAAGGCAATCCCCGCCGACATGGAAGGGCGCACATTCGACCATGATGCGAAATACCTCAATATGCGCATCGGCATGAATTCGCGCCTCGATACAATTCAGGCGACAGTTCTGCTTGAAAAGCTGACAATTTTCGCTGACGAAATCGATACGCGCAACAAAATTGCCGCGCGATACAGCGCGCTCCTGGCGCCGCATGTTTCCTCGACGCCATTTGTCAAAGATGGGTATGTCTCAATCTGGGCGCAATACACAATCGAGCATAACAACCGCGACGGCTTGCGCGACCATCTTGCCTCATCAGGTATTCCAACTGCGGTTTATTATCCGGCGCCGATGCATGTTAGTCCCGCCTATAAGGAATTTGCGCCGGCGCCGGGCGTGCTCAAAATCACTGAAGAAAAAGCCGGCGGCGTCATGTCACTGCCCATGCACCCCTATCTTGATGAAGAAACGCAAGACCGGATTGTCGACACTATCCGTGGGTATAATGGGTAGAGCGTGTTCACAAAAAGTGTAGGCGGTTTTTGGGTTCGAGTGAGGCGAGAGAGCGCCGAACGCGACCACTAGAGCAAAATGCGATAAATCTGAATCGTGCATTTTGCTCTAGATTCTTTCGTGGTCGCATTGCGCGACGCGAAAACCGTTGCACACTTTTCGCTCGATGCTCTAAAGAATCCAGACTGCGTTCCCGATTCGACAAAAAGTGAACGCAGCCTAGAGCAAATCCGAGTTAAATTGAATCATGGATTTGCTCTAGATTGTTTGTTTGCCGCATTTCTATCGGATAACCGCGTCACACTTATCCGGAAATGCTCTAGAAGATAACGGCGCGCACGATTCATTCGCCGAAAATATCGGCCTGTTTTCGAAATAGTTTTACCGGTGACCAGGTCAAAGCTCTTGCAAGTTTGCCAAGCGAAATTTTTCGGGTCCGCTGAATCTCACGGCGGGCTGCGGTTTGCGCTGGCAGACCGGCAAAGCCGTCGCGCATGGCGCGCAGATAAGGCTTGGCTTCGCCGAGAAATGCAAATCGCGCCAACAGATAAATATTTGCAAGCACCTGAAATGGCGCAGTGGCGATAAGCAGCGCCAAAGGCATGTTTCGATAGTAAGCCCAAACCCGGTTGCGGTGGCCGTGATAGACGGTGAAATCGCTGCGCCGGCCGGTAACGCCGGAACCCTCATGCAGCACAAGCGCATCCGGGATTTGCATCGCTCGCCCGCCAGCCAGACGCAGGCGAAAACCCAAGTCGATATCTTCGCAGTAACAAAAAAAGCTTTCTTCAAATCCGCCAAGCGCTGCGAATGTCGTGCGGCGATACATCGCCGCCGCTGCGCACGGCGCGAAGCACTCGCCTTCCGGCGGCAAGGACGCAACCGGCCAGCCATGGTGGCCGCGATAGGGAACGCCGGAAAAATGATAGGCGTCGCCGGCGCCGTCGAGCTGGTCCGGGTTTGCAGCGTCAATCTGCGCCGAGCCAAACGCATCAATGCCGGGATGGCGCCCCGCCGCCGCCAGCAACGCCTCCAGCCAGCCCGGTTCCGGATAGGCGTCCGGGTTAAGAAACGCCAGCCATTCGCCCTTTGCTGTCTTAGCAGCGCGATTATTGGCGGCGGCGAAACCAAGGTTTGTTCCCGCTTCATCAATCAATACCGGCAGCACAGCGGCGCGCGCATATTCCAGCGAATTATCCGTAGACCCATTATCGACAAGGATAGTTTCAAAATCCTGGAAGCTCTGCGTGGCAAGGCAATCAAGGCAGCGCCGCAAGCGGTCGCCAGCATTGTAATTGACGATGATAATCGTAACGCGTGGAGCCAAGGCTTGTGTCATATCAGGGAATATGCCGTTATTCGACAGTCACCGATTTGGCGAGATTGCGCGGCTGGTCAACATCCGTGCCTTTGGTCGTCGCCGTATAATAGGCAAGCAACTGCACCGGCGCTGCATAAACAATCGGCGCCAGTAACGCATCCGTATCAGGCGTTTCAATTACCGCCCAAACCCCGTCGCCCGCTGCGGCAATGCCTTTTTTGTCGGAAATCAACAAGGGCTTGCCGCCGCGGGCGATAAGCTCGTGCATGTTTGAAATGGTTTTCGCATAGTGTCGGTCGCTGGGCGCCACCACCACCACCGGCACGGTCTCGTCGATCAGCGCAATCGGTCCGTGCTTTAACTCGCCAGCGGCATAGCCTTCCGCATGAATATAGGAAATTTCTTTCAGCTTCAGCGCCCCCTCCATCGCAATCGGGAAACTAACGCCGCGCCCAACGTATAAAATATCATCGCACTTGGCGATATCCGCGGCGATCTGTGCAATGGCCGGCTCATGGGCGAGCGCTTCTGCAACCAGTCGCGGGGTTTCTAATAGCGCGCCAACCAACCGCTGCTCATCCTCCTGCGAGAGGGCGCCGCGCTGGCGCCCGGCGGCAATCGCGATGCAAGCAAGCGTCGTCAGCTGGCAGGTGAAGGCTTTGGTGGAGGCAACACCAATCTCCGGCCCGGCCGCGGTCGGAAAGACCACATCCGCCGCGCGGGCAATGCTCGATTCGGCAACATTGACGACAGCGGCGATTTTCTGGCCATGGGCTTTGGCGTCGCTCAACGCCGCCAGCGTGTCGGCGGTCTCGCCAGATTGCGAGATGAACAACGCGCCGCCGTTTGCCGCATAAGGCACATCTCGGTAGCGCAACTCAGACGCAACATCAATTTCAACCGGCAGCCGGGCCCAGGTCTCGAACCAGTATTTGGCTATCATCCCTGCATAGTATGCCGTGCCACAGGCGGAGATCGTCAACCGGTCCAGCTCTGAGAAGTCGAACCCATGGCTCAAACTTCCAAGCGTCTGGCTCACCGGGTCAACATAGCGGGACAATGTGTGGGCGATCACTTCCGGCTGCTCATGAATTTCCTTGGCCATGAAGTGGCGATGGCCGTCCTTATCGACCATTGCATCGGATGCGGAGGATATGGTCTCCGGGCGTTCAACCTTGCGCCCGGCGTCGTCAAAGATTTCAAAGCCTGCACGCATCACCGCCGCCCAGTCGCCATCTTCGAGATAGGTGATACGATTGGTAAACGGGGCGAGTGCAAACGCATCCGAGCCGATAAACATTTCTCCGTCGCCACGTCCAATCGCCAGCGGGCTGCCGCGCCGGGCAACCAGGATGAGATCATCTTCGCCTTCGAATATCGCAGCGATCGCAAAGGCGCCGCGTAAACGCTTCAGCGCTTTGGAAAACGCCTCGCGCGGGGCAAGGTTTTCACTTTCCAGATAATGCGTGATCAGCTGGGCGCAGACTTCGGTATCCGTTTGCGACGTGAAAACGCGCCCCTTACCGACTAGCCCTTCGCGCAGCTCGGCAAAATTCTCGATGATGCCATTATGGATCAGGGCAAGACGCTCAGTTACATGCGGATGCGCATTTTCGTCGGTTGGCGCCCCATGGGTCGCCCATCGCGTATGGCCAATGCCGGCAGCGCCCGCCAGCGGCTGTTTGTCGAGCAACGCCGCGAGAACCGAAAGCTTGCCCGCCGCCCGGCGGCGAGCGAGGGCGCCGTCATTGACGCAAGCGACGCCGGCGGAATCATAGCCCCGATATTCGAGCCGCTTCAGCCCTTCCAAAATGGCTGGCGTTGCGTCCTGGTGGCCTAAAACGCCGATGATCCCGCACATAGTAAACCGCTCCGACAATAAACAGATTAACGCCGTCCCTGAGCCCGACAATGCCGACGAAACGATGCGTCATGCAAGGGCCAGGCCCCAACAAATTACGCTGAAAAATGGCGGTTATTTGTCTTGCAGCGCCTTATGACTGACATCTGCGAGCGGCTTCATAATATAGGCGAGAACCGTGCGTTTGCCGTTCAGAATAGCGACATCGGCGGCCATGCCTGGGAGAATATTGAGATTGCCGCGCTTGCTCTCCAGCGCCGCCGTGTGCGTGCGCACGACGATATTATAAAAACTCTCGCCGGTTTTCTCATCTTCTATCGCATCCGGGCTGATAGTCTCAATATAACCTTTCATCGACCCGTAAACGGACGAATCATAAGCGGTGATCGAGACTTTTACGTCCTGGCCGACCTGCAAAAAGCCAATATCGGATGGTTTGATTTTCGCCTGGACAATCAACGCATCCTCGCTCGGCACCACCTCGACAATCGTTTCACCTGGCGAAACGACGCCGCCAATCGTCGACACCAGAACCCGGTTTACAATACCGGAGACCGGCGCACGCACCTCAGTGCGCGTGACTTTATCTTCAAGCGCAGGCAATTCGCCTTTCAGATCCTCAAATTTGGCTTTTGTCTTGTTTAGTTCGTCGGTGGCGACGGCCGCAAAAGTTTTGCGAATCCGGTCAACTTCACCTTCGGCTTCGCGCACCTCAAAGGCGGATCGCTTAACGGCGATCTCGGCCCGCTGCATCTCGCCGCGCGAGGCGGCCTCGCGCTGTTGGGCGCGCAGGAGCTCTACCCGCGGCTCAATTCCCTTTTCAACCAGGCGCTGCAACATTTGCAGCTCCTGAGTGGCAAACGCCAAGGCCTCTTTCGCCGTCGCAAAAGATACTTTTGCATCCTGATAAGCCTCGCGGCGTTGGTCGAGTTTGTTTTGCTCAACCCCGAGCGCGGCTTCCATCTCCGCCCGCCGCGCTTCATAAAGCGCGCGCTCATTGGCGACGATGCGCGGCGCGACGGCGACAAGCGCGCGCGCAAACACCGCCGGCGTCAACGCCGCCTCGGCTTCAAGCCGGGCAATCTGCGCCGCCAGCACATTATAGCCCTCGCGGCTTTTGGTGAATTCAACATTCATCTGCGTCGGGTCGAGCCGCACCAGAAGCTGTCCGGCGATAACCTCTTCGCCTGCCGAGACCAGTATTTCCTTAACGATGCCGCCCTCGTAATACTGAACCTCCTGCAATTGGTTGGAGGTGACGACCTTGCCCGTACCGCGGGTGACGCGGTCAAGCTTTGCGACTGAGGCCCAAACCAGCGTCGTCAGAAACAGCGCCGCAATCGTATAAAGAAGGTATTGCGCCGCGCGCGCCGGCTCAATCATCAGGACGTCGTCAACATCGACGTCAACGGCAACCACTTCGCGCGCGTCGCTCATCACGCGGCCCTCGTATCAACAAGTTTGGGCGCCTCGCGCCGCCGCGTTTTCAGCTGACGCGCCGACGCCATGGCGCTCAGCACCGTATCACGCGCGCCATCGACAATGACCCGGCCCTGGTCGAGCACGATAATCCTGTCCACCAGCCGCACCATCGACATGCGGTGGGTGACGACCAGCAGCGTGCACCCGCGCGTCGCCTTGTTCAACCGGGCGATCAGCGCTGCTTCCGCATGGCTGTCGAGCGCGCTGGAGGGCTCGTCAAGCAGTAGTACCGACGGCTTGGGCGCCAGCGCGCGCGCCAGCGCAATCGCCTGACGCTGGCCGCCGGACAAGCCCTCGCCGCGCTCAGCCAAAGACTGGTCGTAACCACCCGACGAAGCGCCGATAAACTCGTGCACGCCAGCGATTTTCGCCGCCGACAAAATATCATCATCCGACACCTTCTCCAGACCGAGCGCGATATTTTCCTTAATCGAACCAGAGAACAGACACACATCCTGCAACACCGCGCCGATATTGGCGCGCAAATCCGTCGGCCTGATCTGGCGGATATCGGTATCGTCGACCAGGACGGAACCTTCCGTCGGCTGATAAAGACCGGTGATCTGGCGGACAATCGTGCTCTTGCCGGAGCCATTCTTGCCGAGGATCGCAACCCGCTCGCCGGGCTCGATGGTAAAAGACACCTCATCAAGCGCGCGCACGCTCTGGCCGGGATAGGCGAAACTAACCTCGCGAAATTCAATTTTGCCGGTGAGTTTGGGCCGCGCGAGATAGTTGCGCTTGGGGTCAATCTCCGACTTCGCCGTCATCAACTCATTAAGCGCCTTATAGGAGGCGAAAGCGCCATTGACGCGGCTTAAAAGCGAGGCGACCTGCGCCAGCGGGCCCATGGCGCGACCGGTGAGGATGACGCTCGCGATCAACGCGCCCATGGTGATCTCATTGGCGCCAATCAGAAAGACGCCGATAACGACAACGCCGACCTGACTGAATTGCTGGGCAAAGCCGGCGACATTGACGGCGAACTGGTTCAAAAACCGCCCGATGGTCGAGGTTTTTGCCTGCTGCATCACGCCAGAACGCCAGCGCGAGCGCATCAGCTTTCCGGCGTCAACACTCTTGACCGTCTCAAGTCCGGCAATCGTCTCGATAAGGACGGCGTGTTTCAGATGGCCCTCCGCCATCGCCTGTTTGGTGCGCTTCATAATCAACGGCTGGATAATAACGCCGGCGCCGATCGCCATCAAAACGCCGGTCAGCGGCACCAGAGCAATTGGCCCGCCGACCATGGCGATTACTGCGATAAATAGAAAAATAAACGGCAGATCGACGACCGCAACCAGGGTTGCGGAACTAAAGAAGTCCCGCAAGTTTTCAAACTCTTTCACCAGCCCGGCTATCGCACCGGTGGCGCCGCGCCGCGCCTCAAGCTTCATACCCATCAGATTGTCGAAAATCGTCGCGCCAACCGTCGCGTCGAGCCGCTGGCCGGCAATATCGATGAAATAGCCGCGCAATGATTTCAATGTGAAGTCAAAAAGATGCGCAATGAGGACGCCAATCGTCAGCACCACCAGTGATTCAATCGCCTGGTTCGGCAGCACCCGATCATAAACGGTCATGATAAAAAATGACGACACCAGGGCCAGCATATTGACAATCGCCGCCGCCAGGATGGTCTGTCCATAAATCTTTGCGTTATTGCGCAGCGGCCCAAACAACCAGTGCTGGGTTGGAATAAGAGCGTTCATGAAGGCGCCGGGCTTAGCCATCTACGCCCTCGCTTATGACATCTGCATATTCATTCACCGGCGAGAAAAATCGCAGCAAATCGCCAGTATGCTCCATCAGCGCATAAGTCGCCATATCGCGATTGGTCAGGCCGATAAGATAGGCGACGCCGGATTCAAAATAATCATTTTCCGCCTGCAGAACATCGATGAGATCGCCGCGCGCGACGCGGTAGCGCTCGAGGATTAACTCACGGGTCTGGTCACTGGCGATAACCGCGACTTCGAGCGCTTCAAGGCGCGCCGCCGCGCCTTCACGGCGCTCAAATGCAATCGCCGCGTCGCGGGCAATTTCCTGGCGCGCCTGGTCTTCGCCGAACTTCGCCTGGCGCGCCCGCGAGCCGGCCTGAGCAATGTCCGCCGCACGGGCGCCGCCGCCGAAAATGTCGTAATTGAGATTGACGCCGGCGCGAACGTCAAAATCATTACCGCTGTCGAAAACATCGAACTTGGTCGCATTGACCGAAACGCGCACCTCTGGAAGCCGCGCGCCTTTTGCAGCTTTGTATTCAGCGCGTGAGGCGTCGGCGCGGGCGGTGGCGACAGCGATTTCCGGGTTATGCTGAACCGCAGCGAAGGCCGCATCTTCCCTGCTCTTTACCACCAATGCATCAAACGACGGGCGGGTCAGGGCGCCCGGTTTTTCGGCGAAGAATTCCTCATAGCGGATTTCCGACAAGCGCTGGGCTTCCCGGATTTCAGCAACCCGCGCCCTAGATATGGCAAGACGGCCAGTGGTGCGCATGATATCTGCTCGTGCGCTGGCGCCAAGGCGTTCGCGTTCCTTGACGTCACCGAGGATTTTTTCATGACGGCGAATAAACGCTTCGCCAAGCGCCAATAACGCCTGTTGGGTCAGCAAGTCATGATAGGCGCCCAGCGCCGTGAATGATAAATCATTGATGCGAGTGCTGATTGAGTTTTTAAATTCGGAATGGCGCGCCCGAGCACTTTTTATGCGCTGGAATGTCGCGCCGCCATCAAACACAAGTTGGGACGCCGAAACACCCGCTCTGAATTGCTCGCGCGGCCGCAAAGATTCAACCACATTATCCGTCCCAGCACCAAAGTCGCGTGTTAGCACATAATCGCCGGTTACCTGCGCCGACAATTGCGGATAAAGCGCGGAACGTGCGCGCCGCGCGCCGGCCTTGGTTTCATCGAGCGTAGAAACCTGACGGTGATAAGCGGGATGGCGCCCGACGGCGCGGCGTATCTGTGCGCGGAATTTTTCTCCGGCGCCGGAAGCATTTAATACAAACGCCGCCGGCCCGAGCGCGGCGGCAAGTTCAGGATTGGCCCTTACCGCCGCCGGCGACGGCAACATGCCCGGCGCCGAAAGTCCAGAACCTGCATATGCGTCTTGCGTCTCCGCAACGCGCAGCGGCGCCACGATGTCGGCGGGATATAAAGCCCCTTCAGCCGTGCTTTGGGCGCATGCATTGGCGCCCGCCCCAAGCACAATCCCTGAAATCGATGCGCCCATCAGCAAGCTAAATTTACGCGCGGCCATAAACCACCCACTGGTCATACTACAGGTTGAACCAAACGACACATGCCCGTGGCGGGAATACGTTAAGGTTAACGAATCCAGTAATAGGCATTTATCGCTGACAAAGGTTTAATTGGGCCGGTTGGTCAACGGTTTCAGGCTAAAGCGAGGCATGAAATTTTGTTAAAAGATTCTCGCAACGCTTTTAAACAGTTTTTAATAAAGTGCTTCGGTCCTGTATCAATAGCTATTGGCTGGTTTCAGGCCTTGCGCGTTGCGTTTTTATCCACCGGCGAGCCGTATGTTTTCCCTGGCAAATTGCCGCAAACGGCGTCAGAAGGCCGGAATAAGCCCGGTGGCGATCGCTGCATGCGCGGCCCAGTCGACGATGAACCCAATGAGGTATCCGACGGCTGCGGCGCCAAAGATGAACAATTCTTCAGAAACTTTTAGAAGACCGCGGCGGCGCTGCTGCCACCAGAAAAACGGCAGCAGAACGACCTCCGTCAGGCTCATCACCACAATGACGGCAAGAGGTCCGATCTGGATGTAAGCGATTGGCGCCGCAGCCAAAACCCAAGTCAGTCTCAAAATATTAGCGATCAACGCTATTCGGATAAAGCCCTTAGCAACCAGCGCATGTTCGGCGGCGGCTGAGCTTAGCCTGGCAAGCGGCAGGAGGCACAAGATCGCCAGGTAAAACCCGGCGCCGAGATAATTATCGTTAAAAAGAATTCTGATGATGAGTTCGGCGCCGCCAATAACGCCGCCGGCGCCAAATGCCAGCAAAAGCATTATCTGCCTGCGCGAAGCATAAAACACATCCCCCGCTTTTTCCGGCGCCTCACGATTGGCCTGTGCAAAGCGAGGATAAAAAACGCGCATAATGTATTCATTCGTGACCGTGAGGATAGTCATCGCAAGCGCTGACGCCAGCATGTATTTTCCAAGCTCGGCAAGTGGAAAGAATTTTGCGAGAAAAAATTTATCCGTCTGTGTCAAAATAATGCTTATCATACTAGCGGGAATGACATATCGACAAAACCGCCACAGATCGAGCACATGCTCGCGATCTAGTCGAAAACGAATCGGCGGGCCTTTCACCAGCGTATAACTCACCACCAGAGTAAAAACAGCGCTTACGAACATCGAAATGATAATCGCCCAGAAATTTCTGAGAAAGTAGGCAGCGAAAATCGTAACGGTGGTGGTAAACAAAAATTTTGCAAAATCGATTAGCGTCAACCGAATAACTCTTCGGGCGCGCTCATTGGTTAAAAAACCCAATGACGTAAGGCCTTCAATGAGTATAAATGCCGACGCCACCCTTATTGCCGGGCTCACTTCCGGCGCCGAATAAAGGCTTGCAAAGAAATCTGCGCCGACGAACATGACGGTCGCAAGAAAGATATTGCGTATAAACCGTATCGTCCAAACCGTCTGGACAAGCTCATCGCTCGCCGTCGGGTGGCGCGTTACATAGGTGCGCAATCCAAGATCCGACAGCATTACCAGGACGTACCAAATCGACACCACAATCGCGACGACGCCAAACGCTTCCGGAACCAAAAGCCGCGTCAAAATCAGATTGCTGCCAAGGCGCAAAATGCTGGTCGCCGCCTGCAAGATGATCAACAGGCTCGACCCGTCACCCAAATAGGGCCTTACGCGTGAGACAAGCCGGATGGGATCAGGAACGGCGGACAAACCGGGCTCCATAGGGTAAATGCGCGCGCGAATTAGACGCGCCCAGCGGCGGTGATGGTTCTTGTGCTGGTGGAATTTCGACATGCTGTTCAGGCGCGGCGCCAGGAAGCGCGCCGACCCGGACTTGCGCCACCATAAGTCCGAGAATGACAAACCCATATTGCCAGATATACGAGACCCAGCTTATCGTCCCTATCATTGCCAGATAACCAATATGAGTTGAGATCAACAACACAACAGTCCTGCGCGCGGCCGCCGCTTTAGCTCCAATATCACGACCAAATGGCAAGCGTCCCAACATCGCAAGACCAGCGCGCAACACCAGCAAGTTTGCTCCAAAAAAAAGTGAAAACCCAACGAGCCCATAATGTAAGGAAAGCTGGATATAAACATTCACCAGATCGATGATGCCTTCTCCCTGGCGTAAATGAGCAAATCGCGGCGAATCTAAAAAATCCGCAGACCCAAACAACGGCCTTTCTGCAATTTGATGCATGCTCGTACGCAACAAGTCTGCGCGATAATCAATGGTGCCATACTCGTCGCTAAGCAATGCGCTGTCTTGAAATACAAGAACCAGGATTGTGACAACGCCTGCAATGAGTGAAAGCAATAATATTTGGCGGCCGGACTTGTTTAGTTTTGACAATAAAAAATAAGACCCAATGATTAGCACAGCCCCCAACCACCCGCCCCGGGCGCCTGTAGTGAATAGTACAAACGCGAAAACACTCGAAAGAGCAATCGCATAAATCTTTGGGTATTCCTTGGCTGCTTGAAAAACAAACGCTGTCGTAATCGCAACGCCCATCACAAACCCAAGGAGTGTACCGCCTACAGTCGCGCTGATTCTTAAAAATCCGTTGCGGTACTCCGTAAACGACTTTGCGAATATGTGTTCGCTTAAATGAACATAATAATTCCAACGCCACAGCGTGGAGAAAATACCTATACCCGCAAGAATGATCGCACTCAAAAACAAGGCTCTGACGGCGTTGTCTATTTCAGCCTGGGTGGTCAACGAGCGACTAATGGCAAAATAGGGTATAATCACCAGCAAGAACTGATCCAATAACGCCCTTAGCATGCTGGTAAACGGCAAATCTCGAATAGACATTACGCCGGTCAGCAACACAAAGATAACCAACAGCCTACCGACGATTTTCAAATGCTGGGGCGACCGTAACATCAAGTTCTTGACAAAAACCGGCCCTAATAAAATAAGCGTCGTGATCTTGGCGTAGTCAAGACTGATAAGATAATTCAACCCCGGGAAAGGCAGGTTCAAACTAAGCCCTGCAGGGATCGCAACCATAGCGCCGATATAAAGATAGACCCTTTCAGCCGGTCGCGCTGGCGCAGCAATCAATAGCGTGAGGCTTATCAGAGAAAATATAAGCCATTTGTTGCCAATTAGAAATCCAAAGACTGCGACCGACACCCAGACAGCGAGAATTCTGAAAAGGCAAAAGCCGCCCCCGCGCGGCGCCGACACAAAGGCGGCCATCGCTGAGACGGCGGTAAAAAAGATGCTTATCAGTCCGCCGCCCATTCCTTGGCGCACCCTTCACTAACTATTGTAACATTGCTCCGACTACGTCCGTCGGGTTATTTGCGATAACATACTGATAAAAATTCAGCGCTTTCATGGCGACATTTTCGGGCGACAAATGCGCAATCGCCGTTTGTCGCCCAGTTGCGCCAAGCAGCCGCGCCCTTTCAGGACATTCGATCAATGATGAAATACGCGCCTCCAGAGCCTCAGGGTCGTTGACGTTTGCAAGCAGCAAGTCCTCGTCGTTGCGAAGATATTCTGTCAGACCTTCGGTCGCCGACGCGACAACAGGACACCCAAGCGCGAGCGCTTCGGTAACCGCATAGGGGAAGCACTCAAACCGCGAGGCGGAAATGCAAACCAATGCCTGGCGGCGCAATTCATCCGCGCGTGTACGGCTTACCGGCCCCAGAAAGTCAACGCGCGCCAGAACATCATCGTCCAGATGCGCGCGCGCGTATTCTTCGAAGTGCTGAACACGCCCATCCGCCTGTTCAATGCCAATGTCTTTCCCGAGCATAACCAGTTTCAAATCCGTGTAGCGAGCCGCCAACTCGGAAAATGCAGAAAGCATGATGTCCGCGCCTTTGATCGAATCAAAACGCCCGACAAACAGCAACATATTATGATCGCACGCATCGAGGCGCCACGGATTGGCGGAGATTTCTACTGGGTTTGGGATCGCGGTTCCGAAGGCTTCATCCAGATCATAATAGGACGCAACCTTGTCGAGAACGGATCGCGATGGGCAAGTAACAGCCTGGCTCTCGCGCACCGCAACACCTTCGGCGTCAATACGTTGGCGATTGCGCTCTTCAATCTTTCCTTGATGAACGAGGAAGTGCGGGCCATGCAGGCGAGTGACGACTGGCGCAGTTATTAGTTTTTGCAAATGGTATGAGTGGCCAAACGATTCTTCAATTTCGACCAGATCAAACGGCGCGCTTTGCGACGCTCTGTCAATTGCCTCTGCTATGGCGCGCGCATAAGGTTTGTTGTCGGACACAGGCTCGCCGCTTATCCGGCGAAGAATAGCTTTAGCAGCTTTTTCCCAAATCGGCTGCTTTATGGGACCGATCTGAAATACATCGCGCTCGCTCTCTGGTCCAATCAATCTCGGGGTGATGACAACGCATTCATGGCCAGCCTTTCGCAGCGCTCGGGTCATGATATCGACATAGGTCGCGATACCGTTTTGAGCTTGCGCCACGGGCCATGCCGGCGAGAAAAAGGCGATCTTCATAAAACACCAAAGGACATACGCCGCGCGCATGCGAGACCTGCGCCAGTTTGAAGCCTATTTTGTAAGGATTTGTTAATGGTACCGCCTCCCCGGATTGAACGGGGGACCTCTTGATCCACAATCAAGCGCTCTAACCAACTGAGCT
>JAJFGE010000109.1 GCA_021776295.1 Hyphococcus sp.
TTTATGCGCTAAGGTCTCGATACGGATCGCAACATCCGTTCCGACGAAATTAGCCGCGGTTTCCATGCCCCAGTCGAGGCGGTCTAGCGTGCCGGTGATGGAAAATCCGGCGCCCTCTTTTTTTGCTGCGCGGTCATCGCCGATTTTATTGAGCGTGACATCAAGCGTGACCGGCTTGGTCACCCCCAGCAATGTCAAATCGCCAGTGACGCGGGCGTGATCCTCGCCGTCCAGCTCAACCGCTGTGGATTTGAAACTCATGGTGGTAAATTCTTCGGCGTTAAACCAGAATTTGCTGAGCACAGCTTGTTCGCGGCTGGCGTCGCCGCTGGCGAGGCTGGCGACGTCGATTTCAACTTCAACGCTGCTGTTTTCAGGCGCTTGCTTGTCGAGGCTGATGACCCCGCTGACGCCCGTAAACGTCCCGATCGTGTCGGCGAAACCGAACCGCAGCACCGAAAACTGCACATGGGTGTGGCTGGCGTCAATTTCATAGCGGTCTGCGGCGCGCGCCGTGTTGGCTGTCGAACAGGCGGCGATGATGGCGCTGGCGAAAAATGCGACGGCGAGTTTGGCGGATAGTGTGGTCGGCATTGACCTCTCCTTTATTTATAATACAATGTAGGAGATATATCAGAACGCCGCCATCGGCAAGCCGAAACCCCTGGCGGGATAATAGTCTTACGACCGCCGCGCGCTCATCCTGATACGGATGTTTGTGGCGCTGTTGTTTGCCTGATGTTTACACGACGCGAAATAGTTTCATGAAATCGCCAAAAGCGGTGATATCCCCAAGACCGCCGGGAAATTTTATTGCGCCGGTTGCAATAGCAACACCGGCGCGGCGCTGGCCAAGTAGAAGGTCGATCCAGACAAGGCTGGTCGTCTCCACCACGAGGTCAGGATTGTCCGCCGGCGCCGGGGTAACGATCGCAACGCCGCGGCGAATTTCAACGGTGAACACCTCGCCAGTATCAGTAAAGCGAAACTCAGCCCTGCTCTTCACATCCAGCGCCTCTTGCGCATTCAGATTAACCGACAGCGACGCCATAAAGTTCCCAACCGGCACGGCGCGGGTAAACGTGATGCTGCGCTGATCGGGAATTTCTTTGATTGTAAGGTTTCCGCGCAGCTCATGCGCCTGGGTGAGGAGATAGTTGCGGCCATTAGGCGAGATGCTCTGATACCCCATCGCCGCTAACGCGTCGGCCTTGAGCGCGCGGGCGCGGTCCGCATCCTCGCCAGCATCCATCGCCAATGTTGCAAGCTCTGCGGCGAGCGCAAACTTGTCCGCCGCCAACGCTTCAGCGGCCGCATCCGCCAGCGTCGTTTGATCGTGCGCAAGCTTGGCCATCACAGACGCATGCGCGCGCCTTGTCGGCGGGTTCAGGCCTGCGCCATCGCCATTAAACCAGCCAAGATACCCATCATAAATCGCCCGCACCGACCAGCGCACCGTGCCGTAATATTCCTGCAGATAGGGGTGGTTTTTAAGATGCGGCGGCAATTGGACGAACTCTACCAGCGCGCCGGGGTCCATCCCCATATTCATGCCGCGCACGGTTTGATCGTGTACGAAGCGAATACCGTCCGCATAGGCGGTCAGTAAATCACTGATTGTCTCGCGGCCGGAAACCGGCCTGGTATGGCTCGGCACAAGGTGTTCCGCGCCAAGCGCACGCATCGCATCAAGGTTCTGCGCCCATTTCACAACATCGCGATAGCTTGTGCCGCGAATGGTGTACAGATTTGGGAACGCCTTATAGATATTATCGCCCGGCATCAGTACGTTTTCATCGGGCAAATATACATAAGTGTGATCGTCGGTCTCGCCCGGCGCGTGCTGTAAAATAACTTTGCGTCCGCAAATCTCCGTCTCCAGACGATCACTATAGGTTATCGTCGGCGGCAGATAACCTATTGAGCCGCCATTAGGCCCGGTAACCCCAAGCCCCGGGCCGAGCCCGGCATTGATGAAGCCATTATCGCCCGCATCAAGATAGGTCCCGAACATCCGCGCCGAGCGCCGTGACAGGATAGGCCGGATGATATTGACCGCCTTGTCAACTTCAGAGGCGGTCGTCTCATGGGCGTAAATATCGATATTGCCGCCGTTCTTCAAAGCCTCCGCCGCAAACACATCGGCGCCGAACACATGGTCGGCATGGTTGTGGGTGTAAATTATCGCTGCAATTGGTAAATTCGTGAGCTGATTAAATTCTGCGACAATCGCTTGCGCAATTTCGCGGCTCTCGGTGGTATCGATAATGAATGCGCAAGCCTCGCCCTTGACCAATATGGAATTGCCAAGCCCAAACCCTATCGCCACGGCGACGCCATCGGTCACCGCCACAACATCACGGCGCAGCTCGTTGGAATGATCCTCAAGGCCTTTGACGGCGCTCGATGAAGGCGGCGCGGCTGGCGCTGCGCGCTCCTCCTCGCCTTGCTTTCCGCAAGCGGCCGCCGCCAAGATCGCGAGCGCCATAATTGCGTTGCGATTTGTCATGAGTGCGCCTCCTCAATGTTGCACATAAGATCGTTCCGCAGATTGTGAGCATGCGTCAATTCATTTGCGCAGTTGGAGGGTAGGATGCAAGACATGCGGGCTAGAGCAAAATGCGATAAATCTGAATCGTGCATTTTGCTCTAGATTCTTTCGTGGTCGCATCGCGCGACGCGAAAACCGTTGCACACTTTTCGCTCGATGCTCTAAAGGCCTGATGCGCAGACATGCTCCGATCCATCGCATACAGCAGGCGCGCGCGCCGCTTTAGGGGGCGTCAACACCATTTTTGCCTAGACCATCGGGCGATTCCCATTATATGCCCGACGGTCTAGAATAGCAAAAACGTCATAATGTATTAATACATGCGTACAAATCAAACTTGTCAGAAAACTGGAACGCGACGCGAAAAGTGTGCAACGGTTTTCACGTCGCGCGGTGTGAAACCCGTTGCACACTTTTCGCGTCGCGCTCTACTTCGCACGCCGCCATGGCGCGGCGATGAAGCGGTTTTTCTGGCCTGCGCGAAACAGGAAAAAGAGCGCCAGAATGAGCCCGATGATAATGGTGACCACCGACGCCTCAACCCCGAAGGCGCCGCCAGTGATGAGGTCCGGGCCGGCGATAGCCGCATCAAGCAAACCCTCTTGCTCGAAGCCGGAAACCGCACCGCCGTAAATCCCGCCAAGGGTGAAATTCCAGCCCGCATGAAGGCCGATCACCACCCACAGCCGGCGCGTCACCATATAGACCGCCGCCAGCAAAACCCCCGCCTCAAGCGCGATGGCGAGCGCGGCGATAAGCGTTGCATTGTCATTGCCAAGATGCAGCGCGCCAAACAACGCCGCGCTGAACAGCAAGGAAATCCAGGTACCGAGCCATTCCTCGATGATGCGGAAAACTACGCCACGCAGCGCAATCTCCTCAATGAACCCCGTCGCGATCGCCGCCATCAACGGCGCAACAAGAAGATCGGCGCTGCGCACGCCGTTTATCTCAAAAAACCCGGCGATATATAAAACCGCCATCACTGATGAGATGAAGCCTGCGCCAATCAGCATACCGAGGAATAATTCCGGAACCGCATAGCGAGCAGACAGCTCCGTCACCGAGCGCCCTTCAATAAGGCGCACCAGCACCCAGTAAGAAAAGCATGCAGCAAAAACTGCAACACCCGCATTCAACGCCGCTATGGCGGTTGAATTTTCTATAGCGAGGTTACCGGCCAAAAGCGCGCCCACACTTCCCGCCGCAAACACAAATCCGAGCAGCAAGGCAATGCCGAGAGCAAGCCGCGTCAGCGGATATCTGATAAATTTTACCATCAACGGCGCCCCCCGTTTTTCCTAAAGCCCGAGCCGTTCGTCATCACCCGCAACGGCAAGCGCCGCCGCTGGGCGGCGGGCGCGGCGCCAGGCGACGCCGTCATGACAGGCTGCATCCGCCCATTCATCTTTTTCACTGAAAATACTGATCCGCTGGGTAAATTCACGGCACCGGACCGGGCGCCGGCGCGGACCGCCGGCAAGCAGCAGTTCGGTCCCGGGCGCCTTGACGGCCAAGCTTTTATGGATATAGCCGCGCACCTTGCCATCGACCGCCGCCAGCATCCATGTCCCATTGGTCAGCCTGCCGACGATTTCAACGCCCGAGCCAGCCGGCAACATCTCTGCAATTGCATACTGCGTTCCCGGCCCGATGCGGATGTTGGAATTACGGGTCAGGACATAAAGCCCAAGCTCGGTCTCCATCACATAGCCGACATCGATATCGTCACGCGCAAGCGCAATACGCGCATTCGGGTCGGGCCGTAGATTGGCGATGGAATACCCGCCCGGCGTGACAACCCCCGCCGCCCGCACGCCGCGCCAGCGCTGCGGCTGGCCGCTCTCGACCGCCGCAACCACCGCGCCGCCAAGCGCCTTGCGGTCGCCGGAAGCAAGCTTCACCGACAGGGCAGAGCCGGCGGCGAAATTTTCCTCCTCCCCGGTAAGGCCAAGCGACGACAGGCTGGCGCAGCCGCCAAGCATTAGCGCGGCAAGGCAAGCCAGGAGGAAAGAGCGCGGCCAGAACATAAAGGGGAACCTTTCTAATTATACGCATTCAAGGGTTGCACATTTAAGGCCGGTTGTGGAGGGCGGCGGCGGCGGTCCGCAAACATGGCCGGACGTCAAGCGATGAATAGGAAACACCCGATGCTCTAGATTGTTAGTTACACACCGGATGTCAGCCTATAGCAAAATGCATTAAATGTGAATCGTTGCATTTTGCTATAGTCTTTTCCTGGCCGCATCGCGAGGCGCAAAAACCGTTGCCCACTTTTTGCTCGATGCTCTAGCGCAACTGAAAAAACGGCGGCCCGAAGGACCGCCGCTGTTTGATTCAGGGAAGATAGTAAAGCTTACGCGGCGCGTTTCTTCGATATGAAGAAGCGACTGGCAAAAAGCCCGGAAAACATCAGCACAAACGCGCCTGGAAGCGGGATTTCCGGTATTCCATCATCGACAATAATTTCGCCATTGCGCGCCTGGAATATGTAGCGGCCCGCAACGTCGCTGTTTAGCATATTAGCGATCAGCGCGTTTACGGCGCCATCGAGAAAGGCGCCGTTGACCGCAGAGCCAGCCAACTCAAAGAACGTGCCCGCAGCACCGCTGCCGTTGGAAAAACCGACCCGTGCGGAATCGCCGCCGAGGCCGCCGGAACCGCTGCTGGCGTCGCCGGTTTCCCACAGAATCTGATCGTAATTGAACTCAATGTCGAAATTACCGGGGCCGGTGTCAGACCGGTCGATCAGAACAAGCTGGAAGCTGTTCAAGAGATCGACGGCGGAGCTGAAATAGCCAACATCGACCCAGTTCACGCCGAAGGCAGTGCGGCCATCGACCGTACCGGCGCCATAAGTCACCAAACCGCTGCCCGCGCCACGCGTATCCACGTCGCCGAAAAACGGCGCGATAATCTGCTGGCCTGTTGATGTCAGGTCAAACGGCGTGAATGTCGACAGAGATGAGTCGAGCGTCACATTGCCGTTATTGTTGACAAACAGCGTCGACGATACAACGCCAAAGAAGTCAATGCTGAAACCGATAGGGACCGCGCCGGTTGACCCGTCATCATTGGCGGCCAAAGTATTGCCGTCAAAGCCTATCCGAATTGCTGCAGCGTCCGCACTTGCAGTGATTGCGAACATGCTCAGCGCAGCAACGCCGGCGATAATAGATTTATAAGATACCATCTCGTCCCCCAATGTAACGAATGGGAGAATGTTAACAAAAAGTTAACAATAGTCAATGAATTCACCCGGATATCCGCCTCACACCCGCTAAAATAAGCATCCCGAGCGTATGAACTCATCCCTTAGGCGAGCCCACGCGCTTGGCACAACCCTTCAGGGTATTCGGCGGACTCACTCCAAAAACGCCCGTCCCGCACGGTCCTCGATTTCGACAATCCACAGATCCGGGTCGATGGCGGTCTCTTTTTTGAGCCAGGCGTCGATTTTTGGCTCGCTCAAATCGCCTTCAAACGGCTCGCGCCAGATCGGGGCGCCGTCAAGATCGCGGCTCTGGACGAATAGCTTCGCCGCCCCCGACCCAAGATAGATTTTGACCGCAACAGCGCCGGCATCAGGGTCGCCCTTGCGCGCCACCGTTGCAAACGCGCCCTCGCCTTGCGCCCGGCGCATATGTGCGGTGACGCGGATTTCGGTTTTAAGGCGCGGCTCCGTCACGGATATTTCGTCTCGTCCGTCGTTAGCGGCATCGGCGCCGGCTTTGGTATCGCCGCATGATCGGGTTTGCGAAACGGGTCGAGCGCAAGATTGGCGAAACTGTCAGGCGTGATCGCCTCCGGGCCTTCCATGCCGAATATCTCATCCTCGCGCAGATGATTGGAGGGGGTAAACGTGCCAAACATCTGGTCCCACAAAGAAAAAATCGTACCGAGATTGGTGTCGAGATGTTCCGGCGCCGCTGAGTGATGCAGGCGATGAATATGCGGCGTCACAAACACGCGCGAGACCACGCGCTCAACCGCAGGCGCCAATGCGATGTTGGTATGGGTGAAAGTGTTGACCAAAGCGAGCGCCACAAAATTGACCACGATCGCTTCTGCCGGCAGGCCGAGGAGAAAGACGGCCGGCAAGTCAATGATCGCGCGGATCAGCACTTCAAATGGGTGAAACCGCAGCGAGGTTGTGGCGTCAACATGCGCATCGCCATGATGGGTGCGATGCGTGCGCCACAGAAAATACCATTTGTGTAAAGAGCGATGAACACCATAGGCGGTCAGATCAAAGGCGATAATCGCCGCCAGCGCCGTTACCCAAAATGGCGCTGTAATCTGGTTAAACACCCCAAACCCATGCGCTTGCGCAATCAGCGCGCCGCCATAGGTCGAAAGCAGCGGCAACAAACCCAACAGGATCAAGCTATAAAAACCCATCGATGCATTACGCGCCCAGCGCGCCAGACTGATTTTCACGCCGCGCCGCCACGGCATGATCGCTTCCAGCACCAGCGCCGACGCCAGCACCCCAAGAGCAAAATAAAGTCCTGTTACGCCTTTGAAAAAATCCATATTGATTGGCCTGCTGATCGCTCGATGACGCCGTTTTCAGTGCTTTAGCATAAAACTCTATTGCCCCTGCACGCTAGTCTGATTTTTGTGCCATGCAATAAACGGTGCAACGACGCCGTTTTGGCGCACAAGCGCGAAGGCATAACGCGAACCGTCTACGTCACGCACAACCATAGCGGGCTAAGCGTTGCAATCAACATTACCAAACTGTATCATTTTGGGAGACGGCAGGGTTTGCTGTCTGAAGGTGGGAAATGGGGGCGTGAAAAATTTCACAATTGCACCGGCGTTGCGCGGCCTTATGGCATTGCCACGATTGCCGGAACAATGAAACCCGTAAATCAAGGAGTACTGACGATGGTGAAATATATTTTGGCGAGCGCTCTGGCTCTGGTTTCAACGGCGGCCTCAGCTGGCAATGGAATGACGTATCCGGATGTGCCGGAAATGGGCGCCGGCGCCGGTGTCGCCGCAGTTGCGTTGCTGATCGGCGTTGTCGCGATTATTCGTGAACGTAGCAAACGTAAATAGAGGAGATATGTCGATGATGAAATATATTATGGCTGGAGCGCTGGCTCTGATGTCGACTGGGGCGCTTGCGAGTGACCCATGGATCGATGTCCCGGAAATGAGCGCCGGCGCCGGTGTTGCTGCGGTTGCGTTGCTGATCGGTGTTGCTGCAATCATTCGTGAGCGCAGCAAACGTAAATAAACCAAGCCGATAGGAACGGGGAGAGAATGAGTATGAAAAAACTGACAATTATGGGCGCGCTGGCGCTGCTAACAACGCCTGCAAAAGCGGAGGGCTATATGGACTGCGAGGTGCTCTCCGTCACTGATGTGATAACCAGTTTTGTGAATTCAAACCCATGCCACGAAGTGCCTGAAATGAGTGCTGGCGCTGGTGTTGCGGCGATCGCATTGCTGGTTGGCGTTGCCGCGATTATTCGTGAGCGGACCAAACGCAAATAGGCTTTGATTTCGTTAACCAATAGACGGTCCTTCACCTTCATGGAGGGCCGTTTTTTTTGCGCGCTGCGCATATACTCATTCCCCGCAGCCTGGCGTGCTTTTCGCAAGACTTTAAATCGTAATTGTTTGCTTCCGGGTATTTTTTTGCTTCCAGATTGGCGTGCGGGTATAAATAGGCGTGGTTGAGACATCTTCATATCCGGTTGCCGCAGCGCCCTCGGGCCCGTCTCTCGCATTGCGCGGCGCGCTGGTGTTTGTGCTGGCGCTGATTGAGCTGCCGGTGTTGGCTTTCCTTTACGACCCGTTGGCGATTAATGCGAGCGATCCGCGCTGGCTGATGGTGCGCGCGGGACTGCGGGAACTGGTTCCCGCAGCGATCTTTTTTGGCGCTGCGCTCGGGGTTTTGCTGGCGCCGCAGCGGCGCGCTTTGTTTGCAGATTGGCGCATCATCGCAGAGGCGCGCGGCTGGACCTTGTGGATGGGCGCCAATCTTACCGGCTTCACCGCCCTTGCCGCCGCCACCCTCGCATTCAACGCGCATGGCGCAAGCCTTGCCGAGCCGCCCTGGATTTTGTTTGGCTTATGGAGCGCCGGCGTGTTCGGCCTTTATTATCTGTTGGCGCTGGCGCTGGCGCCGGCTGAATTCTTTATACAGATGATGAGGCCCCAAAAATGGCTCATCCTGTTGGCGGCCGGCGCCGCCGGTTTTGTCACTATCGCTTCGGAAATGTCGCAAAGGTCCTGGACTTTCCTGTCCGAGGCGACATTCCAGGTCTCGGCTTTTATCCTTGGCCTTTATGAAAAGGACGTGTTCGTCGATCCTGCGCGCCGGCTGCTTGGCGCGGACGGTTACATCGTCAACATTGCCGCTGCCTGTTCCGGCTATGAGGGAATTGGGCTGGTGACTGCTTTCCTCGCAATTTACCTGTGGATATTCCGCGCAGCGTTGCGATTTCCAAACGCCTATCTCGTCTTGCCGATCGGCATTGCCGCGATCTGGATATTAAACAGCGTGCGCATCGCCGCGCTGATCAGCCTCGGTGCTCATCTCTCACCGGAGATAGCCGGCGCCGGGTTTCACTCCCAGGCCGGCTGGATGATGTTCTTGATCGTCACTATCGGTATTATGTTGGCGACCCACCGCATCGGTTTTTTCCGCAATGAAACTGCGCATGCGTCAGACACTGCGCCCGCCCCGGCCTTTCGCGAGGCGATGTTTTTACTGGCGCCGTTCCTGGCGATGACGGCTGCGGGGATTGTCGCGGCGGCGTTTACCGCCGACGGCTTTTGGCTTTATAGCTTGCGGGTGATTGCGATTAGTGCAGCGCTTATTGTCGGCTGGCGGTTTTATCGCAATCTTGCGCTGCCGGAAAATTTGCGCGCTTACGCAGAGCCGGCGCTGATCGGCGCGATTGTCGGTATTGCGTGGATTGCGAGCGATCCCGGACGCGGCGAAGCGAGCGATCTTGGCATATGGCTGGCGGGCATGCCAGCAGCAGCGGCGATGTTCTGGATCGCCATGCGCACGCTCGGCACAATCATCCTTGTACCGATTGCCGAGGAGCTTGTGTTTCGCGGCTATCTTCACCGCAAGCTGATCGCCGACCACTTTGAGACAGTCAAAGAGGCCGCCTTCACCTGGAAAGCATTCGCTATCTCAACGGTTCTGTTCGCGCTGCTGCACGACCGCTGGCTCGCCGGCGGCCTCGCCGGCGCCGCCTTTGCGCTCGCCCTATATCGTTCGGGCAAAGTCACGGGCGCCATCATCGCGCATATGTCGGCCAATGCGGTGATCGCCTTCTGGGCGATTGTCTTTGGGCAGTGGAGTTTGCTTTAGAGTCGATCCGGTAACTGGTCATCCCGGATGCACCGCAGCACGAAGTGATGCGGCGCTGGTCCGGGATCGCTCAAACAGGGTTGGAACACGCTGATAACGATCCCGGATCAGCAAAGCAGCGTTTTACGCTGCATTGCATCCGGGATGACGGCGGGGCGTTTGTTCGAAGCCAGAGATAAACCTAAGCCGCCCTTGCAGCGCGGTCGCGGCGATAGGCGTTGACGCGGTCGAGCTGGCTTTGGATGTCGTAAGCCGATGCGCTGACGGCGGGGCTTTCCTGCCCGCCCGCAAGCGCGCGCCGCACTGGCAGGGTCAGGCGCGCGATGGTGCCTTTGCCGGGTTCTGATTGCAGCCTAAGTGCGCCGCCATGCAGCTTGGCCAGCGAGAACGCCAGCGACAGGCCGAGGCCAGAGCCTTTTGCTCCACGGACGCCGTCTTTGTGGGTGTCGGAATAGCGCCCGCCCTGCTTGGCCAGCACCATCGCGTTCATGCCGATGCCAGTATCGCGCACAGTGAAATCCAACGCGCCGCATTTTTCTTCAACCGACAATTCAATCTCGCCTTCGGCAGTAAACTTCACCGCATTGGTGAGAAGGTTGATCAAAATTTGTTTGACCGCGCGCGCATCAATCATGGTTTCAGGAAGGTCGGGCGCGATGTTGACCCGCAAGGAAAGCCCGGCGCGCGCCGCCTCGCCGCGGATCATCGCCGCGCATTCACGCGCCACCGGTCCGGGTGCGGCCAATACCGGACTTAAACCATAACGCCCGGTCTCAACCTTGGCGTAATCGAACAGCGATGCGATCAGCTCTTGTAAATGTGCGCCGGCAGCGTGGATATCGCCGACATATTCGGCATATTTCTCATGCCCGAGCGGGCCATAGGTCTCCGCCCGCATCGAATCGGCAAAGCCCATAATCGCGTTGAGCGGGGTTTTCATCTCATGGCTCAAATTCGCCATCAGCTCTGGCGGCGCTGATGCCGGTGTTGGATTTATTGCTGGCGATATCTGCTGCGCGGATTGCGCGGCAATCGCATGCGGCATCGCCTGGCGGGCGACGCGCTCTTCGGCGATGCGCGTCTCGCGGCTTCGCGCCAGCTCCTCGCTGCGGTCGCGGATCAGCGCCATCAACCGGCCGCGGCCAAGCGGTTTAAAAGTGATTTCCGCCAGCGCCGCCGCCCGGCGCACCCGCAACAGCCGGAAATTCGCGCGCAGCCGATTGGCTGGCGCATAAGGGCTCGCCGCCGCCTCGCTCATCGCCGCGCGCACCGCCGCACGGTCTTCCCGGCGGACAAAATCGAACAATGAGCGGCCGACCAGATTGCCCGCCGCGCCAATCACCTCGGCGGCTGATGGCGAGACCTCAAGGAAGATACCGTCATCATAGAGCGCGGCCACCATATCGCCGGTTCCGCCACGCCACACCGGGCCGCCACGAGACCCCAGAGCGAGTTTTCTAAACAGGGAGAATGGGCGAAATTCCATGGGATATCAGAGGTCTGAGGCCGCTGCCTTCTTAACTAATTCGACAGATTCGTTAACGCCGGTTCACCATGGAGCGATTGTCGTTAATAAAGACTGAATGAGGCAAAACCCCATAAAAATTGCATATTGGTCCGCGAATGGTCGAATTTGGTGATAATTCAGTTAGGATCGTCAGCGCGGTGTTAATCGGTGGGGCGGTAATGTGACGGGCATGTCGGGGGGGCTTTTGCGCGCCCGATGGGACTGTCACATTCTGGGAGAAGTTATCTATGTCGCGTAACAGATTGCAAAACAGGGCCACCATCGCCACATGTTTTGCCCCCCGTCCGGCGCACCGCCGAACCGCCTCCAAACGCCTGATTATCGCCGCCGCCCTTGCTGTCGGCTTCGCCGTCACCGGCGTTTCCGCCGACACGCTGGCGCAACCCAAAGACGAAGCGCTGGAGCGCACGGCCGCCAATTATATCCGCTTTCGCGAAGACGTTTCAGCAATTGAGGCGATGACCTTCGACAATGCCAAAGTCACCCGCGAGGCGCATCGCCGTCTCGCCGCGCATGATTCTGGTGAATTATCGTCCGGCTGGGTCGCCTATGCAGCGCTGGTCGCCGCCGACACACCGGAATTTGCCGCCGCGCTTAAAAAAGAAATGAAAAAGAAGAAACGCCGCAACCAGCTTGGCGGCAGCAAGGGCCTCCTATCGCATCTGGCGCAGGACCCGTCTTACGCCCGCAAGCTCCCCGGCGCCAAAGCCGCCACCGCCGCCATCCTGGCCATGACCGCCCATGACGGCGCGCGCATCGCCGCGCTGGGCGAGGCGTTTAAGACCCAGGCCTATGCGATGCAGAAAACCAAATGGGGCAAGCAACGCATTGCCGGCAGTCAGGAACGCATCAAGGACGCCTCCGCCTATCGCCGCAAACGCGGCGCTGCGACGGCGCCGGCGCTGGCGCACTCAAGCGAAGGCGGCGTCATCGCTCCGTCGCTCGCCAGCGCTAATGCAAATTGGGATGCAAACTGGGGCGAGGATGCGCCCGCCAGCGCGATGAGCGAAAAAAACGCGCAAGTGATTATGGACCGTGTCCTGAACCTGGCGGCGCGCTATTCCACCGGCACGTTGAATTCAACCGTCGTCCACGCTTACGCCAAGAACAACAAGTCCGACCGCTGCCTGTCGATGGCCAAGCTGACGCTGGACCAATGTATCGCGGCGACGCGCACGCCCTATGAAGAAGCGTTCTGCCTCGGCGAGCACGGCCTTAACGACATCGCCACATGCGTCGGCTGGGTCGGCGCGCCGTCGTCTTAAAGCGTTCCAAGATGGATCCTTCTTCTTGTCATTGCCGGAGGTCGATGGTTCCCATCCATCTCCATTCCGGCAATCCAGGGCAGAAAGTAAAACAGAATTTCTGGATCACCGGGACGAGCCCGGTGATGACACGAGGGAGGGTTCACCAGTGCTAACGGATAGAAATAACTCATCTCGTTTTGGAGCACGCTCTTAAAGCTGACTTGCACAAACCGCTTCGCAAAATATAAAAAGGCCGCTCTAACGAGCGGCTTTTTTTTGCGCCAGCGTCACGCCCACAAACAGGAGACAATCCATGCCTTATGTGAATATCAAAATCACCCGTGAGGGTGGCGTGACGCCGGCGCAAAAAGCCGAACTGATCAAGGGCGCGAGCGAGTTGCTTGCCCGCGTCCTCAATAAGTCACCGGCGACGACATTTGTGGTGATCGACGAGGTCGAGCTTGAAAACTGGGGCATCGGCGGCCTGCCAGTGGAAGAGTATCGTCGCCAGGCGAAAGATTGATGCGGGCGCGCGTAAATTTTCATAGGTTGCAATTGTAGCTTACCCTTCGCGACGCGAACCTTTGGTTCGCTCCTCAGGATGAGGGTGTAAAGGATCGAAAAACGTAACACCCTCATCCTGAGGAGCCTTGGCATAGCCAAGGTGTCGCGAAGGATAAGAGGCGCACACAAACCGTGCGCTATCAACGCAACCCCACTCACACCACACGCCGCATATCATTTGCCTTTACTAGGCTAGCGCATTATCTCACGCCCATGAGCAAATTCGACGATATTCGCAGCGACTTTGAATTCCTCGAGGCGTGGGATGAGCGCTATAAATATCTCATCGATCTTGGCCGCGGCCTTGCGCCTTACCCGAAAGAGTATCGCAACGACCGCCACAAGGTGCGCGGTTGCGCCAGCCAGGTGTGGCTCTATGCAAGCGATGACGGTGCGACGCTCTCGTTCAAAGGCGATAGTGATGCGCATATCGTCAAAGGCCTGGTGGCTTTGTTGATCGCCCTTTATTCCGGCAAAACCGCTGCGGAGATTACCGCCATTGATCCGGCGGCGGCATTGGCACCATTTGACCTCAAAGACCATCTGACGCCGCAACGCTCCAACGGGCTTCATTCGATGGTTAACCGGATACGCGCCATCGCCGCAGAAAAGGCGCGTGAAGATTAACGCCGGGTCAAAAAAGATTTGCCCTTTGGCGCCGGTTCTTTCAGGACCGCCTTGCCGGACCGCCATTCGCGTAATCGGGCGCGCATGCGCTTTTCCATAAACTCCAATTGTAAATCGAAAACCGGACCGTCGCGGCGGTCTTCAATATTGATGCAGGCATGGCTCACCGTAGAGCGTTCGCGTTCGAATATTTCCGCAACCTCATTAAGGGTGAGCTGGCCGACCACATGCGCCAGATACATGGCCGTCTGCCGCGCGAGGGCAAGTTCGCCCAGGCGGTTTTCTGTCCGCAACGCCGCATGCGGTATGCCATAAGCCTCGCAAACAACCTCTCTGGCCATGCGCGCCACCACCCTGCAGGCATGCTCCGAAAAGGCGTTTTGTTGTTCTGCCATCTACGTCTCCCGCTCATGTTAAACCGGCAAAGCACGCCGATCACATGAACAAGGATAAGACTTAGGTTTAAGTTGAGGATAAGTTTACGAGTATGTTTGACGCGCGGTTAAAACTTAACCTTAAGCGGGGAGCGAAATCACATCACCCGAGGAAAGACAAGATCAAAACGAAGCCAAGTAAAACCGCAGTCCACAGCGCCATAAACCCAATCGGCCAGGATCGCGCCATTTGCCCTTCCGGCCCATGGACGGCGTAAATCCTTGCCATCAGAGCGTGTATGCGGCCGGTGAAAATCGCCCATAGCGCGCTCCATGTTGCGCGCGACGCACCACTTGCCCATGACAGCAGCGCCCGTCCCGGAACCCGCCACAGCCAGTCGACGTCGAGATTGGTCGATGGGATCTCCGGCGGATACCATTTGATCAGCACCAATACCGCGAATGCCAGCACCGCCCATAGTAACAGCTGCAACTGCTCGATGATGTGATAGGCGGTGTAGGGCTCATAGCCGGCGATCTGTTCCTGGTTCGGCAACAGCGCATAAAGCGGCTCGGGGAAGACACCGATGCCGATGGAAAGAACCGCGGCAATCGACATCGCGACCAGCATGCCGATCGGCGCCTCTTTCGGGCGCTTACCGCTGTCATGG
>JAJFGE010000110.1 GCA_021776295.1 Hyphococcus sp.
GCGGTTCGTGCGTTCCAGTTGCCGCTCTCGATAATATCGTAACTTAGCCCGAGCTTTTGCAGCCGGGCGATGGCGTCGTCAAAGAACCATTGCCGGACTTCACTATCGCCGGCATAGCGCACACCGTCGTCAATCCATTGAACATCCGCAGACAGAACAAGATAGTGATCGGCAAGATCGGCGGTCGCGATCATTGCTTCAAGCGCCGGTGACGGCGCGCCAAGCAGAAACTCAGCCCAGATCGCGGTCTGGATGATGTCGGTGTCTTCGATCAACGGCGCGCCAGCTTCCAGCGGTAAAGCCTCGCGTATCTCGATATGCGTGTTGGCGAGGCGAACAAGGTCGGCCTCGGTCCAGTTCTCGCCTTTGGCGACCCCGTCTTTGCCCTGCATATGATCGATGTCGAAGCGGCGGCCATATTCCGGCATCACAATCGTTCCGAAATGCGCGGCCAGCGCTTCGGCAAGGCGGGATTTGCCGGTGCTTTCCGGGCCTAACAGACAAAGCCGTTTGGACATGTGGGTTGGCGCCGTCATTTAACAAACCTCGCCGCTGTGACGCCAGACGCGCCGCCAGTTGAAATAGCCGAGCGTCGCCAGCACCAGAAACACCGCGTAAAGTGCGGCGGTGGGGTAGAGCGCTTTGGTCCAGTAAAGACCGATCGCCAGCACATCGACCAACACCCAGACCAGCCAGTTTTCCAAACGCCGCCTTGCCAGCAGGATTTGCGCAATGATGCTTAAGGCGAGTATTGACGCGTCCCAATAAGGAAATGACGCATCGGTGTAACGCCCCATCAGCGTACCCCATATGGCGAGGCCGCCGCCTGCCGCCGCAACATACCCGATCGCCTGATTGCGCGTCAGGCGCTCAACAATAATCAATCCATCGCCGCCGCGCCCCTTGAGCCAGTAATACCAGCCATAAATCTGCACGACGAAAAAGAACGGTTGCAGCAACATGTCGCTATAAAGTTTGACGTCATAAAATATCCACGCATAGAGCGAGACCATCATGATGCCGAACGGGTAGTTCCAGATCGAGCGGCGAATGAGGAGCGTGATGTTCGCAAGCCCCAAAAGAACGGCGGCAATCTCAATCGGCCGCTGGCCGACCATGGCGGCGAGGAAATCGATGGATGCGTCCATAGTTGAGCTAAATCTTAATGCCTATTTCGATAGACTGTCGTGAAAGGAGGTTTTCAATGTTCATTCCGATACTTGCGGCTATGGCCCTCCATGCGACGGTAGAAGAACAATCATGCTTTGAACAGACTGGTATTCCTGAAATTGACCATCCTGCTTATTACTGCGATGAGCTCCAAGAATCGGATGAAGTTTATATCGCAGCCGTTAACGGCGGCGCCCAGTTTGTGGTCCTCGTTTTGGACGAGGGGGATTAGTTTGTCACGACCTTTGGAAAATTTCACGGGGGTAGATTCGATCTGCAGTACGCTCAAACACGATTCTCGCAAGGGCCGGTATCGGCAAAAAGGGCTGAAAAACTTCGGAATAAAGTTCTGGCGGGATCGTTCGATAAAATGAAAGAACCGCAGGCTTTTCCTCCCAAAGGCGTGGATTTAATCTGCGTTTCGTGGACCGAGTTAGCCGTGTTTGCACGCAGCTCAGACCGTCACCTTTCCGGTGAGCGCAACTCCTGTCGTGGGCTGACAATGGCCGATGAATATGCCGAAGAGCTCCGCAAGATTGCAATTTCAGCAGACCCGAAAATGAAAAAATACCTCCGGCTCATCGGAGAGTAGAAATACTCCTTCAAGCTGCTCCTGTTCTGCCGCGCCTACTCCGCCGCTTTAACCAGCGTCGGGCCTTTAAGCGCGTCGGCGACGCGTTCGCCGAGCTGGCGGGCGACTTCTTGCTTGGGCATTTCAGGCCAGGTCTCGTCGCCTTTATCGGTAATCAGAATAATCGAATTGCGCTCCCCGCCCATGGCGCATTGAGCGCCGGGAGAGACGTCATTGGCGACAATCCAGTCGCAGCCCTTGCGCTTGCGTTTGACTTCCGCATAGCAAAGCACATCGTCAGTCTCGGCGGCAAAGCCAATGACCAGGCGCGGACGGCCTTTGCTGATTTGCGAAATGGTTTTCAGAATGTCCGGGTTTTCCTCAACCGGTATGGTGGTGAGGCCGCCGCGTTCTTTTTTGATTTTGTGATCGGTTTCGGTCGCCGGGCGATAATCGGCAACCGCCGCGCAACAGACCGCGCAATCGACCGGCAGCGCGGCCTGACTGGCGGTCATCATCTCCCGCGCCGTCTCCACCGCGACCACCTCAACGCCTTTGGGCGGGGATATGCTTGTCGGGCCGGTAACGAGCGTGACGTCGGCGCCAAGATTTCTGAGCGCTGCGGCAATGGCATAACCCTGTTTGCCCGACGATCGGTTGGCGAGGTAGCGCACCGGGTCGAGCGGCTCGTGGGTCGGCCCGGCGGTGACGAGAATGCGCTGTCCGGTGAGCGGGCCTTGTGCGGTCTTTGCGAAATACGCCTCGATGGCGTCGGCAATCTCGGCCGGCTCGGCCATCCGCCCCGGACCATATTCGCCGCACGCCATTTCACCGGCGTCAGGCCCGACAAAGAGCGCGCCGTCGGCTTTCAGAGTTTCAAGATTGCGTTGCGTTGCTGCATGCTCCCACATCCGCACATTCATCGCCGGCGCCAACATCACCGGCTTGTCGGTGGCGAGCAGCGCGGTAGAGGCGAGATCGTTGGCGAGGCCATTGGCGGCTTTGGCCATCAAATCCGCGGTCGCCGGCGCGACAACGACGAGCCCGGCGGCGCGCGACAATTCGATATGGCCCATCTCGGCTTCGTCGGTGAGGTTGAACAAGTCGGTGTAGCACTTCTCGCCGGTGAGGCTGGCGACCGACAAAGGCGTGATGAACTCCGCCCCGGCTTTGGTTAATATCGCCCGCGCGCCAATATTGCGCCGCGCCAGCTCGCGGATCAGCTCAAGGCTTTTATAAGCGGCAATGCCGCCGCCGATGATGAGAAGGATGGAGTTATCTGTCATCGGCGTAAAATAAACCTCCAAGCGCCATAAGTCACGGGGGCGGGGCGGCTATTATCTAGCGTATTTTAAGCCTGTTTTGAATCTCAACAAGAGCCGCTCATTCTTGCCTGCCGGGTGGTAGTTATAGTTGCGATGGTACAAGCCGGTGAACGTGAGCGTTTAGTGTTTCTGTCGAGCGATGGGGGATTGAGCGCGGTCTTATGTGACGGTGAATTACCTGCCCAATCTGAGGCGCTACCCAGAGAATCGATTCGAGGATCTGAGTCGGCACCATGTGAGGGTACACACCGTACTTGAAAGTCAGATTTGGGCTTACCAGCCTAGATACTCTGAGATTCAGAGTTCTTGCTGTGGTGGAGAGGAGGAAGTGCTAGCTTATTTTATCATATTTGATATTTATATATCGTATATGAGGATTTAAACTAATGGCAGAGTTTTCTATATATAAGGAACAAGCCAAGAACATTTTGCGAGCTGAGCTTAAGCGTCAAGGGTTTAGCTACAAGGACTTGGTGAACGCCTTGGGGGAGAAGGGCGTACATGAAACAGATAAGAACATCGCAAATAAGCTTAGTCGGGGAACATTTACTGCGGCATTTTTACTGATGGTACTTGACGTTATTGGTTGCAAAACGGTCCGGGTCAGTAATGAATGACAAAATGCCATACACTCCTAGTCATATAGCTAATTACATGCTCAAGCATGGAACGGCTGAAGGGCGTGCAATCTCCCCGATGAAGTTGCTGAAGCTTGTCTATATTGGCTACGGTTGGGCGGCTGCTTTGTTGGATAAAAAGCTGTTTGCTGAGCCAATCTATGCTTGGCAGCATGGCCCTGTCGTTAAAAGCCTTTACCATGAGTTCAAGCACTATGGCAGCTCTCCAATTCGCGAGATGTCCGTCGATTTAGACTTGGAATCCGGCAACTTAACAACACCAAGCGTTCCATCGTCTGACGCGGATACGCAGATTGTGCTTCGTAAGGTTTGGGATGTTTACAAAGATTTTGGCGCTTGGGACTTGAGAAACAAGACACACGAAGCCGGAACGCCCTGGAAACAAGTGTATAAATCTTACGATATGTATACTGAAATTCCCTACGACTCTATTCGTGGTCACTTCCAAGAAAAGATCAGGCAGTATCTTGACCACGCGAAATAACGACGAACCGACTCTATTAGAGGCGGTTAAAAATGTTCCCTCTCAACGCCTCACAAATGGAGTTGAAGAAGTTGATGCGATATCTTCTGATGAAGAAGAAGCGCTGGAACGTGGCGGGTCGTTAGCGCTACGCGGGGCCCGACGGAGGTTTTTCAGACGTCTATACGGCTTAGGGTTCGCGCTGATATGTGTTTTTGCCCTAACGCTCATCGGCCTACTGGTCGCATATGTTTGGCATGTTGCAACCACAGGTGCCGTTGTGCAGGTTATTGAAGGAATACTCGGTTTTGCATTTGGCGTCGCTGTAACTTTGGCAGTTGAGTTTTTGTATGGAATAGCTAAACGCTCTGACTGATAAATTGTTCCTTCCTGCGTTTTCTGCCTAATGCCGCATAGAATAAACAATATGCTCTAAAGGCCAAACCTATCAAAGGCGAGCGCCGCCGCCAGCGCCAGGGCTGCCAGCCCTAAAAACCAGAAAACTGCGCGGGTGCGTTTCGGCGGCGGGGCGGGGGTCAAGCCGACCCGGTGGTGGGAGATTTCCTCTGCCGCCTTGCCGATCTCCTCAATATAATGCGGCAGACGCGGGGCGATTTCGAGCGCCTTTTGGGTTGCCGCCCGCAGCTTGTCGGCCTGCGCCTTGGGCCCCAGCGCATCGGTGATATAGGCGCGCACGGTCGGCGTCGCCGCCGCCCACATGTCAATTTCCGGATCGAGAAGGCGCGCCACCCCCTCGACCGTCACCATGGTGCGCTGAAGCAGCAACAGTTCGGGGCGCAAATGCATGTCAAACAGCGCGGTGACATCGAACAGTTGTTGCAGCACACGTGACATGTCGACTTGGTCTGCATTGCGCCCTTGCAAAGGCTCGCCGACCGCGCGCAAGGCTTGTGCGAAAGCCTCGCGCGAATGGCCCGGCCCGACATAGCCGGCGGCGAAATGGACATCCGCCGTGCGCGCATAGTCGCGGGTGATGAAGCCGTAAATGATCTCGGCAAATGTATGCCGCGCGGTCTCGTCAAGCCGGCCCATGATCCCGAAATCGATCAACGCCAGACGGCCGCGCCTGTCGATGATCATGTTGCCCTGATGCATGTCGGCGTGAAAGAAGCCGGTTTGCAAAGCCTGGGAGAGGAACGCCGATATCACCAGCCGGGCGAGTTCCTTGCGGTCAATCCCGCGCCCATCAAGGGCTGCAAGATCGGATATTGGCGTTCCGTCAATCCATTCAACCGTCAGTATACGGCGCGCTGTTAATGGCCAGTGCACCGCCGGGATGCGAATGCGCGCATTGTCTTTAAGGTTTTCAGCCAATTCCGAGGCTGCGCCCGCTTCCATGCGCAAATCCAGCTCAATTGCAGCCGAGGCCTTCAAGGTCTCGATAAAGCGCACCGGCTCCATGCGTCTGGCGGTGCTTGAGGCCGCCTCGATATTGCGCGCGGCGCGGCCAAAAGCGCGAAACTCATTGGCGGCGATGCGCTCAATCGACGGCCGCAGGATTTTCACCGCGACCGCGCCGCCGTCTTTTAATGTCGCGCGATGGGCCTGGGCAATTGATGCTGCGGCGATCGGTTTAGAAAATTCTGTGAACAGACCATCGACCGATTTGCCGAACGCGGCCTCAACTTCGCGCCGCGCTGCGCGTTCAGAAAAGGGCGGCATCTTGTCTTGCAGACGGCCCAGATCATCGGCCATCTCAAAGCCGATAATATCGGGCCGCGTCGCCATGAACTGGCCGAGCTTGACGTAAGCCGGCCCAAGCCGCTCAAACGCGCCGGCCAACCGCTCTCCGGGGCGCTTGCCGCGTCCCTTGGCGCCAATCCGCGTCAGCGCGCCAAAAAGCTTCAGCGGCGGCGGCGCGAGATGCGCAAATTCGCGCGGGATTAAAGCGTCGCGGCGCGCAAGCGTCCATCCGGCGCGGGCAAGGCGAGCGTAATCGGCAAGAGCGGTGAGCATCAGGTTTTAAATCCGCCAGGCCATATGCAGCGCTGCGACGCCGCCGGTGAGGTTTTCATAAGATACGCGGGCAAAACCGGCTTTTTTGATGCGCGCGGCGAAGGCCTCCTGGCCGGGGAACTTGCGGATCGATTCCACCAGATATTGATAAGACGCGCGATCATTGGCGACCACTTCGCCGAGCCAGGGAATGACTTTGAAAGAATAGGCGTCGTAGATTTTTTGCAAACCGTCCGTAATCGGATGAGAAAACTCAAGACAGATGAAACGCCCGCCCGGTTTTAAAACCCGATAAGCCTCGCTAAGCGCGGCGTCCATGTCGGTGACATTTCTGATGCCGAACGCAATCGTATAAGCGTCCGCGACATTGTCAGTGACCGGCAGACATTCCGCATCGCCGCAGACGCGCGTGACCTGACTTGCAAAACTCTCCGCGCCATCACGCTCGCTGCCGGCTTTGAGCATTTCATGATTGATGTCGCAGATGATGGCGCGCGCCGGTGATTTTTCTTCCGCTGAGCGCCGCGCGCCGGCGCGTTTTAAAAACCCCAACGCCACATCGCCGGTGCCGCCGGCGACATCAATCAGGGTTTGGCCCGGTTGCGGGTTCAAGCGGTCAAGCAACACCGCCTTCCAGATGCGGTGGACGCCGCCGGACATCAAATCGTTCATCACGTCATAATGGTTGGCGACATTGTCAAAAACGCCGCGCACCAGCCCTGCCTTCTCGCCCGCCTTCACGGTGCGAAATCCAAAGCTGGCGTCATCTTCTTTGCGCTGCGTCATAAGAAGTCCTTACAATTCCTATGTTTATCAGAGAACCGGCCTTGACGCCGCATGGCGGGTTTGCGAGTGTTAAGCACTTGAATTAGCGTATTTTTTCCACAATTGGGGCCGACAGGGTCAGGGTATGACCATAGCGGCGGGAGCGCAGGGGAAAAATGATTAAATCAGAACTGGTGCAAAAACTCGCCGATGAGAACCCGAATCTG
>JAJFGE010000012.1 GCA_021776295.1 Hyphococcus sp.
TCCTTCCTCGACCGATCTAATCACACGCTCGCGAAGCGCCGCATCGTAACCGTAAGCCATCCAATCCTCCCAAAGTGCTAGGGAAAAACAGAATCACTGTTCGTATGGTTTGTGAATCACCTACTCAACAACTCGCGCTAGGGCGTATATAATCAAACAGAATGGCATACCTTTACCCCCGCTCATTTTGGCGGACGCGGGGGTGAGCGGGGGTATATTAATACGCTTCCTTTTATTTGCGAATTATTTTGATATTCAGATGTGGTGCTCGATATGTTCGTCGATCAGCGCTTTGTTATAGGCCGCGAGCGCTTTGATGCGGGATAGATAGCCGACTACGGTATCACGGTTGTCAGGCTCCACCACTGGCAACCCGCGCTCATTATCTTCCGTCAACAGAGCCAGCGCCTCGCCGAGCGATTGCCCGGCCTCAATCCGGCTGGCGTCTTGCGAAAGCGGCGCGCCGGGCGGCATTTTCTCCATCACATCGCGCACCCGGATGGTTTGCAGGATAATCCCATGCGGGCCCTCGGAGAGGTCATAACCACGGCGCGAAAGCTGCCATTGAAAAAACGACTGGCCGCACAGCCATTGCACCATCAAGGTCGCAATCGCCACTGCGACCATCACCGAAATCGTGATGCCGTAATCGCCGGTCAGCTCAAAGACGATGAGCGTAGTGGATATCGGCGCGCCAAGAATGGCGCCGCCAACCGCGCCCATGCCAATCATTGCGTAATAAACCGGACTTGCAGTGGCGCCAGGGAAGGTATCGCCGAGTATGGCGCCAAACGCTGCGCCGGCAAACACGCCGATGACAAGACCCGGCGCAAAAACCCCGCCGCCAAAACGGCACGATAGCGTCACCGCGGTGGCGACGCCTTTTGCGAGCACCAGCGCGACTAGAAAAACAAGCGTGTATTTGCCAGCCAGCGCATTGGTCACCGCCTCATAGCTGACGCCAAAGACTTCCGGAAAGAAGGCGCCAATCAGCCCGATAATAACCCCGCCAATCGGCGGCAGCAGCAGATAGGAGATATTAAATTGCTGAGCAAATTCCCGGACCCGGGTGGTCATTTGTTCTGTAGAAAGAATAAAAGCCGCCGCAATAAGTCCGCACGCCAGACCAAGCACCGCCGCGAGTGGTACGTCAATGGTTTGCACCAGCCCATAATCGGGCGGCGCGATGGCCGGGAAGTCGCCAAGGTGAATGCGCGCCACAATCGCGGCCGCGACGCTGGCGGCGGCGATGGGTCCGAAAATCGACAAGGCGTAATTGCCGAGAATAACCTCCAGCGCAAACAGGACGCCGGCAAGCGGTGCATTAAAGCTCGCCGAGACGGCCGCCGCCGCGCCGCAGCCCAACAGCGTGCGCCGCTGCTTGGCAGTAAAGCCCATATACCGATCAAGAATGGAGGCGATGGCGGCCCCGAGATGCACCGCCGGGCCCTCTCGCCCGGCGCTGGCCCCGGCGCCGAGCGACACCGCCGAGACGGTCGCCGCCGCCAGGCCGGCGCGCAGCGATATCCGGCTGTCGCCAACCGCGCGCGCCTCGATAACGTCGGCAATGCCCTGACCGCGCCCGCCTTCGAGCCAGTTGAAGCGGTCGGCGAGATAAAGAATGGCCGAGACCACAAACCCGCCGATCACCGGCGCGGCCCAGGCGCGCGAAAACCCAAGTGACGTCGCGCCGCTGACAATCCCGACCTCGCTTGCGCCAAAGGCGATGGTGGAGACGGCATCAATAGCGTAGCGGAAGGCGATAACGCCATAAGCGCCGGCAACGCCGATGATGACGGCCAGTACCCACACCCGGAAGGCCTGGAATCGCGCCAATCGGCGACGCATTTTTCGCAAGGCAATCAATATGCGCGCAACATTCCGGACCATGATTATTCTTTGAACCCCTACCAGACATCGTTGATATCAGTATTCGCGCCCGTGTCTAAATGTCACGATTACCTTAACGGCGCATTCACCCCGCTTGGGCACAATAAATTCTCTTTATTACGCATAGAGCAGGGTCACATTCGGTTGAATCTGATCCGGCTCTAGATTCTTTGTGGTCGCGTGATCGAGCCGTAAAACCGGCGCCCACTTTTACTGATCACGCTCTAGGCATGGTGACGGTGATGGCGGTTTCTGGCGCTCGCGCAACGCGTGAACAAGGTGACAAGATCGAACCATCGCGGGCGGGCGCGGCGTTAACGCGGTGGCGGCGTGCGGTGGCGGAAGCGATGGGCCAGGACCCTGGCGCGTCGCTTGACCAGCCGGACCGGCGGCTTTTGATGTTGCGGGTGTTTGGCGCAACGCGCCGGCTTGGCGAACTTTGCATGACCCATCCGGCGGCGGCGGCGACGGCGCTGATCGACGGGCCGTCAACGGTGCTGGCGGAGGCGGCGCGCGATCTGGCTGGTCTGGAGCGCGGCGTTGGCGGGCCGGATGCGCTGCATGCAGCGCTGGCGCCGCTTAAGAACCGCGCCGACATGGCGATTGCGCTGGCGGAACTTGGCGAGCATTGGAGCGTTGCTGAGGCGACTTCGGCGCGGGTCGATTTTGCCGAGCGCCTGGTCGAGACGGCGCTGCAATGGTTGGTGCGCGCCGCAGTGAAACGCGGCGAGTTAACCGTTAGCGACGCCGACAATGTCATGGCCGGGATATGCATCGTCGCCGGCGGCGCTTTTGCGCATGAGGATTTATCGCCCTACGGGCCGGTCGATCTGATCACGCTTTATGATGAGGCCGCCTTTCCAGGCCCGGCCGGCCGCGGCGTCGACCGGGTGTTTGTGCGTATCGGCGCTGAGTTTCGCGAAGCCTTTGAAGGTAAGCCCGGAGACTTTCCGCTGTTTGCCTTGCGCACGCCGCTTGGCACGGGCGTTGGCGGCGCCGGCTATGCTGACAGCGTGGCGCGGGTGCGCGCAACCGCTGACGGCCCGCAGGCGCAAGGCTTGCGCACCTGGCTGGCGACGGCGCGCATTGTCGCTGGCGACCGGGTGTCTGGCGGTAAGTTTCTGGAAGGAATTGAGGATTTGGTGTGGGGCGAGGCCCCCATCGTCAATGAAGAATTGCGCGACGTGCTGGAGAAGGCGAGCGATGATCCGCGCGCGGTTTATTGGCGGATTGCCGATCTTTGCCGGTTGGCGATTGGCGGCGCGCGGCCGGTATTTAGAACCGCTTCTGCGCGCGGCGTGTTTGAGACGGCGGCGAAGTCGCGGGCGATTTCGCCCGACGCCATGCGCCGTCTGGTCGCCGGCGAGGAGCTTTCCAACCTTGTTGTCTCGCGCACGCAGATGATGAAGGGCGTGGCGACATCGGAAGTGGTGCGCGAAGATGAGCAAGCCGCGCTGGCTGCGCTCTGCGGATTTGTCGCCTATGACGCCCTGGCGGCAGCGCTCGACGGCGCCCGTATCGATGCGCAAAATACTCTGCGCCGGATGATGAACGGACCGCAGCGCGAAGTTGAGAAGTATAAGAGCGCCGATGATGATCAAGATGCGGACAAGCTTGAGGATTTAGGATTTTTCAACGGCGAAAGCCTGTCGGCGTCGGTTGATAAATGGGCGAAACATGCCGCCTCACAAGGCGGCGATGCGCGCTTTTCTGCGCATGCGCCGGGCCTGTTGACTGCCTTTGGCGAGACCCAAAAACCCAATCAGGCGGTGCAGTTGTTTGACCGGTTGGTCGCCAACGCTAGCCAAAAGGCGGATGTCTTTTCCCTCGTCGGCGAGCACGCGCCGCAGCGCGACCCGCTGGTCAACGCGATTGGTTGCTTCAGCGGTGCGATTGAGCCGCTAACCCATAGCGCCGAGCAGGTCGGGGCGTTCTTTGAAGATGCGGGCGCGCAAACCCCGCAAAGCGGCGAGGAATGGCTCGGCCGGTTCACCCCGCCCTCAGCCAAAGGCGCAACCTCGCTCGACGCCCTTGCCGCATGGCGGCGCGAAACCATCGCCCGCATCGCGCTCAGCGCCGCCTCAGGCGCCACCTCGTTTGACGCCGCCGCCGAGGCGCTGGAAGGTATGCATATTCGCACCCTCGCTGATGCATTTGAAATCGCCCGCAACAGCGCGCCGAAACCAGAGGCGAGCGCGGCCAAAAAGATTGCGCTGCATGTGTTTGACGGCGCCGGATCGCATCTGCCGGGCGCAGCCTCGCATCTAGGTTTTATCGCCGATGACGCTGGCGAGGCAGGCGAGGCGTTTGTCAAAACTTATCTTGAAATGCTGCGCGGCTTTGGCGAGGGTGTGTTTTCGATTGCGCCTGATACGTCGCATCGCCCCTCAGGCGTCACCGGTCCGCTGGCGCCGTCGCTTGAAGCGTTTAAATCCTATGTTCAGTCTGAAGCAGTGGCCTATGACCAGATCATGCTGGCGCGCGGGCGAGTGATTGCTGGTGATGAAAAAATTGCCGGCGCCGCGCGCGAGGCTTTGCGCGGCGCGGTTTCCGGCGCTCGCCGCGCTGATATTTTGTTCCGCGATCTCGACCGCGCCCGCGCGCAACGCATGCGCCGCGAGCGCGCCGCGTCCGATTGGGACCTGGACCGGCTGGAAGGCGGGCGGCTTGATGTTGAGTTGGTCATCAGCACACTGATTTATCGCCATGCGCCGGCGCATCCGTTTGTGCAGGAAACCTGTGTCGATGAAGCACTGCGCGCGATGGCGCGGTCCGATCTTCTGCCGGATGAGACTGCGCTGGCGTTGATTTCCGCGCGTCAATTCTGGACCCGGCTGCAGGTTGTGCGGCAACTGGCGCAATGGAGCGATCCGGTGCGCGAGCCAGTGCGGCCACGGTTTGGCGAATTGATCGCCCGCGCCGCCGGGGTAGAGAAATTTGACCAGGTGCGCCCACTGATGCGCGGCTACGCCGACGACGTCTCGCGGTTCTATGCGCAGCTGGTGTTGAACCGACCGTCTTTGAGCGTGGTGGCGCAGGCGGCGGGCTAGGTCATCGACTCATTAAATCGCAACCAAATGCGCAGTGAAGCGAGTTTAATTGAAGCGAGATAGTTGTCGTCGCGCTTGTCATATCGGGTGGCGATGGCCCTGAAGTGCTTTAGTTTATTGAAGAACCGCTCGACGGCGTTTCTTTGGCGGTAGAGGAAATGACTGAAAGCAGGCGGGTCGAGACGGTGCGGCATGGCCCGCACATTAGCCCATGCGCCGCGTTGTTTCAGGGTCTCGTGCAGCTTATTGGAATCATAAGCGCGATCGGCCAGAAGAATATGACCAGCCTTCACACTATCGAGCATATCGTCTGCGGAGCGTCCATCATGGGCCTGGCCTTCGGTGATTTTGAGATTGATTGGCAGGCCATTGAAATCCACAAGCGCGTGGATCTTTGTCGTCAGGCCGCCGCGTGAGCGACCCATGCAACGGGATCGTTGCGCTTTTTTTTACCGTTCGCAGCATGCTGATGAACCCGGATCGACGAGGAATCGATCATCTGAATGTCGCCGTCATAAGCTTCTGAAACAGCTTGCAAAAGTCGATCCCAAACACCTTTTTTACGCCACCGATTGAAGCGGTTCACACAGGTTGTATGCGGCCCATAACGCGCCGGGATGTCCGCCCACGGCGCGCCTGTGCGCAAGCGCCAGAAAATGCCATTCAAAACCCGCCGGTCATCAACCCGCGGCACACCGCGCGGCTTGTTCGGCAGTAACGGCTGGATCACCGACCACTCGAAATCACTCAAATCAAACCGCGCCATAAACTCCTCCATCGCTGGAGAAAATGAATCACAGTTCGACTGAAATGGGAATCCCGTTTATGGGTATGTGACCTAGGCTGGCCCGCCGAGCCGAAGCCAACTTGTTGGCAAATGATGGTGGCGCCGAGCGGACAAACATCGAACCCGAGGGGTTCGCAAGCGCGACTGCGCGCCGGCCGGCCAGGCCGTCCCGTCGGAGACAATCGCGAAGCGATTTGTCGCGAGATATATAAAATGGTGGAGGCGAGTGAAGAGAACTCGAACTCGGTGATGCAAACGTGCGACTGCACGTCGGCCGGTCAGGCCGCCCCGCCGGAGGCGATTGCAAAGCAATTCGCCGCGAGGCAAATAATGGTGGAGCTAGGCGGAATCGAACCGCCGACCTCTTGCATGCCATGCAAGCGCTCTCCCAACTGAGCTATAGCCCCGATACTTTGATACGCCGGGAAGGGACGCCGGCGGGAAACAATAAGTCTGACGCACACGGCGCCTGGAAGCTAGAGCATTTCCGGATAAGTGTGACGCGGTTATCCGATACAAATGCGGCAAACAAAGAATCTAGAGCAAAGCCATGATTCAATTTAACTCGGATTTGCTCTAGCGGTCCGGTTCGAACCACACAAGCGCCTTCTGCCAATGTTTTCTTAGTCCGTATCCCCGGTGGGTTTGACGATGGAGGCGGCTACGTCGTCTTCATCATCATCGGCAACCAGAAGACCGCTTTCGTCGGCCTCATCGTCATCGTCAACATCGACGGTAATGCCTTCGATTTCGCTCAACTCGTCATCATTATCATCGTCGTCACTATCATCATCGCCATCAAGCCCGGGCCGCCGGTTTGACTTCGCGCCTTTCTTTTCATCATCGGCGTTTTCAAGCGTGGTTTCCTGCTTGGGCTTTGCCACTTCTTCTTTGGGTTTGGCTTCGCCGGTTTCCTCAGCGCGCGTTTTGCGCGGCTTCAGGAGGGATTCCGGAACGAATTCATGGTCACATTTGGGACAATGCGCCGGTTCTTTGCCGAGGTCGTAAAATCGCACGCCGCATTCCGGGCAATCGCGCTTAACGCCAAGTTCTGGTTTGCTCATGGGTGTCGCCGGTTCTGGTTATAACTTGAAAAAAGGCGGCTCGTGTTGCCACGGGGCGAGGCCGCTGTCAAAAGGAATGCGGCCTTAAAGTTATAAAAGTTCAAGAAATCGGAGATCTGATGGCGGCGCAAGGCGGTGGAGCGATATCGCGGAAGGCTGGCGCGCTGAGCGGCGCGGCGCCGGCGCCGGGCGACAAGTCGATTTCCCACCGCGCCTTGATATTTGGCGCGTTGGCGCGCGGGACCAGCCGCATCACCGGGCTGTTGGAGGGCGATGACGTGTTGCGCACCGCCGCGGCCATGCGCGCCCTTGGCGCAGAGGTGGAGCGCGCCGGCGGCGTCTGGCAAGTGGATGGCGCCCTGTGGCGAACGCCGGACCAGGTGCTTTATTTCGCCAATTCCGGCACTGGCGCGCGGCTGGTGATGGGCGCGGTCGCTGGCGCCGGCATTGGCGCAGCCTTTGCGGGCGATGCGTCATTGTGTGGCCGCCCCATGGGCCGGGTGCTTGAACCCCTGGGGATGATGGGCGTTGCGGCGAAATCCCATGGCGGGCGGTTGCCGGTTGAGATCGTGGCGGGCGCCGATCTCACCGCCGTTAAATGCGCGCTCGCCAAGCCTTCGGCGCAAGTCAAGTCGGCGATCCTGCTCGCTGCCCTCGGCGCAAACGGCGTGACGCAAATCCATGAGCCCGTATTGTGCCGCGATCACACCGAACGCATGCTCGCTGCTTTTGGCGTCAAGCTAGGTATAAAAGACGACGGTGAGGCCGGGCGTATTTTGTCGCTTGCCGGCGGCCAGACATTAACGTCCACCGATGTCAACGTTCCGGGCGACCCGTCATCGGCGGCGTTCCTGGCGGCGGCGGCGTTAATCACACCCGGCTCGGAAATCACTATCGCCAATGTTCTGGTCAATCCATTGCGCGCCGGCTTTTATCAAACCGTGCGCGAGATGGGCGGCGATATTTCTTTTGAAAATGAGCGCACCGAAAGTGGCGAGCCGGTGGCGGACATTCGCGTGCGCCATAGCGTTCTTCACGGCATTGAAACTCCAGCGGCGCGCGCGCCGTCGATGATCGATGAATATCCAATCCTCGCGATTGTCGCTGCTTACGCTCATGGCGAGACGATGATGCGTGGTCTGGAAGAATTGCGGGTCAAGGAAAGCGACCGGATTGCATCGGTTGAAGCCGGGCTTGCCGCCTGCGGCGTTGAAGTGGCGAGTGGCGAGGATTGGCTGCTTGTGCGCGGACAAGGCCAGCCGCCAAAGGGCGGCGCTCTGGTGAAAACCAATCACGATCACCGCATCGCCATGAGCTTCTTAACCATGGGGCTGGCGAGCAACGAACCGGTGGAAATTGACGATGCATCGATGGTCGCGACAAGTTTTCCAGAATTTTTTCAGATTATGAGCCGGCTTGGCGGTGAAATTATTACGCGCCAGTAATCGCACATTGTAATCGCATCTTGCTATTTCGGCGCGCCTGCGGATAACTCAATCCCCGATGGGACAGTCGGAAAATTCTGCGCCTATGCCGACACCTTTGGTTGTCGCGCTTGATGGGCCCGCCGCATCGGGAAAGGGCACGCTCGCGCGCCTGATTTCCGACCAATATACTTTCGCGCATCTCGATACCGGCACGCTCTATCGCGGTGTTGCCTGGCTGGTCCTGGAGGCGGGCGGCGACCCTGCAGACCATGATGTCGCGGCGGCGGCGGCGCGCGGGTATGCGATTGAGAAAATCGCCGGCGCCGATATCCGAACCGGCGAGGTTGGCGCGGCGGCCAGTGTGGTGGCGGCCAATGCCGAGGTTCGCGCCGCGCTACTGGATTTTCAGCGCCGCTTTGCCGGTTGCCCGCCCCAACGGGTTGGTGGGGCGGTGCTTGACGGGCGCGATATCGGCACTGTGGTGTGCCCGGATGCGACGGTGAAATTTTTTGTCACCGCAAGCGCCAAAGTGCGCGCCCACAGGCGCTGGCTGGAGCTGGCGGCGACCCGGCCAGCCCTCACGGAGGCTGATGTTTACAGAGATTTGCTGGAACGCGATGAGCGCGATGCCGCCCGGGATAATGCCCCCATGACGGCCGCTGACGATGCGGAGTTGCTAGACACCACTCATTTGTCTATAGACGCGGCCTTCGCGGCGGCGCGCCGCGTGATTGACGGCGTTTTCCGGCGCTGCGGCTGAATTTCAGCCGGCAGCGGCTTTCGGCAAATGTGTTTTTGTGTCCGTCTATCCGGATTGAGCGTCGCTATTTTTGAAACTCGGCTCATTTGTCCGTGGGGCCTTGAACCATCGGAAAGACCGCCGGAGCAACCGGTAGGCAGGAAAGCTGAACTGAACTGGAGACTGTGACCTCGTGTCTGCAACTGAAACCCTTAACCCGTCCCGCGACGATTTCGCGGAAATGCTCGAAGCATCCTTAGTTGGCCGTCAGGATTTTGAAGAAACGGTCGTCAAAGGCATCGTCACCGCCATCGAAAAAGATGTCGCGGTGATCGACGTAGGCCTCAAAACCGAAGGCCGCGTTTCTCTTAAAGAATTCTCGCTCCCCGGCAAACCCGCCGACCTCAAAGTCGGCGATGAAGTTGAGGTTTATGTTGAGCGCGTAGAAAACGCGATGGGCGAGGCTGTTATCAGCCGCGAAAAAGCCCGGCGCGAGGAAGCCTGGGATCGGCTTGAGAAAGTCTTTGCTGATGGCGAGCGCGTCGAAGGTGAAATTTTCAACCGCGTTAAAGGCGGCTTTACGGTAGACCTTGGCGGTGCGGTGGCGTTCTTGCCGGGCAGCCAGGTTGATATTCGTCCGGTCCGCGATGCGGGCCCGTTGATGAACATCCCGCAGCCTTTCCGGATTTTGAAAATGGACAAACGCCGCGGCAATATTGTCGTCTCGCGCCGCTCCATTCTTGAAGAAGACCGCGCCGAACACCGCCAGGAAGTTGTCAAGAAACTGGCCGAAGGCGACGAGCGCGAAGGCATTGTTAAAAACATCACCGATTACGGCGCATTCGTTGAGCTGGCGCCGGGCGTTGATGGTCTGCTTCACGTCACCGACATGTCCTGGAGCCGGGTGAACCATCCAACAGAAGTGCTCAATGTCAACGACACGATCCGGGTTCGGATTATCAAGATCAATCCGGAAACCCACCGTATTTCCCTTGGCATCAAGCAACTCTCCCCGGATCCATGGGAAGGCGTTGCGGCGAAATATCCGCTGAGTGCGAAATTCTCCGGCAAAGTGACCAATATCACCGATTATGGCGCTTTTGTTGAGCTGGAAGACGGTATTGAAGGCCTCGTTCATGTCTCGGAAATGAGCTGGGTGAAGAAAAATGTTCATCCCGGCAAAATCGTTTCGACCTCTCAGGAAGTCGATGTCATGGTGCTGGAAGTTGACGAAAGCAAGCGCCGGATTTCTCTTGGGCTGAAACAATGCGCTGATAATCCATGGGAGCGTTTTGCTGAAGAGTATCCGATTGGTTCGGTGCTCGAAGGCGAGATTAAAAACATCACCGAGTTTGGTTTGTTTGTCGGATTGAATGAGGAAATGGACGGCATGGTCCACCTCTCCGATCTCGACTGGAACCGTTCCGGCGAGGATGCGATCAAGGACTATCAAAAAGGCCAGATGGTCAAGGCCAAGGTTCTCGATGTCGACCCGGATAAGGAACGCATCTCCCTCGGTGTCAAGCAAGTCGGCTCTGACCCGCTGGAAGCCATTGGCGAGCTGGCGCGCGGCTCTGATGTTACTTGCACGGTGACGGCGATTGAGACCGGCGGCATTGAGGTGCAAATCTCAGGCGCTGACGGTCCCAAAGCGTTTATTCGCAAATCGGATCTGTCCAAGGAACGCAGCGAACAACGTCCTGACCGGTTTGCGGTCGGCGACAAGGTGGACGCCCGCGTTACCTCAATCGACGCCAAAACTCGCCGCGTCAATGTGTCGATTAAGGCGCGCGAAGTTGCGGAAGAAAAACAAGCGGTGCAGCAGTTTGGTTCCGCCGACAGCGGCGCCTCGCTCGGCGATATTCTTGGCGCCGCGCTGAAAAAAGGCGAGACCAAAGACTAGCGGTTTCGCGCTTAAGGCAACAAAAACCCCCGGCAGTATTGTCGGGGGTTTTTTATTGCGCCAGTCTTGAGGACAATTGAAGGGAGGCCCCTGCGGCTAAAGCAGGTAGGATCGCTTGGAGAAGCGTATTGCTGTGAAAGGGCGCTGCAGCAAATAGTCGAAAGCCGCAGCTAGAGCATTTCCGGATAAGTGTGACGCGGTTATCCGATAGAAATGCAGCAAACAAAGAATCTAGAGCAAAGCCATGATTCAATTTAACTCGGATTTGCTCTAGTGAGGACAGGACTTATGCCAGAGCTGCCTGAAGTTGAGACGGTGCGCCGCGGGCTGGCCCCGGTGATGGAAGGCGCCCGGTTCCGCCGGGTCGAGGCGCGCCGTCCGGATCTGCGGTATGCCCTGCCGAAGCGTTTTGCACAGCGCCTGGAGAGTAGAACGGTCGATAGTCTGGATCGGCGCGGCAAATATATGATTGCCGCGCTGTCGAGCGGCGAGAGCTTGATCATGCACCTTGGCATGTCCGGGCGGTTTACCATTGCGGCTGGCGGCTCGAGGCGGCCTGGAGGCGTTGATCCGGCGCAGGGCGGAGATCCGAAACACGATCATGTGGTGTTTGAAATGGCCGGGCGAAGCGGCGCGCGCATCACCTATAATGATCCACGCCGGTTCGGATTTATGGATCTGGTTTCAACATCGGCAGTGGAAGAGTGCCGCCATTTCAAGGCGATGGGCCCTGAACCCTTCGGCAACCAGTTTTCCACCGCCTATCTTAGCGCCGCTCTCAAAGGTAAAAAAACACCAATAAAAACGGCGCTGCTCGATCAGCGCGTAGTTGCCGGTCTGGGCAATATCTATGTCTGTGAGGCGCTTTATAGGGCGCGCATTTCGCCGCGCCGGCGGGCGATGTCGGTTGCGGGCGTCCGCAGTGAGCGGCTTCACAGGGCGATCCTGACTGTCCTAAACGACGCCATTGACGCTGGCGGAGCATCGTTAAAGGACTTTGCCAATGCCCAAGGCGAGCTTGGCTATTTTCAGCATCGCTTTGACGTCTATGATCGCGAAGGCCAGTTTTGCCGCCATTGTGGCGGGACAATTCAGCGCCAGACACAGGCCGGCCGGTCGAGCTTTTTCTGCACCGGCTGCCAGCGTTGATAAGACGGTCGAAAATAAGATTAAATAAGGCCTGCGGGCGTGTTGACGGCGGTATTTCGCACAGCTATATACCGCCGCTCGCGCCGCAACGGGCGGCAAAATATCGAGTGATTAAGGCATGGCGAACACATCCTCCGCGAAGAAAATGGTGCGTAAAATCGAGCGCCGCACAGCCGTGAACAAGGCGCGTCGCTCACGCGTCAGAACGTATCTGCGCAAAGTGGAAGAGGCGATTGCATCCGGCGATAAGAGCGCGGCGGACGCAGCATTCAAACAAGCGCAGCCTGAACTCCATCGTGCGGTTACAAAAGGCGTGTTTGGCAAGCAAACTGTATCGCGAAAATTGTCGCGACTGTCGTCGCGCATCAAGTCGCTTTCCGCCTAAACGCCTTTACAACATTATATTTTTTTGATGTTTATAGTTGCGTGCAGTGCAACAGTTTTTCTAATGTAAATTTCGTATACCGCAAACATGAAACGCACATGTTGCATTACGCATTGTTTGCGCGTTTACTTGCTGGGTGCGTTGTGCGGCTTAAGGTTTTGTTTTTTCAGAGTTGCCCTAAAAAGTTTTAAAAAAAGCACGATGTTGGGCGAATCACTCTTGACCATACGCGTTAAAGTTAACTACACTATAAATATCAATATGACGGATGCGGACGAATTTCGCACCTTCAAGTTCAGTCACTTTCAAGTTCTGTAATGGTAGGCGTTCCAACTCGATTGCCGGCAAATTGTCGGGCAAGCGGCGAGATAAATATTTGCCTAGGGCAGGGGAATAGGGGTTATTCAGGATGATCAACGACAGTTTTACGAAATTACTATTTATACAGACTATTGTCGTTGATGCTGAGCGCCGCCTAGTCTAGGTTTGTTTCTGTATTGCTTGGCGCTTTAGCGCCAAATTAGATCAAAACTTTTAGAAGACGATATGTGCGCAGGGTAATATGCGCAGACGGCTATCTTTTGCCAAAAATTATCTAATCAAGAATTTGGGCGGTATAAAATGACGACAGAAGATTACGGAACCGGTTCGGAAAAGGCGGCGTTTGGCCGGTATTTGGAAGCTCTGCGCGGCCGGGTCGGGGAGGCAAAATTTCGCTCATGGTTTGGCGACCTTGGCCTTGCGGATATATCGGCGCAAAGCGTAACTCTTTCGACCGGGTCTGAAACCAAACGCGATATACTCGACCATCGGTTCCTGCCGGTGCTTGTCGATACATGGCGCAAGGAGGTCGGACCGGTTAGCCGCTTGCGTCTGACCGTGCGCAAATCGTTGAGCGCCCATGCAGCGAAGGTCTCCGCACAAAAAAATCTGCGCACGGATACGAAAAGCCACGCAAGTTCAGTTTTTTCAAATGGCATGATTGCGCCGGCGCGCAAGCCTGGCGCCGCTAGTGGAAATTTCGAAAACGTCGCCGCGCCGCTGGATCCACGCCGCACCTTCGATACGTTCGCAGTCGGCGATTCCAACCGAATGGCCTTTGCCGCCGCCCGCCAGGCGCTAACTGTGCGCGGGCCTCGGGAGCTTGTCTATATTTATGGCGACAGCGGTTCGGGCAAAACCCATGCGCTTCATGCGGTATGCCATGAATGGAGTAAGGACAATGCGCGCGGGGATTGTGCTTACATTACCTACCGCAATCTCATCAACAATTGCGTCGCCGCCGTTTTGTCCAATTCAACACAGGCCCTGCACGCTGCGTTCCTGGAGAGGGATCTGCTTGCGTTTGACGATATCCATTTCCTTGATGGGAAAGACCGAACACAAGAGGAGTTATTAATAGTGATTGATGCAGCGCTCGACAGCGGCAAACAAGTTGTCATCGTAGGCGATTTGCCGCCCGCAAAATTAGCTGAAAAAGGTATTAACAAACGTCTCGCCGACAGACTCGCGGGCGGACTGTGCGCGCCGATTTACCCGGCCGATGATGCGCTTCGCCTTGATATTTTGAAAAATCGGATGTGCGCTGCCGCCGCCAAATGTTTGATTGGCGCAGATGTCCTGGAATATATCGCCCGCAACTTCACCCATTCGACCCGCGAGACCATCGGCGCGCTCAATCAGCTGTTGTTGATGTTTGGCGAGGAAGAAAGAACGGTCGGCCTTGATGAGGCCAAGGTGATATTGCGCTCACGTCTTGAGGACCGGCGCAAAGTAGTGACGCTCGACGACGCTATCGCCGCTGCTGCGGAAGCCTTTGGCCTCAAGCTTGAGGATATGACCTGCCGCTCACAGCCTCAGCGGATTGTCCGTGCCCGCCATGCGATGGTCTGGTGCGCCCGGGAAATCCTCAAAGAATCCTTCCCCCGGATCGGCAAATCCCTGAAACGCGACCATACCACGGTGATGTCCAGCTACCGCCGCGCGCAGGCTTTGTTGGAGCGCGACAAGGCGTTCCAGGACGGTGTCCGGCGGATTCGTGAGGCGCTCGAAGACTAAAAAAGAGGCCTTTAAAAACCCTCCTGAAAACAGCCTATTAAAGCTGAGCGCCGACGCCGGAAATCTGCGTCGGCGCTAGCTTTTTGAGGCGCCCTTCGGCTATAATAAGGCGGATTTCAGAGGCGGCGATTCTCCTCCTTTGGCGACGTCAAAATAGCGGCGTCGACTGAGGGTCCAGATAGGTTTCGCCAGCGATTGCGAGAGAGCATTTTGCATGAAAGTTACGATTGAACGGTCCGCCCTGTCGAAGGCGCTTGGCCATGTGCAGAGCGTTGTCGAACGCCGGAACACCATTCCGATTTTGTCCAATGTGCTGCTTCAGGCCGATGGCGGGGCGCTGACATTGACGGCGACGGATCTCGATATTGAGGTGTCCGAAGAGGCGCCGGCTGATGTTGCCGACGCCGGGGCGACAACGGTTTCGGCGCTAACATTGTTTGAGATCGTCAAGCGGCTGCCAGATGGCGCGCAGGTGCGCCTTGAGCTTTCAGCGGAAGAAGGCCGGCTTCAGGTCTCAGCGGGGCGCTCGCAATTTGCGCTTGCGGTTTTGCCGGCGGATGATTTTCCAAGCCTCACCACTGACGATCTCGACACCAGGTTTTCAATCCCCACGACTGATCTCGGCCGGCTGCTTCACAAAACCCGGTTCGCCATGTCTCAGGAAGAAACGCGTTACTATCTGAACGGCGTTTATTTCCACGCCTATACCGACGGCGATGCGCCGTTGCTGCGTGCTGCAGCGACTGACGGGCATCGGCTTGCGCGCCTTGATGCGCCTTTGCCGGACGGCGCCGCTTCGATGCCTGGCGTCATTGTTCCCCGCAAGGCGATTGCCGAGCTGTCGCGTTTGTTGGAGGACGCGGACGAAAATGTCGAGATTGCCGTCTCGCCGGCGAAAATCCGTTTCGGTTTCGGCCCCGGGCGTCTCACCTCGAAGTTGATTGACGGCTCGTTCCCGGATTATGAGCGGGTCATTCCGAAAGATAATAACAACGTCTTACATGTGGAGACCAAAGACTTCGCGCAAGCCGTTGACCGTGTTTCCACGGTATCGTCAGACCGCACGCGTTCAGTGAAGCTGGCGCTGGAGGCCGATAATCTTCGCCTTACCGTCAACAATCCGGAGGCGGGCTCAGCGCTGGAGGAGCTTTCGGTCGATTATGGCGGCGACGCCATCGAAATTGGATTTAACGCACGCTACCTCCTCGATGTCGCCCAGCAGGTTGACGGTGAGACGGCGACCTTCCGGCTTGCCGATCCGTCATCGCCGACCGTGATTGTTGATGAGGAAGACACGCGCGCGCTCTATGTTTTGATGCCCCTTAGAGTTTAGATTGAGAGTTTGGGTTTGAGCCAGACGGCGATCAGACAAGACGAAATACAGCTGCAAGACCCGGCGCAGACAAGCGCGCCCGGTTCGGCGGCGTGTATTACCCGTCTGAGCCTGACCGATTTTCGCTCTTACGAGCACGCCGAGTTTGCGCTGGATGGACGCCCGGTCGCCATTGCCGGCGCCAACGGTGCGGGGAAGACAAATATATTAGAAGCGATTTCCTTGATTGGGCCGGGCCGTGGATTGCGCCAGGCGCGGCTGCATGAATTACCGCGGATTGATGGCGCCGGCGGTTGGGCGGTGTCGGCGCGGGTTGATGATGGTCAAGAGGAACGCTCCTTCGGCGTTGGCGTGACGGCGTCAAAGCCGGAGCGCCGGGTTTGCCGGATCGATGATGCGCCAGCGTCGGGTCCCGGCGCCTTTGCCGCGCATTTACGGTTCTTATGGCTGACCCCGGCGCAGGATCGTTTGTTTATGGAGGGCGCCGCTGAGCGTCGTCGTTTCCTCGACCGGATGACGTTGGCGCACGACCCTGAGCACGGCAAGTCGTCGTCCGCCTATGAACAGGCCATGCGACAGCGCCAGCGCCTGCTCGATGAGGGCGGCGCGGATGACCGTTGGCTGACCGCGCTGGAAGTGCAAATGGCCGAGGCTGGCGTTGCGATTGCCGCAGCGCGCCGCGAGACCGCGAGCCTTCTGGCCGCCGCTGACATCGCATCCGCGCAAACGCTTTTTCCTGCCGCTGACATCGCGCTTGAGGGCGCGCTCGAAACTGCGCTTAAAACCGAAAAGGCCGCCGATGCAGAAACGGCGTTCGCCGCCCAGTTGCGGGCGCGCCGCCGGCTCGACGCTGACGCCGGCCGGGCGCTAGTCGGGCCACATCGCAGCGATCTTCTGGTTACACATCGCGAGAAATCTCAACCGGCACGGCTTTGTTCGACAGGAGAGCAAAAAGCGCTGTTGATCGGGTTGGTTCTCGCCAATGCGCGCGCGCTCAGCCGTCGGCCGGGCGGCGCGCCACTCATCCTTCTGCTTGACGAAATTGCCGCCCATCTTGATCCAGACCGCCGCGCCGGTCTTTTTTCCATTCTGAGCGAGCTTGGCTTTCAGGTCTTTATGACGGGGACGGATAAAAATCTGTTCACCGCATGGGGTGCGCGCGTTCAATATTTTGAAGCGTGCGGTGGTGCGCTTCATGAATCGCTACTGACATAGAGAAAGAAAAAACCATGGCGAATAACGCCGCGCCGCAGGAAGATTACGGCGCCGATTCCATTAAAGTATTGCGCGGCCTCGACGCTGTGCGCAAGCGGCCGGGCATGTATATCGGCGACACCGATGACGGCTCCGGCCTGCATCATATGGTCTATGAAGTTGTCGATAATGCGATCGACGAGGCCCTGGCGGGGTATTGTGATACCGTAGAAGTGTTCCTCAATGAGGACGGTTCGGTGACGGTGACCGATAATGGCCGCGGCATTCCGACGGCGATCCACAGCGAGGAAGGCATCTCGGCGGCGCAGGTTATCATGACCCAACTGCATGCCGGGGGTAAGTTTGACCAAAACTCCTATAAAGTGTCCGGCGGGCTGCACGGCGTCGGAGTCTCGGTTGTGAATGCACTATCGGAACGGCTCGACCTCAAAATCCGCCGCAATGGCAAAGAGCATTTCATGCGGTTTCATCTCGGCGAGCCCGAAGCGGACCTGACTGTCGTCGGTGATGCGGTTAAAACCGGAACCGAGGTTACGTTCCTGCCTTCCGATACAATCTTTACAGGCACGGAATTTGATTTTGATACGCTGGAGCATCGTTTGCGCGAGCTCGCCTTTCTGAACTCGGGCGTCAAAATTCGCCTGGTCGATAATCGCCATGTGGAGACCCGTGAAGAGGAAATGCTTTACGACGGCGGGCTAATCGCTTTCGTCAAATATCTCGATTCAGCGAAGAATATGCTCTTGAGTGAGCCAATATCGTTCACCGCCGAAAAAGACGGTCTCACCATTGACGTCGCGATGTGGTGGAATGATGGCTATCACGAAAAAGTTTTGTGTTTCACCAACAACATCCCACAACGGGACGGGGGCACTCACCTTGCAGGCTATCGCGCCGCATTAACGCGCATCATCAATAATTACGCGCAGAAATCTGGCATTGCCAAACGGGAAAAAGTCTCGCCAACCGGCGATGATGCTCGTGAAGGGCTGACTTGCGTCCTGTCGGTGAAAATTCCCGATCCGAAGTTTTCATCGCAAACCAAAGACAAGCTGGTCTCATCAGAGGTGCGCCCAGTCGTTGAAAGCGCAGTTGGCGAAAAGCTTGGCGCATGGTTTGAAGAAAACCCCCGTGACGCCAAACGCATCGTCCAGAAAATCGCCGAGGCGGCGGCGGCGCGTGAAGCGGCGCGCAAGGCGCGCGAATTAACCCGGCGAAAATCGGCGCTCGATGTCGCCTCACTGCCGGGAAAGCTTGCTGATTGCCAGGAACGCGATCCGGCCAAATCTGAAATCTTCATCGTCGAAGGAGACTCCGCCGGAGGCTCTGCGAAGCAAGCGCGTAACCGCAAAAACCAGGCGGTCCTGCCTTTGCGCGGTAAAATCTTGAATGTCGAACGCGCGCGCTTTGATAAAATGCTTTCCAGTCAGGAAATCGGTACGCTGATTACTGCGCTCGGAACGGGGATTGGACGAGACGACTTTAACGCCGACAAGCTGCGCTACCACAAAATCGTCATCATGACGGACGCCGATGTTGACGGCGCCCATATCAGAACGCTGCTGCTGACTTTCTTCTTCCGTCAGATGCCGGAGCTGATCAAGCGCGGCCATCTCTATATTGCGCAGCCGCCGCTTTATAAAGTCTCGCGTGGGAAGTCGGAGCAATATTTACTCGATGACAAAGCGCTTGAAGACTATCTTTATGACGAAGGTCAAGCCGACGGTGTTTTGGTTCTGGATAATGGCGAGGCGATTGCGGGCGCCGATCTTGCGGGGCTTATCGGTAAGGCGCGCGAAGTCTCTGAAACGCTTGCAGACTTTCCCGCGCGCCTTTCCCGCGATGTTATTATGCAAGCGGCGCTTGCCGGGGCCTTGCACGAAGCTGGTGATGATGCGCACGAAGTGGCGTCAAAGGTCGCTGACCGCCTTAATATGATTTCGGAGGAATATGAACGCGGATGGGCCGGGGCGGCCGACGGTGAGGGCGGTTATCTGTTCGAGCGCGAAGTGCGCGGCGTGATGGAGCGGCGTGCGCTTAGCCGCGACGTGTTGATGAGCGCGGATGCTCGCCGGGTGCAGAGCGGCATGGAAGATTTAATTGCTGTGTTCGACAAGCCGGCACAATGGTCGCGGAAAGACCAGCGGGTTATGCTGTTCGGTCCGGAAGGCCTTCTTGGCGCCGTGCGCGCCGGCGGTGAAAAAGGCGTCGCCATTCAGCGTTATAAAGGCCTTGGCGAGATGAACCCTGACCAGCTTTGGGAAACCACGCTGGACGATAATGCGCGCGTGTTGTTGCAGGTGCGGGTGAAGGAAGCCGATGACGCGGACGACATCTTCTCACGGCTGATGGGCGATGTTGTTGAACCGCGCAGAGCCTTCATTCAGGAAAATGCGCTAACAGCGGCGCTGGATGTCTGAACGGTTCAGCCGTCTTCCATCGCCTTTAAGAGCGCGCCGACCTCATCGTCGTCCGGTGCTGCATTGTCATTTGCTGGCGGCGTGGCATCTTCCAGGCCATATCGGCTGACATCAAAACCTTCGGCCGCCAAGAGCGCCGGCACGGAATAATCGCCGCCGACTAGATGTCCGGCGCCGACGGCGATAAACCCATTGCCGCCGCCGTCTTTCATGACGTGGGCAATCTCCGCCGCCCAGGCTTTGTTGCGTTCAACGATCAGTCGCTGGAACACTTCCGGCACCTTTTGGTGCATTGAGGTGTTCATCTCCTCGTCAATAAAATCGGCGTCGCCGGTGCGCCAGGCGATAAATAGCCTGTCAAAGGCTGCAACTTCTTCGTCCCAATCATTGATTGTCAGGACCAGAAGCGCCTTTTCGGTTTCAGGCCCTAACCCGGTAAACAGTTCCAGCTGTTGTCCAAGCGTTTCAAAAAACCGAACCTCCTTACCGAGCGTGCGCGCTTCGGCGAGGAGGACGTTATCAACGCCGGATCCGGGGGCAAACCCTTGTTGCACAATAAGTTGCACGCTCAGCGTTAAAAATGCCTGCCATGGGCGCATGGGATTGATCGCGGCAAAGTTTAACTTCAACGATTTGGAAATTTCTTGCAGCTTCCGCGCATCATCTGGCTCAAGCATGTCGGAAAGGAGCGTGCCCGGCGGGTTAAACCCTTGCGTCATCATTATACGCACTGTCGTTGTCTGTGCGCCTGGCGCATCGGCCTCAATTTCAAAATACACCACATCGGCACGCCGAAAAGCGTCATTAAGCGCCGCTCCACGCCATTGCAGTTCAGGCGGAAGAATATGAAACGTTCCCAAAAGGATGAATTCAGAATCCGCATCCGTGACGCGCCACATTGCCGGCGCTGCCTGGCTTGGAGATTGTTCGCTTGCCTCGACAGGCTGTGCAAAGTTTTTCGGCTGTGCAACTACTGGCGGAATGTACAAGCTGAGGCTGATAGAAAACATAGCCATGGCAGCCATATTCGCTCTTATACGGAGTATCGGATTAAGCATGGGTTTCCTTGAGGGCGGTTCGAGTTGAGCTGTAGTCCTTGTGGCGGCGCATATTTATCACATCGCGGCGAATCTTGTCCAATTTCGCAATCGAATAAGGCAGATACTGTAACCGGAACTATGGGCGGACATTGTGGCGTAAGATGGGTTTATGCATACGGTGACAAAGTTGTAACAAAACAAGCAGTGCTGAGCGCCTCAACCGAGACAGCCATGTCGAAATGCTGCCTGTCCGGGGTTAGCCGGGAGGAAATCAGTATCGTATCGCCAACATGGCGCGAGGGCAGATTTCAGGATATTCCTTTTTAAAATATTGGGGAATTTGCTTGAAGATTTTGGCTGGCAAGGTGATAACCGCCGGCAAATGATCGTCGAAAGCCCCAAGGTCCCGTAGCTCAGCTGGATAGAGCGCACGCCTCCGAAGCGTGAGGTCACAGGTTCGAATCCTGTCGGGACCGCCATCATTTGCCTCGCGGCGAATTGCTTTGCAATCGCCTCCGGCGGGGCGGCCTGACCGGCCGACGTGCAGTCGCACGTTATAAGCAAATGGTTCGATGTTTGTTCGTCCAGCTCCGCCATTATTTGTCTCGCGGCGCGAAGATGCGTCTCCGACGGGGCGCTCTGACCGAGCCAAGCGCAGTCGCGCTTTTGGGTGGTCGGGTTCGAAGGTTCTCCTACCGTCCCCGCCATATTCATATCTCGCGGTAGATCGCTTCGCGATCACCTCCGCCCCCATTTGAAGAGGGGGGCGGCGGCCTGGCCGGCCGGCGCACAGTCGTGCTTGTGAGCGATTTGCATTCGAAGGCTCTTTCGCCGTCTCTGCCACAGTCTACCTAGAGCATTTCCGGATAAGTGTGACGCGGTTATCCGATAGAAATGCGGCAAACAAAGAATCTAGAGCAAATCCGTGATTCAATTTAACTCGGATTTGCTCTAGCGGCGCCTCCTCCGACAGGGCGACTTTCTTTTTCTGCGGGATCGGTTATCACGGCTTTGCTGCGGCGTGGCACGGTTTGGAGTGGTTGGCATGCGAATTGGAACAAGATCAAGTGCAATGGCGCTGGCGCAGACGCGCGGTATTGCTGCGCAATTGAGCGCGGCGCGCGCTGGCCTAGAGGCGGAAATCGTGCGCTTTGCGCCGCGCGGTGATCGCGATCAGGTGTCGAAGCTTGCGCGGCATGGCGGCAAAGGCGGGGCTTTTGTCGGGGAAATTCGCGACGCACTGCGCGATGGCTCGCTCGATGCGGCGATGCATTCTTTGAAGGACATGCCCGGCGATGAAGAAACGCCCGGACTGGTGATCGCCGCTTATCTTAAGCGCGAGCCGTTTGAGGATGCTCTGGTTTTGCGCGAGGATCATCGCCCGGATGATTTTATCCGCACAAAAGCGTCGGGCATGAAAATCGGCACCAACTCCGTGCGCCGGGCGGCTTATCTTCGCCGGCTTTATCCGCTGGCGGAAATTATTCACTATCGCGGCGCCGCCGACACCCGCATTCGAAAGCTTGATGAACGCGCGATGCAAAAGCTTCCCGCTGGCGGTGAGACCGGCCCAGCCGACGCGCTAGTGATGGCTAAATGCGGGTTGGAACGGGTTGGTTTTGCCGATCGCATCGCCCATGTCTTCTCAGCCGATGAAATGCTGTGCGCCGTCGGACAGGGCATTGTCGCGGTTGAGTGTCGCCGCGACGACTGGAAAACGCGCGAACAACTCGCATTGATCGACGATAGGGATGCGCGCCGCGTCGCCTGGTCGGAGCGGGAATTGCTCTGGGTGCTGAACGGGCATTGCAATGCGCCAATCGCCGGGCTTGCGACACTTAACGGCGACCGATTGGTGCTGCGTGCAGCGGTGATGAGTGAAGACGGCCAGGAGATAATGGAATATCAGGGCGAAGGCGAAGCGGACCGTCCGCGTGAACTTGGCCGCGCCGCGGGGCTGGAGCTGCTGGGCATGGGCGCTGGAAAAATTATTGAAGCCTCACGGCTTTAAGGCGCCGGGTGAGCACTCAAGGCGCAGTGAGTTTTCCGCGGCCCTCATTGATTATTGTATTGCCCGTAAGCTCAGGCGCTATCGGCGCGGCGTTTCGGAGCAATACGCCGTTTGGGTGACGATTGATGATGTGATTATTGATGACAACCAATCCGGTCGCTTCGCCGCCGCGGCTAAGGTCGTAATTTATAATCGCAGCATTATCGCCATCAGCTGCCTGTATGATCGCGTTGTCGCGGATGGTTACGTCGCCGCCTTTTGAGACATCGACGGCGTAGCTTGAACGCCCCTCCGCGTCATCAAGGATGGAAAGCCGGATATCGGTTCGCTCTGCCAGCGACTTTACGTGATGGCCGATTTTTGTACCGGAAAATTTGCTTGCGAAAGCTTCAAGCACGGCGCCACTGGAGACATAGATGCCATGGGAATAACCGTCGCCATAGCCATTATCGATGAAGCTTGAACCATAAATAGCGATGCGCCCGGTTGCGGCGCCGGTGGCGAGGATGCCGTTTTCATTATCTTCAAATGTGCTGCCGATGACGGTGAGATGCTTCCCTTCATGACGAATGCCGGCGCCATTGTGATCGGGCGAGCGTGCGCCCTTGAAGGTGATGTTTTCAACCCGCAGGGAAACGCCTTGCATTGAATTGAGGAGGCCTTTTTCAACCGGGGCTGACGCGTATAAAACAACCTCACCCGCGCCGATAATTGTCAAGTTCCGGCGGATTTTTATCTCGCCGATATCGTAACGCCCTGCAGCGATAGTCACGATGTCGCCGTCGCGCGCATTGGCAATCGCGTGCTTCACGCCTTGCGCATTGGCGGCGGGGCTGGCCGAAGTATCAGACGGCGCGCAGGCTGTCATCGCGAAGAGAAGGAAAATAAAAATCCGCATCATCAGCTGATTATAACGCCCGATGTTTTTTATTTTCCTAATGACCTCATCCGGCGCCCGGCGTCTTTGCGGCGGCTTGTTTTAAGGCTTCGGCGAGGCGGACCGGAGGCATCGCGCCGGAAAAGCCGGCGCGCTCATTGACGATATAGGTCGGCACGCCGGTAACGCCGGCCTCGCGAAAGGCCGCCGCCTCGGCGAGGACTTCATTGGCGCTTTTTGGGTTAGCGAAGTCGGCTTTGGCGTTGTCGGAGTCGAGCCCTGCGGCCTCGGCAATCGCGACCAGCGTTTCCTCATCGCCAATATCGGCGCCGTCATCCCAGAATGCGCTATAGAGCTTTTCCGCAAGGCGTTCCTGCGCGCCATCAAAATGCGCCAGACGGATAAGCTGGTGGGCCTTTCGCGTATTGGGCAGGCGTTTTGGAATGCTGGGGTCGAATTTGAAACCAGCCCCGGCGGCGGCGGCTTTTAGCGCCAGCACCATTTGTTCACGCTGCGTTTGGTCGGGAAATTTTTTTGCGTAATACGCCTCGCGATCAACACCCTCCATGGGCGTATCCGGGTTGAGCTGATAGGCGCGAATACGCGGCAGCACCTGAAAATCATCGCCAATGCGGTCGCGTGCGCGTTGAAACGCCATCAGGCCGACATAGCACCAGGGGCAAACCGGATCGGAGACGATGTCCACCAGAATGCGCGGGCGAATTTTTTCTTCTGTAGCGCTCACCGTCCAAATCCTTTTAAGCGATCATGCGTGTCGGTGATCTCAGGGTATTCGCGCGCGACTTCTTGGTGGAGCGCATCTTCAAGCGGACGGTTTTCTTCATGGAGACGGTATAGATCTTTATACGCACATACGGCACCGCGGCTTTTTGAGGCGATGGCCTCGGCGCGGACTTGCGTTTCCCGGTCGAGTGTTTCTTTGTCGACGAATGCTGCATTTGCAAGTCCCCAGCGCGCCGCATCTTCGCCGGTGAAGGTGGCGGCGGTGAAGGAAAGCTCGCGCGCGCGGCGCACTCCAAGGGCGCGGGCGAGGTTCTGGCTCATGCCCCAGCTAGGGCGCAGGCCCCATTCTGTATGTGTGTCGCCGAATTTCGTATCCGCCGTCGTCAGGATAAAATCGCAGTGCAAAGCCAGCTCAAGTGCGCCGGTGAAGCAAAAGCCGTGCACCTTGGCAATCACCGGGAGCGGTGCGAGGCGCAACCGGTCGGCTGCGGTAAATGCGGTGTCGCCGAAAATATTATCGACTTTGCCAGCCTCGAATGTCGCTGTTTGCAAGAGCTTTAAATCAACGCCTGCGGAAAATGCGCGGCCCGCACCCTCAAGCACGATGCAGCTGCAGGCCTTGTCTGCGCTCGCTGCGTCTACCGCCGTGATCAACTCCTTCAGCAGCGCCGGGGTAAACGCGTTGAGCGCATCCGGGCGGTCAAGCGTGATTGTGGCAACGCCATTGGCGGATGCGGCGGTTATGAAATCAAAAGACATCGGCGGAACCCTTCTTGTTACGCAGCATGATAATGGTATGGCGGGGTCGTGAAACCAACACCAGGCGGGCTGGGTGTATTTCTAAAATCCCACAACCCAAGCGCTATCGGCCGGGGTCTTGGCGTCGAGAACGTCGCGATAGGCGCGCTCGATGGCTGCTGGGCCGTTTTCCGTCTTGATCTTCAGCCAGTCCCGGCTTTTTAGCGCCGCGTCACGCCAGAACGCGCCAGCGCGGTTTTCAAATTCGCCGGGCCCCCAATCCTGAGTGCGCTTCTGGATATGGCCGGGGGCAAAAAACATTGCGCTCCGTTCTCGGATGAAATCTGGGCCCATCTCATTGGCGTCAAAATGCGTGACGCCGACATTGGACGTATATCTCATATTCTCACCAAGCTGCTTATGCAGCCGGCCCAAGACATCGCCATTGCCGGACATATCGATAATTACGGCGGGCATTTGCGCATCAACCTCTTCGATATCGTCATAGGTTAGTATTGTGTCATAGAGCCCGCGCGCCTTCACAGCGGCCTTGTTGCGCGGGGATGTGACGCCAACCAGCTGCGGCGGCGCGTCATCGCCTTTGATCGCATAGGCCGTGCCGATTGCGGTTTTGCTGGAGGCGCTAGGAATAATCACTTGGCGTGCGCCGAACCAATCATTGTCTTTTAGGAAATCATAAATGCAAAATGACGTCGCATAGAGCGGGAACAACACCATCCGGTCATTGTCCATTGCTGCATCATAGCCGGGCTCATTATTGACGCGGCTGTAGTTATTATAGACCGGGGGCAGTTCAGCGCGGTGCGCAGCGGCGTCGCTCAGCCTTTGGTTTTTGATATTGCCCGGCGTTATGACGAGGTGGCTCGCCATCGGCCAGTAGCCATATAGGCGCTCGCCGATTTTGATGCCCGGATGGTTTGAAGCGACGATATCGGCAAACCCCCAGACCGGAATAACGCCCCAGCCTTCATCCTCGACAGGAAAAAATCTCCAATAGCCAATGCGCTCGCCAACCACGCCATAGGTCACATTATTGGCGGTGAAGGCGAAGCGCTCGATCTTGGCGAGGATGTCGCCATCCTGGAGCGGCGGCGCGGTTCGTTCTTCGAAACGCGTCTCACTGAGGTTGTCCTTGCGGACCTGAAATTCGGAAATTGTTGTCATGAGCGCTGCCTTTGTTCCATCAAAGAGGGGCGGCGTTCAAGCTACGGCGCGACGGCGACACGCGCAATGCGCAGACGCTTCTGGCGCCGGGAGCTTGCGCCCTAAGCCTCGATCACAACTTCGCGCGATCTGGAAAAGCCCGCGACATCAAGCTCCAGCCTGTATGATGACACGGGCTGCGCCCGCCCGAGCGATGTGATCATCACCACCTCTCCAGTATCGCAAAACCCAATCTTCTCAAGCACCCGCCCGGAGGTTGGATTATCGATGAAATATCCGGCCGTGACGCTGGTAGCGCCCATCTCGCCAATCGCAAACTGGACCATCGCATCGGCGATCTCGCTGGCGACGCCGTCGCCGCGATAACCGGCGCCGACCCAATAGCCGATCTCCCAGATGTGCTCTCCGGTCTGAAGCGCGCCGGCGCAAGCGATAATTTCACTGTCGCGGCAGACGGCAAAAGCGTGCTCGTCGCCTTTGATCCTTGCCGCGATCAGCTGATCGACGAAAAGCTCCGCATCCTGGCGCGTATAAGGATGGGGAATCCGCGCTGTGTGGCGGGCGATTTCCCGGTCGTTGCACAGAACCGCAAAGCGCGGTGCGTCAGCTTTTTCTACCGGGCGCAAGATAAAGCGTTTGGTTCTAATGACGGTCATATCCATTCTCATCATATTTCGGTTTTGCACATTTCTCAAAGAGAGCCACGCAAAAGAAAAGGGAAGGCGTTGCGCCCTCCCTTATGACCGTATCAGAAGTTCAGCGCTTTGCGCGCTATTTAACCAGGCGCGCTTATTCAGCTTCTGGAAGAATAGAAACAAAGTTGCGGCCATTGCGCTTGGTTGCAAACTTGACCCGCCCGATGATGGTTGCAAACAGCGTGTGGTCCTTGCCGATGCCGACATTGGCGCCCGGATGAAACTTTGTGCCGCGCTGACGCACGATGATATTGCCAGGAATAACCAGCTCGCCGCCATATTTTTTAACGCCCAGCCGCCGGCCTGCGGAATCGCGACCGTTACGAGACGAGCCGCCTGCTTTTTTGTGAGCCATCTCTTACTCCTTCTCGCCCTTGGCGAGTTTCTTGGCCTGGTCGACCCAACCTTCACGTTCGATCCGGCCCTTAAATGACAATTTCTCGTCAAATTCCTCAACGTCTTTTTTCTTCCACGCTGCGATCTGCGCAAAAGATGTAACGCCGCCATCTATCAGCTTTTGTGCAAGCACGGGACCAACGCCGGAAAGTTTTGTCAGATCGTCGGCGCTGGCAGCGGCTTTCTTAGGCGCCGCTTTTTTGGGCGGGGGTTTTTCTGCCGCGGCTTTTTCGGGCGCCGCTTTTTTAGGTTCTGCCGTCTTGGCGTCGGTTTTTGGCGCTGCTGCTTTCGCTGCTTTTTTTGCCGCCGGTTTTGGTTTGGCGCCGTCGGTCAGAATTTCGGTGACCCGAAGCACAGTTAGATGCTGACGGTGGCCCTTCTTGCGCCGGTAATTCTGACGGCGGCGCTTTTTGAAGATAATAATCTTGCGGTCGCGGGTCTGCTCAAGGATTTCCGCCGCCACCGAGGCGCCGGAAATATTCGGCGCGCCCAGCGTAACGTCGCCGCCATTGCCGATCATCAAAACGTCGGCCAGCGTAATCGTGTCGCCCGCCTCTCCGGCGAGGCGCTCCACGCGCACAATATCATCTTTGGAAACGCGGTATTGCTTACCGCCAGTCTTCACGACTGCGTACATAATCGACCTCAACAGGCGCTATTTCGCGCCCCAACGTCCTTTTTGGCCCCGGCTTCATGCGTCCGGTTTTTATAGGAGACGGGTCTGTAGCTCGCTAAGAACGGGGCGTCAAGCGCCGGACAGGGTTTTCGGCCCGTCCAGCCGCCAGTTGCGCGGGTTCCCTCAATTTTAACGACAATCCGCCATGAAAGGGAGGGGGTGGACGGCGAGGAACTAGCCGGATGGCCGATGGCTAAGGCGCTAGTATTGCTGGTCCAGATATATATATTCAGCGCCCGCTCGCGGGCGCGGACTATAGCGCTACTTGTGGGCGTTAGCTGAATAATGATACCGATAAACAATGGCTCAAATGGCAAAGACGGCAGTAATGACAGCGCCCAAACCTGACCAGGCGCCGCGTGTCGACCAGGTCGGCATTGACGAGCGTGTGGCGCGTTTTCGCGCGCGCAGTATAAAGAAAGCGTCAAAGATTGAAGCGCTCAACCTGATTTTGAGCCAGATTGATCTGACGACGCTTGAGGGGCAAGACACGCCCGGCAAAGTTCGCCAGCTGTGCCAGAAGGCGATGCGCCTCCATGACAGCCTGCCGGACATCCCGCATGTGGCGGCGGTATGCGTTTACCCGATGATGGTGGCGGAGGCGAAAAAGACGCTTGGCGCCAGCGGCATCAAAGTCGCCTCCGTGGCGACATCGTTTCCGAGCGGTATGGCGCCGAGCGATGTGAAGCTCGAAGAAATCAAGCTCGCCGTGAGTTTGGGCGCCGATGAGATTGATATGGTGATCTCGCGTGGGAAATTCCTGGAGGGGAAATACCAGGAGGTGTTCGACGAAATTGTCGCTTGCAAAGAGGCTTGCGGCGATGCGCATCTTAAGGTGATTTTGGAGACCGGTGAATTGGGCACGCTGGATCGCGTGCGCCATGCGAGCCTGTTGGCGATGCAGGCTGGCGCTGATTTTATCAAAACATCGACTGGCAAAATTCAACCGGCGGCAACCATGCCCGTGACGTTGGTGATGTTGCAGGCTATTCGGGATTATTATTACGATACCGGCCGGATGGTGGGGATGAAGCCTGCCGGCGGCATATCCAAAGCGAAGCTCGCGATCCACTATCTTGTCATGCTGCGCGAAACCCTCGGCGAGGCGTGGATGTCGCCGGAATGGTTCCGGTTTGGCGCCAGCAGCCTGGCCAACGATGTTTTGATGCAGTTGCAAAAACAGCGCACAGGCATCTATCAGTCTGAAGACTATTTTTCCAAGGATTAGACCCGATGAGCAAGGCAACCGCCCCGCACACCTTAAATTTCGACACCGGATGGGCCTATTCTCCAGCTCCGGAGAGCACTGACCACGTTGATATTAAGGACCAGTATAAGTTATTCATCGGCGGCAAATTTGTGGCGCCAAAATCAGGCAAATATTTCGCTACCGTCAACCCCGCCAATGAAAAGGTTTTGGCGCGTGTGGCGCAGGCCGGCGCCGCCGATGTGGACCGGGCCGTAACAGCTGCGCGCGACGCCTATGACACAGTTTGGTCGAAAATGAAGCCTGCCGAGCGTGGTAAATATATTTACCGTATCGCTCGCATCATTCAGGAACGCGCCCGTGAATTTGCGGTTATAGAATCCATGGATGGCGGCAAGCCTATCCGTGAGGCCCGCGATGTTGATATTCCCCTCGCGGCGGCGCACTTTTTTTATTATGCGGGGTGGGCGGATAAATTAGATTATGCGTTTCCATGCCGAACGCCGCAATCGCTTGGCGTGGCCGGCCAGATTATTCCATGGAACTTCCCGTTGCTTATGGCGTCGTGGAAGATTGCACCGGCATTGGCGTGCGGCAATACGGTGGTTTTAAAACCGGCGGAAACGACGCCTCTTACCGCCTTAAAGCTGGCGGAGGTGATTGAGGCGGCGGACTTGCCCCCGGGCGTCGTCAATATCCTTACCGGTGATGGCTCAACCGGCTCTGCAATCGTCAACCATGATGACGTCAACAAGATTGCCTTTACCGGCTCCACCAATGTCGGCCGCATCATTCAACGCGCACTGGCCGGAACGGATAAGAAATACACGCTGGAATTGGGCGGCAAGGCCGCCAATATCATCTTTGCCGACGCCGCTATCGATCAAGCTGTTGAAGGCGTCGTCAATGCGATATTTTTTAACCAGGGCCATGTCTGTTGCGCCGGTTCGCGATTGCTGGTTCAGGAATCCGTCGCTGACGAGGTTGTCGCCAAGCTGAAGGAGCGCATGCAGACATTGATTGTCGGCGATCCACTCGACAAGAACACCGATATCGGCGCGATCAATTCAGCGGCGCAATTAGAACGCATCAACGCCTATCTCGACCTCGGTCAGGAAGAGGGCGCGGAGATGTTTCAATGCGACGGCGAAAACCCTGACAAGGGCTATTGGTGTCAGCCGACTTTGTTCACCAATGTTGCGCAGTCGCACCGGATAGTGCGCGAAGAGATATTCGGCCCAGTCCTCGCGATACAAACTTTCCGCACCCTTGATGAGGCGGTGGCCAAGGCTAACAACACGCAATACGGATTGTCGGGCGGCATATGGACAGACAAGGGCGCAAAAATCTTCAGCGTTGGCGCCAAAATGCGCGCCGGCGTCATTTGGGCCAACACGTTCAATAAATTCGACCCGACATCGCCCTTTGGCGGTTACAAAGAAAGCGGCGTCGGCAGAGAGGGCGGAATGCATGGCCTTTCCGCTTACCTGGACCTGCACTAATTTTGAGGCGATTGAGCATGGATAAGACTGTAAAAGCCGAAGGGCGCAGCATCGACAGCGCCTCACCGCGCGAAGCGCAGAGCGCCGCCAAATCGGCAAGCCGGGCGCGCGCAAAATCGCCTGCCGCAACCCGGCTACCGGCTAGCCGGCTTGGCGTTGCAAAGACCTATAAGCTTTACATCAACGGAAAGTTTCCCCGCACCGAATCCGGCCGGTATTTTACCGTGGCGGACGCTAAGGGAAATATCGCCGCCAATATGTGCCGCGCCAGCCGCAAAGATTTTCGCGAAGCCGTGTTGGCCGCGCGCGCCGCGTTTAACGGGTGGGCGGGCGCCAGCGCCTATTTGCGCGGTCAGATTTTATACCGGGTGGCGGAAATGCTTGAGGCGCGCGCCGAGCAATTTGTCGCTGAGCTTAAGCTCATGGGGCTAGACAAGCGCGCCGCATCGCGCGAAGTCACCGCGACGATTGACTGCCTGGTCTATTACGCCGGCTGGACGGATAAATATCAGCAAGTGTTCAGCGCCGTGAACCCGGTCGCATCCTCACATTTCAACTTTTCTATATTAGAGCCGGTAGGCGTGGTCAGTGTTCTCGCCGGCCAGGAGCGCGCGCTTTTGGGCTTTGTTGAGGCCATCGCGCCGGTCATCGCCGGTGGAAACACGGCCATTGCTTTGGCGGCTGAGCAAAACCCATTATGTGCTATCAGCTTTGCTGAAGTGCTGCATTCTTCCGACGTGCCGGCCGGCGTCATCAATATTCTTTCCGGCTACAGAAAAGAGCTAGCCGAACAATTTGCCTCGCATATGGATGTCAATGCGATCATTGCCAATGGCGATGATGCAAGTGAAATAAAAATGATCCAGGAGCAGGCCGCCAACAATATTAAGCGCGCCATCATCCGCAAAAAACCGATTGCGCCTGACCCCTATCAAATCATCGATGTGCAGGAAACCAAAACCACCTGGCATCCGATTGGCGGTTAAACGGCTTCGACTTCATTAAGCGTCGGCATCGCCGGCGCCGTGCCGGGTTTAGTGGTCGATAGACCGGCGACTTTGTTTGCGTATTTGATGGCGGTTCGAAATTCACCCGGAAAGCGCACCAGCCCGGCGGCCAAGCCGCCATTAAAAGCATCGCCCGCGCCGGTCGTGTCGACGACATCAACGCTGTTTGCGCCGATGCGATAATAAGCGCCGTCAGCGGAGTTACGGGCATTGTCAGAATTTTCATCAAACGAAACAAAGCAGCCCTTATCGCCCAAAGTCAGCACCACAGTTGCAGCTCCAGATTGCCGGCAAAACTGGTGGATGCTGGCGTCGTCCTGTAGCCAAAAATCATGCGGGATGTTGTGGTCCAAAACCGTGTTCATCAAAAACACAAATTCGGTTTCATTCGGTACCAGAATATCTGCGCTTTGCACCAGCGCACGTGTCAAGCCGTCATTAATCGGCGCGGGGTTGAGGATGGTTGTCACACCCGCTTCGCGTGCAATCTTCATCGCCGCTTCGGTCGCCGGAATATTATTTTCAACCTGGCAGACAAGGTATTTGGCTTGCGAAATCTGAGCCGTGAACGTGCTAATATGTTCAGGCGACAAATAGTCATTGGCGCCCAGCGCAACAACGATGAGGTTTTGTCCGTCGGCATTGACAACAATGGAGGCGGCGCCGGTGGGGTGGTCGGCGCAAATCTGCAACTCTGCACTAAGCCCTTCCGAAGCGATAAATTCGCGCACGCCTTTGGCGAAAATATCATCGCCAACGGCGCCGATAAACAAGGTTTTAATACCAAGCCGGTTGCAGGCGACGGCCTGGTTGAAGCCTTTGCCGCCAGGACCAGTGCGGAAAGCGCCAATGCGCGTCTCACCGGGCGCCGGAAAAATCTCAGTGTTAAAAGCCAGGTCCTGAACATAGCTGCCGACAACGACGACGTCGAACATGTGTTTATCTCCCAGAAAAACCGTGGAACCTTAAATTACTCAAACAGTCCTTTACGTTTCTTTTTCTCGATAATGTCAGCAACCCAGTTTTCGTTGCCGATAAATTCTTCAAGTCCGGCGCCTGGAAACCGGATCGCCCACTGGTAAAGGTTTTCAATAAGCTTCGGATCGGTTGCAAGAGACGGCGTTGCGCGCGCGACTTCAAACCCGTCGATGATGCGTGCGGCCAGCTTGGTGTAGAGCGTATCAATCGTATCCAGAACCGGGCGGTTGTCGCCGCGCGCGTTCTGATACCACTCCATGCCGTTCAGAGAAATCACCTCATTACGTGGATAAAACGAGCACATCAGGTTCCAGCTATCGCCGCCTGCATCCTGGTCTCCGGCGCTGCGAAAATCTGACCGCAAGATGACGGTCGGGATATCAAGCTGCTTTGCAACGATGAACTCAACCACCGTGCCGGAATCCAGATCAGGGCCGTCGAAATTGAACAGGCCAAGATCTGCTTCCATGACCATCTTCAGGTCCTGATTGCGGATATGTTCTTTACGGTTGCTGCTCTGTTCGAGGTCTTGAGGTAGAATACATGTATACTGGTCGGAAGATTCCCGCTCGATATAAGAGGCCAGCAATGCATTACCGATCAGATCCTTATGATCGAACAAATCGCCTGCGAAATAAATGCTCAAAGCATCGCTCATGTCACATAAAATCCCTGCTGCCGAAGAGCAAAACTAGACCAGAATGCATCGACGATGCAATCTTTGTGCGTGCGCCGTATGGGGTTTTCACATAAAATACGATATTTCCAACCTTGCTGGTCCGATATTACCTAACAGAATTTGCATTGGCAAAGGATCGGTCTAATGGCTTGGAGCGAAGCCATGCGAGAAGCGCTGAATTTTGCTGTGATCGATTTCGATATACCTTTTTCCGATAGAGCTTGGCGCGAGGCTTTAAAGAGCGAGTTTGAGCGGTCCGATTATCAGCGGATGGTTTCGTTTTTGCGCAGCGAGACCGAAAGAGGCGCGATCATCTATCCACCAAAAGATTTAATCTTCAATGCGTTCAACCTGACGCCATTGTCGAAGGTTAAAGTCGTCATTCTCGGTCAAGACCCCTATCACGGGCCGGGCCAGGCAATGGGGCTTTCCTTTTCTGTGCCAGCGGGCGCAAAGGCGCCCCCGTCCTTAAAGAATATCTTTGCAGAGGTTCAAAACAACACTGGCGGTGAGTTGCGGACGCTGGGCGCTCTCGACGACTGGGCGGAGCAAGGCGTGTTGCTGTTGAATACGGTGCTAACAGTCGAAAAAGGCATTGCCGCATCGCATGCAAAAAAAGGCTGGGAGGCGTTTACGGACGGCGCGATCCGGCAGTTGAGCGCGCAACGGCGCGGCATCGTCTATCTGCTGTGGGGCAGTCATGCGCAGAAAAAAATCAGCCTCATCAACAGCCGCGACAACAGGGTTCTTATCGCGCCCCATCCCTCGCCATTGTCCGCCTATCGCGGGTTTCTTGGCTGCAAGCATTTTTCGAAAGCCAACCAATATCTGGAAGAATGCGGCGACGAACCAATTTGTTGGGCCGGCAAGCCTACGGCTCAATGAAATTTTCCCAGAAGCCCAAAAACGCATCTGTTGCACCGTAAGCTATGGGGGCGTATGACAGTTGACCGGCAAATGCCTGTTGAAGAATTTTAGCCGGTTTCGAATTTACGGCGATTCATTGTATTCTCATTCGTTGTAAAAATTCGTTGAGTGATGGGATGTAAGCAACTGGAATGAAAGCCTCATGAGCGCGCATCACGAAACATCTCGATAAGGCAATTTTCCGAATAGGGCGGTAATATCTTTGGGAAAACTAACCACGCATATTCTCGATGTCAGCGCCGGCAAGCCGGCGACGCAAGTGCGTATCGACCTTTATAAAGTCGAAAAGAGCGGGTCAGGAGCGGAGCAAACAGCTACAAAACTGCGCTCTGTCACAACCAATAGCGATGGACGATGTGATGAGCCATTATTGAGCGGCGCTGACTTTGTTGCTGGCCAGTATGCGCTGGAGTTTCACATCGGCGACTATTTCGATGCGCTTGGGCTCAGCCTGCCGGCGCCAAAATTTATTGATATTGTTGCAGTTAGTTTTGGCGTTGCGGATGGGGGTGTCAATTATCATGTGCCGCTGCTTGTGTCGCCTTATGGTTATTCAACCTACCGCGGTAGCTAACAAAATGCGCGACACGATATCGTTTTACCTGAATGGTGAGCTGAAGACGCTTCGCGGCGTTGCGCCAACGCAAACGTTGTTGAGATACTTACGCGAAGATAAAAAACTTTGCGGCACAAAAGAAGGATGTGCTGAGGGCGATTGCGGCGCATGTACAGTAAATGTCAGTACGCTAACCACAGACGGCGCCGTTAAGCGTGAGGCGATTAACGCCTGCATCCGATTTATGCCGAGCCTTGACGGAGCGTCGATTACGACCGTTGAAGGATTGGCGCGCGACAGCGATGCGCCGCATCCGGTTCAGCGGGCGATGATGGACAGCGACGCCTCGCAATGTGGATTTTGCACGCCCGGTTTTGTGATGTCGCTTTATACCGCTTATCGCAATCGCACGATGCTGCCTTTAGCGGCCGCCAACGATGTTCTGGCGGGAAACCTGTGCCGTTGTACTGGTTACGGTCCGATTTTAAATGCAGCAGAAGAGATTGGGCACGCCGCAAAGGCGGCTGACCAGAGCGACGACGACCGTGTTGAGCTGGAACAGTTGCATTCGCTGGACCATCAAGAGCCGGTTGAAATTGAACATGACGGGGCGCGAGCATTTTTGCCAGCGAACTGCGATCAGCTTGCGGGTATTTACGCAGCACACCCCGATGCAACGCTCATTGCCGGCGCCACCGATGTCGGTTTGTGGGTAACCAAAGCGCGCGAGCGCCTGCCCAAAGTAATATTTTTAAATCGCGTGCGTGATTTAGCATCGATCAAACATAGCAAGCAAAACTTAATCATTGGCGCCGGCGTTACATATTCGGATGCGATTGATATATTGGCTCAACTCTACCCCGATCTTGGCGAGCTGGTTCGGCGAATCGGCGCCGTTCAGGTGCGCAATGCCGGCACCATCGGCGGCAATATCGCGAACGGCTCGCCGATTGGCGATATGCCGCCGGCGCTGATTGTGCTGGACGCCAAGCTGGTGCTTCGTTGCGGGGTGAAGCGGCGGACATTGCCGCTGGAAGATTTCTTCCTCGCCTATGGCCGTCAGGACCGCAAGCCCGGCGAGTTCGTTGAGGCTGTGCATGTGCCTTTGAAGACCGCCGCCGATGAGTTGAAGTGCTACAAAATATCCAAACGTTTCGACCAGGATATTTCAGCCTTGTGCGGATGTTTTAATATTAAAGTATCGGACGACGTGGTTGTCTCCGCTCGGGTTGCGTTTGGCGGTATGGCCGAGACGCCGAAAAGAGCGCTGAGCGTTGAAGCGGCGCTGGTTGGGAAGCTCTGGGATCAGGCGAGTGTGGAATTGGCGATGCAGGAGTTCGCTAAAGATTTTACGCCAATGAGCGACATGCGCGCGAGCGCAGCTTATCGGCTTTGCTCGGCGCAAAACCTGTTGTTGAAATATTTTATCGAAACGCAAGCGCCGTTGGCGCAAACGCGACTTGTCGGTCACGGGAATGCATTCCTGTGAGCGGTGCGTCAAAATTTTCCGGACAAGCATCCAGCGAGGGCGCCAGCCGCACCCGTGGGTCTGTCTCCTCGCCGATTATGCATGACAGCGCATTCAAGCATGCATCCGGGCAAGCGGTTTATGTAGATGACATTCCGGCGCCAGAGGGTTGCCTTCATGTCTATATCGCCATCAGCAAGCACGCCCATGCGAATGTCGGCGCTGTAGAGTTTGGCGCCGCATGCGAGAGCGAGGGTGTCGTTGCGGTGATATCGGCAGACGATGTTCCCGGCACGAATGATATTGGCCCGATTATCAGCGACGAGCCCTTATTCGCGATTGGCGCGGCAGGCGGGATTGTAGAATGTGAAGGCCAGGCGCTTTTTGCCGTTGCGGCGTCAAGCCTTGAGGCGGCAAGGGCGGCAGCGGCGAAGGTTGAGATTGCATATCAAGCCCTGCCGGCGCTGCTGACTATCGAAGATGCGATGGCGGCAAAGTCCTGGCTAGAGCTGCCCTATAAAATGGCCCGCGGCGATGTTGACGCCGCGATGCAGACCAGTCCCCATAATTTAAAGGGCCGGATTTATATTGGCGGTCAGGAACATTTCTATCTTGAAGGCCAAGCGGCGCTTGCGGTTCCGGGGGAGGATGGCGATGTCACGGTCTATTGTTCGTCGCAGCACCCGACCGAAATTCAACACAAAACTGCCGGCGTGCTCGGCGTTTCTTTTAACGCCGTGACAGTGGAAGTGCGCCGCATGGGCGGCGGGTTTGGCGGCAAAGAAACCAACGGAAACCTTCCCGCAGCGGCCGCCGCGCTGGTTGCAAAACGCACCGGCCGGGCGGCAAAGGTCTGTTATGACCGCGACGACGATATCATCATGACCGGCAAGCGGCATGATTTTCGGATAGACTATCATGCCGGCTTTGATGAGGGCGGGCGCATTCATTCGATCATTATGGATCAGGCGGCGCGCTGCGGTTGGTCGCATGATCTGTCGCTGGCGATCTGCGACAGGGCGATGTTTCACGCCGATAATTGTTACTATCTGGCGAATGTCCTGATCAGTTCCTACCGCTGTAAAACCAACACCGTATCCAACACCGCCTTTCGCGGGTTTGGCGGACCGCAAGGCATGCTTGCTATTGAGCGCGTGATTGATGAAATTGCCTTCAAACTCGGCAAGGACCCGCTGGAAGTGCGCCGCGTTAATTTTTACGCTGCCGACAAAGACACAACGAGCCAGCGTAATGTGACGCCCTATCATATGCAGGTTGAAGATTGCGTCATAGGCGAGATTGTCGATGAGCTGGTTGCTTCGTCGGATTATGAAGCGCGACGCACGGAGATATCCGATTGGAATGCGAAGCAACCACTGCTGAAACGCGGCATTGCTTTAACGCCGGTAAAGTTTGGAATATCGTTCACAAAAACCCACCTCAACCAGGCCGCGGCGCTTGTCCATGTCTATTCCGACGGCTCCGTGCATCTCAATCATGGCGGCACGGAGATGGGGCAGGGGCTGTTTATCAAAGTCGCTCAGATTGTCGCCGAAGCGTTTCAGATCGATATCGATCACGTAAAAATTACGCCGACTAACACCGGTAAGGCGCCCAATACGTCGGCAACGGCTGCGTCCTCCGGTACAGATTTAAATGGCATGGCCGCGCTTGATGCGTGTGAAAAGATCAAGAAACGATTGATCGAGTTTGCATCATCTGAATGGGGCGTCGCCCAGGACAAGGTCGCGTTCCGGTCCGGCGGCGTTCGAATAGGTGATGATGAGATTGCGTTCGATGAACTGATCGCCAAAGCCTATTTGGCGCGGGTGTCGCTTTCTGCGACCGGATTTTATGCAACGCCGAAGATCGAATGGGACCGCGCCACTGGAACCGGTCGGCCATTCTTCTACTTCGCATATGGCGCGGCGGTCTCGGAAGTTGTTATCGATCGTCTAACGGGAGAGCACCGCCTGTTGCGCGTCGATATTCTTCATGACGTTGGCAAGTCGCTCAACCCGGCGATTGACCTTGGCCAGATCGAGGGCGGATTTGCACAAGGCGTCGGGTGGCTGACCAGCGAGGAGCTGGTGTGGGATGAGGCGGGGCGGTTAAAAACCCACGCGCCCTCGACTTACAAAATTCCAACCGCGTCTGATCGCGCGCCGGATATGAGCATTGCGATATGGAAACGCGGAACAAACCGCGAGGAGACCATCTACCGCTCGAAAGCCGTCGGCGAGCCGCCGCTGATGCTGGGTATTTCAGTATTGATGGCGCTGTCTGATGCGGCGGCGAGTGCGATGGGCCGCGCGCAATATCCGGCGCTTGATGCGCCGGCGACGCCGGAGCGCCTGTTGCAGGTCATAACCGGCGGCTGGAGCTAGCGTTGCAGTTGTCTCTCGTAGAGCTTTGCGAATACTTCCGGCGAAACGGGCCTGTTGTCCGCGTCACGGTGATCGACGTTGAGGGCTCAACGCCGCGTGAGGTTGGCGCCGCGATGACGGTGTCCGCGCAAGCGGTGGCGGGTACTGTCGGCGGCGGCGCGCTGGAATATGATGCAATCGCTCACGCCCGGCAGTTGGTTGAGGCGGGCGCTGAGACCTTGTGGTTGCGCGATACAAAAACCTATCCGCTTGGGCCGCGCCTTGGTCAATGTTGCGGCGGCCAGGTGCGGCTTCAGTTTGAGTGCTATGGCGCCGACGAAATTGATATAGTTTCCAGTTTTGCAGACGCGAAAATCGGCTATTTTGCAAGACCGGTAGTATCCGGTTTGGCGCCTGTTCATGTCGTTGAAGTAGCTGATCTCAGCGGCGTGCCGGATTTTGTGCGTGAACAATTCCTATTGCTCACGGCGCAATCAGATAGTCGATGTAAATTGGCGGGCGGCGCGCAGAAACATGGGAGTTGGTTTTTGGAACCGCTCAGTAAAAAACGACTGCCGATCTACCTCTACGGCGCCGGCCATGTCGGCCGCGAGGTTGTGCGTGTATTCGATGGACTGGCGGTTGAAATCGTCTGGGTAGATACCGACGCTGAACGGTTTCCAGATACCATCCCCGCACAAGTGAAGCGCCTCGTCATAGCGTCGCCCAATGATGCGGTTGGCTTGGCGCCGGACGATGCGTTTCATGTAGTGATGAGCTATTCCCATGCGCTGGACCTTGAGATTTGCCATGCAGTTCTGAAGCGCGGGCGGTTTCGATATCTCGGGCTGATCGGGTCGAAAACGAAGCGCGCCCGTTTCCTGAAACGGCTTGGCAAATTGGGTGTTAGCGAGGTCGACCTTTCCCGGCTCACCTGCCCCCTTGGCGCCGGCGGCGCCAGCAGCAAGGAGCCGGGCGTGATCGCGATATCGCTGGCGGTGGAGATTTTGCAACTGAGCGAGGTATCCTCACGTTAATTCGATGGATAGTTGTACCAATAGCCGCTATAGCCGCGGGGAGATTTTGACGACAGACCGTCGCGGCGCCATCTGTGTCGTGGACGGCATCCGATGAAGGCAGAGTTACTCCATGAAACAAGACCAAGGCCGGTTCGTTTTGCGCGGCCAGACTCTTGCATTTTCCGGCAACCCATTTGAGGTCGGCGCCGAAGACGCGGTCGATTATCGACAGGACGGCGCCGTGGTTGTGGAAGGCGGGCGTATTATTGCGGTCGACGCCGCTACAGATATTTTAAAGCAAAATCCCGGCGCGCCAGTTGCCAATTATGGCGACGCCCTCATTATGGCCGGGTTTATTGATGCACACACGCATTATCCGCAATTGGATATCATTGGCTCCAGCAGTCAGGGCCTGGTTGACTGGCTGCAAAAACACACATTTCCATGTGAATCTCAGTTTGATGATCAAGCGGTCGCAGAAAATTCTGCGGATTTTTTCCTCGACCAATGTTTTCTAAATGGTGTCACGACGGCGAGCGTTTATTGCACAGTGCATTCGCAATCGGTGGAGAGTTTCTTTGAAGCGGCGACGCGAAGAAATGTGTGCATGGCGGCCGGCAAGGTTTGTATGGACACCAACAGTTCGCTAGGCCTCGCTGACACTGCGCAAACAGCTTATGACCAGTCGAAAGCGCTAATTGAGCGCTGGCATGGCGAGGGCCGTAACCGATATGCGATCACACCTCGTTTCGCATTGACCTCGTCTCCGGCGCAGCTGGCGGCGCTCGGGAGTTTGTGGCGCGAGCACCCGACGGTGCTGATGCAGACCCACCTTTCGGAAACCAAAGATGAGGTTGCGCGCGTGTTAGAACAGCACCCAACCTATGACAGCTATTATCAGGTCTACCAATCGTTTGGCCTCGCCGGCGAAGGGGCGATTTTCGGACACGCCATTCATCTTTCCGACGATGAGCGGCGCGCCATAGCCGAGAGCGGTGCGGCGATTGCGCATTGTCCGACATCGAATGCGTTTATGGGTTCAGGCATATTCGATCTTGATGCAACGCGCCATGCGGCGCCGGAGATATTGGTTTCGCTTGCGAGCGATGTTGGCGCGGGCGTTTCCTTTTCGATGTTTGCAACCATGCGTGCAGCTTACGAAGCCGCGCGTTTCCATAGTGTTGTTTTGCATCCGGCTGAAGCGCTCTGGATGGCGACTTGCGCCGGCGCCAAGGCGATGCGGCTTGATGATCGTCTCGGAAATCTTGCACCCGGAATGGATGCCGATATTGTGGTGTTGAATTTGAAATCAAACCCATTAATTGCGCGCCGCGTTGCACGGGCTGAAGATTTTTTTGATGTTCTGTTCGCGCAAATCATTATGGCGGATGAAAGAGCGATCAAGGCGACCTATGTCGCCGGCAATATCGTCCATCAACGCACGCAGGCCTCAACCTAAACTCAATGTCCGGCGCTATTGCGCCTCGCTGGCAATCCAGGCATCGAGCAAAGCGCGTTCATCGTCGGTCATTTCGGTTAAATTCCCCGGCGGCATTGCGTGGCTTAAAACCGCCTGCGCGCGAATTTGTGCGGCGTATTGCCGGACAAGATCGAGCGTATCATATTCAACGCCGCCGGGCGCTGTAGCGACAAAATCCGTCGGATTGGCCGAATGGCAAACCGCGCAACGGGTTTTGACAATGGTAAACGCCTGCTCGGTTAACGCCGAAGGCTCCATGTTTGTGGTCTCTCCAGCTGGCGCGTCCGCAGTTGTACTGGCCGGCCGCCATGCGATAAAAACCATCAGTATAAGAAGCAGAACAGAGGCGGCGGGCCATTGCCAGCTTAGTGCGCGGCCATGTTTGCCGCTGTCATGGGCGTTAAAATAGTGCCGGACGATGGCGCCAATCGGCAAAATTAACGCAACCACAACCCAGTTCATCGGATGCCCGAAAGTCATTGGATAATGATTTGAGATCATCATGAATAAAACGGGCAGCGTCAAATAGTTGTTATGCGTCGAGCGTAATTTTGCGATTTCACCAAATTCCGGATTGGGTGTTCTGCCGGCTTTTAATTCTGCGGCAGTGATTTTTTGGTTGGGAATAATGACGAAGAAAACATTCCCGGTCATGATGGTGCCGATCATCGCGCCAATATGGAGAAAGACAGCGCGGGCAGAAAACACCTCGCCCAAACCAAAGGCGGCAGCGACAATAAAAACGAACAACACCGCAAACATCGCGGTCTGGTTATTTTTCAGGGCAGACTTGCATAGAACGTCATAGCCGAGCCAACTTGCCGCCAGTACGGCGACAGAAATACCCACCGCCTGCAGCTTTGACAGCGCAAGGACCGACCGGTCGATGAGATAGATGTCCGCCTGCCAGTAATAGACCACCGACATGAGCGCAAAACCGGTGAGCCAGGTTGCGTAAGATTCCCATTGAAACCATTTCAGGTCTTTCGGCATCTCCTCCGGTGCGATCATATATTTTTGGACATGATAAAACCCGCCGCCATGCACTAGCCAGCTTTCGCCTTTAACGCCGTCCGGCAGGCTGGCGCGATGGCGCAGGCTAAAATCAAGCGCCATGAAATAAAACGACGCGCCGATCCATCCGATGCCAGCGACAATATGCGCCCAGCGAAGGCCCAGGCTCAGCCAGTCGGTTATTTGAAGGTCCAAGGTCTCTCTCCGCGAGGCTGATCGGATTTTCCCGACGCGTAATCAAAAAACCTCTATGATGAGCGTGAGGAAATTGAGTATGCTCATGTTTGGGCTGTGTTCAACTAAATCTTCATCGGTGCGAGATGTCTGAGTTACGCGATCTTATGGGTTATGGGGGCAAGCCGCCGCATGCGGACTGGCCGGGCGGCGCGCGTATCGCGGTTCAGTTTGTGCTCAACTATGAGGAGGGCGCAGAGCGCTGTGTGCTGGACGGCGACAGCCAGTCGGAAGCATTTTTGTCTGAGATTATCGGCGCAGCGCCGTTTGAGGGCGCGCGGCATATGTCGATGGAATCGATATATGAATATGGGGCTCGTGCGGGCGTATGGCGGGTGCTGGATTTATTTAAGACGCGAGGCCTGCCGATCACTATGTTCGCCGTCGCTTTAGCGGCGCAAAAAAACCCGGCCGTGATTGAGCGTGCCTTGGCCGATGGCCATGAGGTCGCCAGCCATGGGTTGCGGTGGGTCGATTATAAAGATGTGCCTGAAGAGACGGAACGCGCGCATCTGCAAGAGGCGGTTGAAATTTTAACGAGAATTTGCGGCGCCCCGCCGCTTGGCTGGTATACTGGCAGGACGAGCGAGAATACGCGGCGGCTGCTAGCTGAGCATGGCGGATTTTTATATGACGCTGATGATTATTCCGACGATTTACCGTTTTGGAGCACGCAAACCCAATCGTCTCATCTGATTGTGCCCTATAGTTTGGATACCAATGATATGCGTTTTGCGACGCAACAGGGGTTTAACACCGGCGCAGATTTTGAAACCTATCTCAAAGATGCATTTGATGTGCTTTATCGTGAGGGCGCCGAGGCGGCGAAAATGCTGTCTATTGGCCTTCATTGTCGGCTGATCGGGCGTCCGGCGCGGTTCAAGGCACTCGAAGCGTTCGTCGATTACATTTCGTCATTTGAAGATGTCTGGGTGTGTCGCCGGGTTGATATCGCCCGGCACTGGCGCGCGCGCCATCCGTTTAACAAAACCGCTGAGAGGAGCGCTGATGGATAGCAACCACGCGATGCGCGGTGCGCCCGAACGGATTTCACGTGATGCGTTCATCACACTTTTTGGCGGTGTTTATGAACATTCCCCCTGGGTTGCCGAGGCGGTTTTCGACGACGGTATTGTTGTCGACGACCTTAGCCAATTGGCGCAAGCAATGGCGGCGGTTGTGGATGGCGCCTCGCGTGAACGCCAGCTGGCGCTGCTGCGCGCGCATCCGGACCTTGCCGGACGTCTCGCGGTGCGGGGGGAGTTGACCAAAGCGTCTACCGACGAGCAAAAATCCGCCGGGCTTGACCAATGTAGTCACGAAGAACTGGAGAGATTTCAATCTCTCAATAAGGCGTATATGAACAAATTTGGGTTTCCTTTTATTCTTGCCGTCTCCAGCAAAACCCGCACGCAAATTCTGGAAAATTTTGGGGCGCGATTGGAAAACTCGCCCAAGCAGGAGTTTGCCACGGCGTTAAGAGAGGTGCACAAAATCGCCCGCATTCGGTTGAAAAAACTGGCGGAGAAATAGGCAACAGAGATGACTGACAACATGAACGATGAACCTGGTTTTGTGCGCCGCTTTCCAAACCTGGCCTCGCCGCGTTTTGGCAGCCATGTGGCGAGCGCATCGGATGAATTTTTCGGCGCCAAGGAGCGGCTTATTTCTGATGCGCCGCCGGTGTTTATTGCCAATAAATATGATGACCACGGCAAGTGGATGGACGGATGGGAAAGCCGCCGCAAGCGCGACAAAGGTCATGATTGGTGCATTGTCGAGCTTGGCGCCTGCGGCGTCATTCATGGCGCGGAGATCGACACCAGTCATTTTACTGGAAACTATCCGCCCGGCGCCTCTATCGAAGCTTGCGCGCCGAATGCAGATACTGACGACCCGTCAGTATGGAAAACCATATTGCCAACGGTTGTGTTAGAGGGCGACAAGCGCCAGTTTTTCACAATCAATGACGACGGCGTTTGGGGGGCGGTGCGGTTGAACATCCTGCCTGATGGCGGCGTTGCGCGGATGCGGCTTTATGGCGAGGTTGCGCCGTCATGGGGCGACGCTGATGATAATGCATTGGTTGAACTTTCGGCTTTAACAAATGGCGGCCGCATCGTCGCCTATAATGATGCTCATTATGGCGATCTTTGGGCGTTGTTATCAGAGGGGCGCGGTAAGACCATGGGGGACGGCTGGGAAACCCGGCGCCGGCGCGAGCCTGGAAATGACTGGATCATTATCGCACTGGCGGCGCGCGGTACTGTTGAGGGAATTGAAATTGATACCGCACATTTTAAAGGCAATTTCCCCGATAGCGCGTCTGTCGAAGGGATTGATTTTTCAGGTGAGAGCGATGCGTCACTGATTGACGGATCGGCGCCATGGGTTGAGATTTTGCAGCAGTGCAAGCTTCAGGCGGATAATGTGCATGAGTTTGGCGCCGCCGATATTTCTTCACCCGGGCTGGTCACGCATGTCAGACTAAATATCTATCCTGACGGCGGCGTCAGCCGTTTGCGCATCTTTGGGCGGCGTCAATAATGAACATTGTGGATCTGTCGCCTGAACCGCTGAGCAGGGATAATTTTTCCAGGTTTGGCGATGTTCTTGAGATTAGCGGCGCAGAGCGGGTCCTTATCAATGAGGGAACGACGGAGCGGTTTCACGCTTTGTCACGGCTTGATCTCGCCGATCAGCAAGGCGAGGGCGTCCTTTCAATTTTTCGTGCGACGGCGCGCCCGAGCCCGATAAAGATTACGATGGTGGAGCGCCACCCACTGGGAAGTCAGGCATTTTTTCCTTTGGCCAACAAGCGATGGCTTGTCGTTGTCAGTGCGGCGGAGACGCCCGCGCCGGAGAGCTTAAAAGCGTTCTGGGCGCGCGGTGATCAAGGGGTTCAATATGCAAAGAACACCTGGCACCATCCATTATTGGTCATTGAACCAGTGCAAGACTTTCTGGTGGTTGACCGCGCGGGGCCGGGAGACAATCTCGAAGAAATATGGTTTGGCGAAGGCGCCTATGCTCGCCTGGCGCCCCCGCGAGACTGAAATATAACCCTAGCTGTGCCGCGACTGTAGCCAGATGCCGCCGCGGGCGCCGCCAATCAACGATGGTATTGCGAGGCTGAGCCATAAAAGACGAAAGGATAGCGGATAATTGTCAGCCGGATTGATCATCGCCATGTAGGTCGGTGCGAAGACGATGAGACCGGCGGGGGCAAGGCGGTAGGCGATATTTTTGAGAAATGGCGCCTCTGCTTGAAACGTAAAAATAGCGATGAGCCCGCCGCCAATAGCAACACCAATCATCTGTACAAAGAGATAGACTGCTCGGCTAAAAAAATAGCTCGATGCATCAGTTATGGCGGCAAAAGTTCTGGCGGCGCTTCGTGCGACCCAAATATCCCAATAATAGATCAGCAAAAAAGATCCGAGCAGGGCAGCAAGGGCAACGCCAAGCGGGCGCATCTTTAACGCCCGCACTCGTTTTATGATCAGATGCGGCGCCGAGCGCATGGTTTGGCGCCAATACCAGCTTTGCGCATGACGCGGCGAATGACGGGAGATGTGGCGGAACTCTTCTTCCATATCGCCCATCAAAACCGCCTCATCCGCCGCATCCATAATGAAAGCGAGCAGCGCGCGTGCGGCCGGGGGCGGGCCTAATGGCGCGCTGGCGTTGCGGTTGTTCGCACCCTTAGTATGTTTGGCCACGGGTCCAATCCCTTCAACATGGCGCCAAGTGCGCGGATCGATTTTTCAAGTTGCGCTTGGCCTTTCGCCTTAATGACATAGTGGCGTTTGGCGCGCCCGCCGCGTTCGCGCGTCGCCTCGCCCAGGCGTGAGGCGACATAGCCTTTGTCCTCAAGCCGAGAGAGCGTCGAGTAAAGCGCGCCAATAGAAACTGATCGCGTGGCGCGGTCTTCTATTTCTTTCCGGATGGTCACGCCATAAGCATCGGGTCCTTGCCGAACGAGCGCGGCAAGGACGAGAATTTCAAATTCACCCAAGTGTTTTGTTCTGCTCATGGCTCTGTCCGCTATATCTACTACAAAATAGAATAAAATAAGAAGAAGTCAACGCACAGACTTGTCGTTGCTTCCGCCATCTCAATCCGGAATGGCGCGGCATGTTTCACTACGGTTCTGGTTTGGAGTGATGGTAGCCGGTGGGCTTTGTAGGAGTTGAGGGCGCGAAAAAAAGAATGTCTCGCGCCAACAACCCGTCTGCAATGCGCTGGTTGTAATATATTTAGAAATTATCCGTATACATTAATGGTTTGATAAAACACCGTATCGGCGACCAGCCATTTTAAATGCATCAAAACATTAGTTTTCAATTGTTTCAGGCTGGTAGGCGAAACGATCCGCTCCTTTTCATGTGGCGATGGTGGTTTAAAGGGTTGGTATTGTTTTTGGTGTACCGATGGTAACCATACAAATTAATTGAGTGTGTCGGGAAGGCAATCCATTGAGTAGAGAAGACTGCAAAAGCGAAGACGGCAGGGTTATCCTCACTTCGGTGCTTGATTTGCGCGCTGCCGCCCCGTTGGCAGATGAGTTATTGGCGTTACGCGGTAACGACCTCGTTATCGACGCCTCTAAAGTCGAGCGCATTGGCGCGCCGTGCTTTCAGGTGCTGTTGTCTGCGGTCAAAACCTGGGCGGTCGCTGGCCACACAATCGCAATCTTTGACGAATCTCCTGCCTTTTCTGAAGCGGCGAGCCATCTTGGGGTTTGTCTGTCGCAGCATGAAACAAACGAGAATGAAACATGCCTTTAAGCGTGCTAGCCGTTGATGATTCACGGACAATGAGAGAGATGTTGCGCCTTGCCCTCACTGAGGCGGGCTTTGACGTCTCGCTTGCCGAGGACGGTGAGCACGGCCTTGAGGTGCTCGCTGGCATGGCGCCCAATGTCATTGTTACGGATATCAACATGCCGAAAATGGACGGCTTTGGGTTCATTGAGGGCGTAAGGCGCTCAGTCGAACATCGCGTAACACCAATACTCGTCCTGACGACGGAATCAGCGCCGGAACTGAAAATGCGGGCAAAGAATGCCGGCGCCACCGGTTGGATCGTCAAACCATTTGATAAAGACAAGCTAGTCGACGCCATAAAACGCGTCGCTGCATAGATTCGGGAGCCTTTCCAGTGGATTCAATGGCGGAAATTAAGCAGACCTTTTTTCAGGAATGCGATGATTTGCTCGGTGAGTTAGAGAGCGGCCTTATGGATATGGAGGGCGGCGCCGGGGATTCGGAAACGGTTGCCGCGATTTTCCGTGCGGTTCACTCAATCAAAGGCGGCGCCGGGGCTTTCGGGCTCGATAAGCTTGTCGCGTTTGCGCATATTTTTGAAACGACGCTTGATGAAGTCCGCGCGGATCGGTTGGAAGCAACGCCTGAGGTTTTGAGTGTCTTGTTGCGTTCGTCAGACGTGCTGGCGGATTTGGTGCGCGCCGCTCAAAGCGATGAAGAACTCGGCGATGACGTTACAGCTGGCCTCGTTGAAGACTTGTCAGCATTCGTTGGAGATAAGGCAGGCGCGCCTGACGAGACGCCAGCGGGCGGTGAGGATATTTCGTTTGCACCGCTCGGCACGGCCATCGACCTCGATGATGCATTTGGCGACCTTGATGATGTCGAGGAAACTCAGTCTTTCATCATTAAATTCCGCCCGATGCCGGAACTCTACGCAAACGCAAATGAAACCGTTCTGCTGTTCCGTAATCTGGCCGAGATGGGTGATGTAAAAGTCGCATGCGATGAATCGCAAATCCCAACGCTTGATGAGCTTGACCCGGAAGGCGCTTATCTTTCCTGGACGATCATTGTTCAGACCAGTCGTAGCGAGGCGGAGCTGCTGGAAATTTTTGAATTCGTCGAAGATGACTGCACTCTCGAAATTAAAGCTGAAGAGAGGACAGACGACACGATTGAGCCCGAACTGGCTGACGATGAGGCTTTGCCTGTTGAAGAAGAGGCGTCGCCTACAGAGGCAGACGGCACACCTGACGCCGCCGGCTCTGAAGATAATGCTGTAAGCAAAGACAACGTTGTTTCATTGGCTGAGAAAAAAGAAAAACCGGCCGCCTCGGCACAGGCGTCAAAGGAAAAGGACGCAAGCGACGCGACGATACGGGTCAATCTTGGCCGCATCGACCGTCTTGTCAATCTGGTCGGCGAGCTGGTGATCAATCAGGCGATGCTCACCCAAGGCGTGATTGACGCCGGGCTAGAGCGTGGCGATTCGGTTGAGGCGGGCCTTGAAGAGTTAAAACAACTGACGCGTGAAATTCAAGACAGCGTTATGGCCATCCGTGCGCAACCGGTCAAAGCTTTGTTTCAGAGGATGTCGCGCATCGTTCGTGAAGCCGCCAGGGCGACAGAAAAATCTGTACACCTCGTGATGGAAGGCGAGATGACCGAAGTCGATAAGACGGTTGTCGAACGCCTGGCGGACCCCTTGACCCATATGATTCGCAATGCGGTCGATCACGGCCTTGAGAAGGCTGAAACACGCATAGCCAACGGAAAGCCCACTGAAGGCACAGTGTCGCTTACAGCTGCGCATCGCTCCGGCCGCGTTGTGATTGAGGTTTCCGACGACGGTGCAGGAATAAACCGTGAGCGTGTTAGAAACATTGCCATTGAAAAAGGCCTTATCAGTGAGGAAGACAAATTATCCGACAGCGATATCGATAATTTGCTCTTTATGCCCGGTTTCTCGACCGTTGATAAAGTTTCAAATCTTTCCGGTCGTGGCGTCGGCATGGATGTCGTTAAGCGCGCAATCCAGGCTGTTGGCGGGAGAATATCGATTTCATCGAAGCCCGGAAAGGGTTCGACATTTTCTATCAGCCTGCCTCTAACGCTTGCCATTCTCGATGGTATGGTTGTTGAGGTGGCTGATCAAACATTGGTCGTCCCACTCACTGCGATTGTTGAAACATTAAAGCCAACGCCTTCAGATATCCATGAGCTTGGCGCCGGCGCAAAAGTCATATCCATTCGAGGTGAATTTATACCGATCATAGATGCTGGACGCACTATGGGATACCGAAGCGAACCGGCAGACCCTCTGACCGGGGTTGTGCTTTCGGTTGAAACGGAAGATGGCGCGCGCGCTGCGGTGATTGTTGACACTATTCAGGACCAACGGCAGGTCGTCATTAAAAGCCTGGAAGAAAATTACGGCCATGTCGACAGCGTCGCCGCCGCGACAATCCTCGGCGACGGCAGGATCGCGCTCATTCTCGACATTGACTCAATTATCGCTCGTGAGGGCAATGCGCTTTCATTTCAGGAAACCAGTCTAGCTGCAACAGGGTAAGACCATGTCAGAAACAGAAATAAAAACGAAGAGTAACGATGATGCGCTGGAGTTGGTGGCTTTTTGTGTGGGCGATCAGGAATATTGCGTGAACATTATGTCCGTGCGGGAAATTCGTGGCTGGACGAAAGAAACATCTCTGCCGTTGACGCCTCCATTCGTACGCGGTGTAATTAATTTGCGAGGCTCAGTTGTCCCGGTTGTCGATCTTGCATCCCGCCTCGGTCTTGAGCAGACAGAACCATCCGCACGGCATGTGATCATTATTATGCAGATCGGCGAGCAGGCGGTTGGGCTGGTCGTTGACGCCGTGTCGGACATTTTAACTATCCTGAAGGAAAAAATTCAACCAACCCCGGACGTGTCTTCCGAGGCTGCGAAAGGCTTCGTTGAGGGCGTGTTGGCGATGGAAGAAAGGATGATCAACTTGCTCGATCTCAGCACCGTCCTGCCGACAGATACGATTGAAGGAATTGCAGCGTAATGCAAACATCAGCGCAACGACATAATAAAACAGAAGCGATCACGCCCGGTGAGTATCTTTTTACGGCGGATGATTTTTAGCAGATTGCTGCGTTGATAAAAGATGCATCTGGCATCTCTCTGAACGAATCAAAGGTATCGCTGGTTTATTCTCGGTTGGCGAAACGGTTGCGCGCGAAAGACATAAAAACATTTCGCGAATATTGTGCATTTGTGAAAGGCGATGACGGCGCTGAAGAGCGCAACAATATGTTGAATGCGCTGACAACCAATGTGACGCGATTTTTTCGTGAGCCGCATCATTTTGACATCTTAAAGGCCAATGTTTTGCCGCCATTGCTTGCGCAAGCCAAGCGCGGGGGGCGTATCCGCATTTGGTCATCGGCCTGCTCCAGCGGCGAAGAACCCTATTCCATTGCATTAACGCTGTTGTCGCTTTTGCCGGACGCAGCGTCATACGATATAAAAATCCTGGCGACGGATATTGACAAAAATATTCTCGACAGGGCGCAAAACGGCGTTTACAGAGCATCAAATGTTGAACCTGTTCCGGCGAATTTGCAGAAAAAATATTTTAATAAAGTTGGCAGCGCAGGTGAAGAATTGTGCGTCAACGACACTGTTAAAAAACTTATTACGTTCCGGCCGTTGAATCTAATAAGACCATGGCCGGTGAAAGGCCCCTTTGATTTTATATTTTGCCGCAATGTGGTGATCTACTTTGAAGAAGACACGCAACAAGAGCTTTGGCAAAAATATTACAACGTGCTTACGCCTGGCGGGTGGCTCTTCATCGGTCATTCAGAACGCGTCACCGGACCGGCGGCGGCGGCATTCAGCTCTGAAGGAATGACCGCTTACCGAGATAAAACCGGCGCCGCGAGATGAATGCGGTATTTGCTTTTTATCATCCCAGAAGTTCAAAGTGTTTTTTAAGTAAAAGGACGAAACCATGGCGTTAAAAGATAAATTGAGAGTGATGGTCGTTGACGATATGTCCACGAGCCGCAGTTTGATCTATGATTGTTTTGACAAGCTCGGTATTAGCAATGTCAGTGCAGCCAAAAATGGGGCGGACGCGCTTAGCGCTATCAAGAAAAGCCCGGTGCACCTTGTTGTATCCGATTACAACATGCCGAATATGAATGGGCTGGAATTGCTGAAAGCGTTGCGTGGCAATCCTAAGACAGAGAAGATCGGTTTTATCCTCGTCTCAGGCAGCCCGGACCAAACCCTGATTGATAAAGGACGCCAGCTCGGCATGAACAATTACCTGAAAAAACCGTTTAATCCTACGGATTTGCAGCGTTGCGTCAAGGAAGTGTTTGGCCGATTGGATTAATAGCCAGGCCTTTAAGTTGTGTAGTAATAGTAGAGTCGCCGTTCCAATGTTAGCTGCCGAAAAAGATACGGACAATGCCGGTCCAGATGCGCAGCTCGCCCTGCTGCTTGATTTTGTCCAGCAAGAGCTGGACGGGGTTGCTGTGGTTAGCGATCGATTGCAGAAGCCAATTGGCGAGTTGCTGCGGATTAGCGGTGATGATTTGCCGGACGAAGTCTACCTGGTCCAAGAAATCGACCGCGTGTCGCAAATCATTCATGACCTTGCAAAATTTCTAAGGACTGTAGTGCTGCAAGTGCATCCGGAGTGGCGTGTTGATGCAACGCATGCGGCTGAGAATCTAATCATGAGCGAGTTGGCGTCGCGCCTGCGTGGAGAGCAAGATAATTCGCCTAAAGAGCATGCACCAGCTGCCGTTGGGGATTGTCTTTTTCTTTAGAGCTGGAAGCTCATGTTATGAGCTGTCCATAAAGTACGCAGTCAGGTTAATTTCTTTGCGGAAACAAAGTTTTACAGAACAACGCCTACCGTTCAGGCGCATTGGCGTCATGAGCTTATGGCTCTAGCATTCGCTCAATCTCCTGCGATCTCCCAAACCAGGCGCGTAGTAAACCCCAATTAACCAATATGGTGTAGCATCGTTCATGAAATTGTCCGTCCCCTGAAGGAGAAACCTGAAATGAACCTCAAACGCCAGTTCGCGCTCATCGCTGCCCCGCCGATTTTATTTCTATTGTTAAACCCGCTTTACGGCGCGATAATTGGCTGGAATGGTATTCTTTTTCCAGTGCTAACAACACTCACAATGACGCTGACAAGTATATTTCTTTCTTACTATTTTGCGCGTCCGCTTTTGGCAAAAATCTCCAGCCTGTCAAAGCGGGCGAGAGCTATACGTCAGACTGATGGTTCGGCATCGGGTGACGATGCAGGCAAAGTGGATATTTTCGATGAAATTTCTGCGGTGTTTAAGAAAGTAACGCTTGAGCGTGAAGAAGTAAAAAATGCTCGCGACGCGCTTTCGGACGGCAAGGCAAAGCTTGATGCGCTTTCACGTTCCCAGGCTACGATTGAATTCGACCTCGACGGCACAATTGTTGACGCCAATGAGAATTTCCTAACCACGGTCGGCTATGCTCTGGATGAGATTAAAGGTCAAAATCACTCGATGTTTGTCGAGACGGACTACAAAGCGAGTGCTGAGTATAAGGCATTTTGGGATGGTCTGCGCCGCGGTGAATTCAATGCCGGTAAATTTAAGCGCGTTGGCAAAGGCGGAAAAGAGATCTGGCTCAGAGCAAGCTACAACCCAATTCTCGATGAGAACGGTAAGGCAATTAAAATTGTGAAGTTCGCCTCAGATATTTCCGAAGCTGAAGAGGCGGCGCATGAAGCGCTTTTCAAAAGCTCAGCATTTGGCGGGTCGTCGGTTGCCATGATGATGGTCGATCGTGATTTCATCGTTACTTATGTCAATGAAGCGACCAAGCAACTTCTGGCAGCCAATGCAGATGCATTCCGCGAGGTTTGGCCGACTTTTAACGCCGAGAATATCGTCGGCGCGTGCATTGACATGTTCCACAAGAATCCGGCGCATCAGCGCCAGCTTCTATCCGATCCATCGCGACTTCCCTATCAGACCGAGATCACCGTAGGCGAACTTAAGTTTGGCCTGAATGTGAGCGGCGTCTTTGATGCTGATCGAAATTATATCGGCTGCACTCTGGAATGGGCGGATGTGACAGCTGATCGCCTCAATTCAGGCATGCTGGAGGCGCTTTCAGTTTCCCAAGCGACGATTGAGTTCAATCTCGACGGCACAATCGTCGGGGCCAATGAGAATTTTCTTAAAACAGTCGGGTACTCGCTTGATGAGATTAAGGGTCAGCATCACTCGATGTTTGTCGAAGCAGAGTATAAAGAGAGCGCAGACTATAAAGCGCTTTGGGACGGTCTGCGCCGCGGTGATTTCAGCGCCGGTAAATTTAAGCGTATTGGTAAAGGCGGAAAAGAACTTTGGCTTCGGGCGAGCTACAACCCCATTTTGGATGCCGCTGGCAAGCCGTTTAAAGTTGTCAAATTTGCTACAGACATAACCGAGGCTGAAGAAGCGGCGCGCGAAGCAACCTTCAAAAGCGCGGCGTTTGCTGGTTCATCGGTTGCGATGATGATGGTCGACCGCGATTTCATAGTCACTTATGTCAATCAGTCGACCAAAAAGCTCTTGTCAGAAAATGCAGAAGTTTTCCGGGAGTTTTGGCCGAATTTTAATGCCGATCAAATCGTTGGGTCGTGCATTGATATGTTCCATAAAAATCCGGCGCATCAGCGTCAGTTGCTATCCGATCCGTCCCGCCTTCCGTATCAGACGGACATCGCCGTTGGTGACTTCAGGTTTGCCTTAAGCGTCAGCGGCGTATTCGACGCGAATGGCGATTATGTCGGCAATGTTCTTGAGTGGTCTGATGTGACGGCGGATCGGTTGAATGCAGGCATGCTCGCCGCCCTTGATCGCGCGCAAGCGACAATCGAATTCTCGCTAGATGGTAAGGTTGTTGATGCGAACGAGAATTTCTTAAGCGTTATGGGGTACAGCCTAGATGATATCAAAGATAAGCACCATAGCATCTTTGTCGACCCTGAGTTGAAAAATAGCCCCGATTACGGCATCTTCTGGGAAGCGTTGAAACGCGGAGAGTTTCAATCGGGTGAGTACAAACGCGTAAACAGAAAAGGTTCGGATGTCTGGATTCAAGCGTCGTATAACCCGATCCTTGATGGCAGTGGCAAGCCGTTCAAAGTAGTGAAATTTGCCTCCGACATCACTGATGTTGTCAATCAACGTCATAAGGACGAAGAAGAACGCCGCGATGTGGCGAAGGCGCAGCAGTTGGTTGTAGACTCGCTGGCCAATGGATTACGCAAGCTTTCCGATGGCGATCTCACCGACAACATCGGTACGCCATTTACATCCGAATACGAACAGCTCCGCCATGACTTCAACGGTGCGGTATCGAAACTGAAAGACACTATGGGAACGATTGTCACCACAGTGGAGGGCATTCGTCACGGGTCTGGCGAGATCAGCACCGCTGCGGATGATCTGTCAAAACGGACAGAAAACCAGGCGGCGACGCTTGAAGAAACCGCCGCTGCGCTCGATGAAATTACGGCGACGGTGAAACAAACGGCGGAAGGCGCAAACGAAGCGAACTCTGTTGCAACGGACACTCGCAAAGAAGCCCAAACAAGCGGAGAAATTGTCAAAGAGACGGTTGAGGCGATGGGTGAGATTGAAAAATCATCTGTTCAAATCTCACAAATCATTGGCGTTATCGACGACATTGCTTTCCAGACCAACCTGTTGGCGCTCAATGCTGGTGTTGAGGCTGCAAGAGCCGGCGATGCCGGTCGAGGCTTTGCCGTTGTCGCGCAAGAAGTGCGCGCCCTTGCGCAAAGGTCGTCCGATGCAGCCAAAGAAATTAAAGGCTTAATCACGTCGAGTTCGCAACAGGTTGAAACCGGCGTCGAACTTGTTGGGCGCGCAGGTACTGCCCTGTCGGGAATTGTCGAACGTGTAGAGAGTGTCAGTACGCTTGTTTCCGAAATTGCCGCCTCCGCGAAAGAACAGTCGGTGAGCCTTTCGGAAGTCAACACTGCAGTCAATAAAATGGACCAGGTCACACAGCAAAATGCGTCCATGGTTGAGCAAACCACGGCCGCCAGTCATTCACTGGCCAATGATTCAGATGAACTTATGAGCCAGGTTGCTCACTTTAAAATTGGTGAGGAGAAGGCGGGCGGTTCTGGGGCGACGGCGTCGCACAATAAAAAGGCCAATAAAAAAGACGCCAAACCCAAGCAGACGGTAGCGGACCAACAAGATCGCGCCGCGTCTTTTGCCTCTGCGACCAACGGGTCAGCGGCGTTGTATGTTGAGCCTGAAGGCAGCCAGGAAGACTGGCAAGATTTTTAACTCGGTAGCGAGGCAAGCGGTGCTCCTTTCCAATGAAGGCGCGCTGCTTGCCCCGTTAATTTTCATGCCTGTCAGAAGCAGCCGGTAGTATCTATGTCTATTCGTGTTCTCGTTGTCGATGACTCGCCGATTATGCGTGGTTTGATTTCCCGCGCGCTAGAGCAGGACCCTGACATTGACGTTGTTGGAACCGCCGGCGATCCTTACGAGGCGCGACAAGCGATTAAGTCGCTTAACCCCGATGTCATCACCCTTGATGTTGAAATGCCGCGCATGAACGGTATCGAATTCCTCGAAAAAATCATGCGATTACGGCCAACGCCGGTTATCATGGTGTCGACGCGAACGCATAAAGGCGCAGAAGCTGCGATCAAAGCAATGAGCCTCGGCGCCATTGATTGTTTGGGGAAGCCCGATCGCGGAAATGCCCGCGAAGTATTTGCTAAGCTGCCCGGGATGATAAAGGTGGCGGCGAGAGCTAATCTAAGACCTTTGGGCGAGGCGCGCCCGAGTGAGGCCTGCTCGGATACGTTCGAGCCAAATGAGAAAATCGTCGCCATTGGCGCCTCGACCGGTGGAGTTGAGGCTCTGACGGATGTTTTATCGGGATTTCCTGAAAATTGTCCGCCAACGGTTATCGTCCAACACATGCCGGCATTATTTACAGGCAGCTTCGCCAAACGGCTTGATACTTTGTGTGCAGCTAAGGTTGAAGAGGCGGTGGACGGCGCGCCGCTTGAGGTGGGGCGCGTCTATCTCGCGCCCGGCGGCGCCACGCATCTTTCCATCGTTGGAAAAGGGCCTTTCTCATGTCGTCTTCGCGCAGACGATTTGGTAAGCGGTCATAGACCATCCGTTGACGTACTTTTCAACAGTGTCGCCGAGAAAATTAGCAGACGCGCCGTTGGCGTTATTCTTACTGGTATGGGCAAGGATGGAGCTGCCGGTCTTCTCGCCATTCGCGAAACGGGCGCGGTGACAATCGGGCAAGATGAGGGCTCTTGTGTTATTTATGGAATGCCGAGAGTGGCGTTTGAAATGAAAGCAGTGCAGCGCCAATACGCGTTGCCGCGGATAGCTCCAGCGATCATGCGCGCTTGCGATCGCAATGCCAAAGCCGAGGCTGCGGCATGAGCCGATTTACCAATCTGGCGCGCAGCGAAGAACGCCCAAAGCCGGGAGAGCAGCGCAAATTCAATGTTTTCCAGGGCCAATACAAAGTAACCAACCTCGAGAATGCAGTTCTCTCAACACTGCTGGGGTCTTGCGTCGCGGTGTGCATGTATGATCCGGAGGCCGGTGTCGGCGGCATGAATCATTTTCTGGTGCCCGGTGGTCAAAACCGCGCCAATGAGCGCAGCCTCAGCCACGGCGCCTACTCCATGGAACTCTTGATCAACGGATTATTGAAACGTTGTGCAGAGCGCAAACGGCTCGTTGCAAAACTTTTCGGCGGCGCTTCTGTAATGTCCGGCCTGTCGGATGTGGGGCAACTAAATGCTGAATTTGCCCGCAGCTTTCTGGCGACGGAAGATATTCACTGCATTAGCGAAAGTCTTGGCGGCAAGAATGCGCGGCGCATAAATTTTTGGCCCTATACTGGCCGGGTGCAGCAATTGTTTATTCCCATTGCTGAGGTTCCGCAGGTTGAAGAAGAAGACAAAAGTGAGCCAGAAGCGCCGCCTGCCGGTAATGATGTTGAGCTATTTTGATTATATGCCGTACTGTGACTGTCCTTACCGTTTAGTAGATTCTGGCGTATTCAAGGTGTAATCCTCCGATGTGCGGAATCGATTTAATTGCGAGGAATTTGAAATCAGTCTCGCAATGGGCGTGTCTTTGTCCAGCCCCAAATGCGCCGGACTTGCCACGGTTTAAGTCCCGGGGCGATTCTAAATCGTGGCAATCCAACTGGCAGTAGAACGCTAGAGCAAATCCACGATTCGCATTTAACGCATTTTGCTCTAGCGAAAACAAAATTGTTTGATCGTTTGCGTGCTTAGCTCAATGCACGGAAGGAAAAAGTCTTGATGCGCATGTTCGCCGAAGGCATTGAAGGGCTCAAAGGGGGCTTAAGCGCAAAAACTACATGACTATAACCGCTGCGCCGAGCGCAACAACAACCCGTGATCTAGTTGATCTTGTCAAAAAGGGCGCGCTTCTTCGGCGAGGGATGCGCAAATCAACCCGGTATTGTTTGAACCCAGGCATGGCTGGTGAACACCCGGATACGCAAAAATAAGAATTTAAGTGCTTCAAATAGTTATGCCTGAGAAGAGAAATTTGTAACACAAATTTTCGTTTTTTGTTTCAGGAGCTTGTGTAGTTAACAATATAGGGGCGTATCAATCATGGCGAATTCTACCGGAATGGGGTTTTGGTAATTTTATTCCCCAGTTCGCCGAAAATTCTCTCAAGAATGCAAGGAAATTAGCGCCCTTATGGGCAAATTGACCTTCAAACAATTGGCTATTTACCTCAATCTCATATAATTAAACCTGCAATAAGTTGTATTGTGAGTAAAAATGTGATACCGGCTTTAAACCCATATAGCATGGGGGTTTTGAAGAAACCCAGAATCAAAATGGCATGATAGGGAGGCAACGATGATTTCAAATAACTTACGGAAAATATTGCTGGCAAGCGCAGCCACGATAATCGCTCCAATCGGCGCATTCGCGCAGGACGGCTCGACTGACAGCGCTACCACCGACGATGTCATTATCGTTACGGGTACGACCAAAGGGCGGACTGGCTTTGATTCGCCACAGTCAGTGAATTCATTTCCAGAAGAAGATATTCGTAAATTTACGGCAGCCAGCCAAGCGGATGTATTAACACAATTGCCAGGCATCGCCGCGGAAGGCGGCGGCGGCGAGGTTGCGACGAACTTTTTCGTTCGCGGACTTCCATCCGGCGGCCAATTTCAGTTCACGCCGCTCGAATATGACGGCATTCCGGTGTTTTCGACTTTTGGCCTGAACTCGTCCGCATTCGATGTTTATTACCGCAATGATCTTGGCATTGAGCGTCTCGAATATGTGACGGGCGGTGTGTCAAATCTCTTCGGACCAGGCTCAGTCGCAGGCATCATCAACTATATCAGCAAGACCGGCGGCCCTGAAAGTGAAGGAACGGCTCAAGTTGAATGGGCCAACCGTGGCCGTTTCCGCGGCGATATCTATCAAAGCGGACCGATTGGCGGCGACGACAGCAACACGTTTTATGCGATTTCCGGATTTTACCGTCATGATGAAGGAGCGCTCGTCTCTGGTCTTGATACGGAAGGCTTTCAACTCCGTGGTAATATCAAGCATGAATTCACAGACGGGTCGGGGTCTTTCACCGTTTATGGCCAATATATAGACGACCGTGTCCAGTTCTTCTTGCCGCTGCCGCTTGATGGCGACACGCGTGAACGCGCAATCGGCAATGATGGCAAAGAGGTGTTTACATTAAATACGGCTCAAGCAGCGCAATTGTCCTATATGACGCCGGATGGCCGGTTTGAAACGCCGATTGAAGACGGGGTTTTAACAGAAGGTGGCTCGCTCGCCTTTGTTCTCGATAAGGATCTAGGCGAAGGCTGGAACATTAACGCTAAGGCGAAATACGCCACATACGACCATCAGTTCAATTTGTTTCTTGATGGCGATGGTTTAACCAATTTGCCATTAGCCGCTTCCGATTACGTCGATGAGCTTGGCTTGGGGGGCATAGGCGCCGTTAACGCCGTATTCTTGGATACGGGAGATGCCGTTCCTGACAACTTCCTCTTATTTGGCAACAGGACGCTTGATCGTGTGCGTGACGCCACGGATTTCTCCGGCGAATTGAATATCTCAAAAACCGTCGATTGGGGTGGCGCAGAGCATACATTTACGTTGGGTGGCTTTTTCTCGAACACAGAGGCAATGGATCTCAACTTCATCACCACCTTTGTCACTGATTTTCGGAGCGAGCCGCGCCTCGTTGATATTTCTATCGATGGCGCCATGGAAGACATCAATGGCGACCTAGTCGCGGCGGCTCCCGGCACTATTTTTCAAGTGACGCAAAATGGGTTGCTGAACGCTAATGGCGTCACCGGCGACCGTGATCGTGAATCTCAGCGCTATGCAATTTATGGAGCAGATCAGATCGAGACCGGGCGGCTATCTATTGACGTAGGTTTTCGGCTGGAGAAAACCGAAGGGGAGGTTTTGCAGCGTGAGTTGTCGAACGTCCAGATTTCCGATGACCCGCTTGTAAACAATCTCATAGAAAATGTTGGATTTCAAAACGGTCAATCGCGTATTGGCGAAGTGTCAGACACAGAATGGGCCGCTTCTGGCAGCCTGCTCTACAATCTGACCGATTCAGTAAACCTGTTTGCCAACTTCTCCCGCGGCTTCTTCTTCCCAGAGGTGCGTAGCGCCAGATTCATATTTGATACGAATCAAACCGGGCCCTATGAAGCTGAGATTATTAAGACGGCCGAGGCCGGCGCTAAGTTTAATACCGGCGCGTTATCAGGGTATGTCACCGGCTTTTGGACAACGCTGACAGATCGTCAGTCTGTTGACTTCGTCAATGACGGCATGGGCGGCGTCATCAATCAGGTCGCCGTTCAATCGACGCGTGCGATAGGGGTTGAGGCAGGCGCTGTTTATCGTTTTACCAACGACTTTTCAGTCAATGGTAATGTTACGTGGCGCGACCATGAGTTTACCGACTTTACGGACAATCTGGGCAACCAGGTGAATGAAGGTAATGAGCTTCGGCGTCAGCCGAACCTGATTTTCAATACCGGCGCCACCTATGATGACGGGCGGTTTGACTTTAGCATCTTCCACAATTATCACGGCAGCAACTTCGCTAATGACGGCAATACAGTTCAGTTGGATACCTACAATCTGGTTCGATTGGATGCGGGCTATACCTACGAAGTCGCCGATAATCAGGCTATTCGTCTGAGCATAAACGTCTTCAATCTGTTTGACGCCGATACAGCGACTGAGGGTTCGCCGCGGCAAGGCGACGCTCAGGGGACAGATGATGACTTCTTCGTTGGCCGGCCGATTCTGCCGCGCCGGATTACCGCGCGCGCTACCTACGATTTCTGATCAGCCTATCGCCATGGGCAGGCATTTTGTCCGCCCATGGCTTTCCTCAAAATGCGAAGCGCTTCATGTAGATGTTATGTGATTGGTTCGGATGGCGGGGAGGCTATGACGAAATGTAAGCGGGGCGTGAAAAGCGGCGTCCGATGGCCTAACCTCCCTGGGCGTCGGGCGCCGCATCATCGCGTAAAACATACCGGTACGACGGGAACGGTCAGGCGCCATGAATGCACTCGATTATTTTGTTGTCGCCATATATATGGGCGGACTTTTGGGCTTCGGTTTTTTGCTCCGCAAGCAGTCGGATGAGGGCGACTTTTTCCTCGGCGGGCGGAGCATGGGGTGGTTTCCTCTAACGCTCTCAACTATGGCGACGCAACTTTCAGCCATCAGTTTTATTTCCGCGCCGGCCTTTGTCGGGTTTCGTGAAGGCGGGGGGCTTAAGTGGCTGACTTACGAATTCTCCGTCCCTCTTGCAATGATCTTGGTGATGTTCGTCATTTCACCGGCTCTCTATCGCGCTGGCATTGTCAGCATCTATCAATATCTCGAAGAACGCTTCGACCGTTCTACGCGGCTGCTGATCAGCGTTGCATTTCAGGTCGTTCGAGCCTTTGGCACGGGCATCATGGTCTATGCGATGGGTATTATTCTTGAAGCTGTTTTGGGCATACCGTTCTGGCAGTCTGTGGTTGTCGTCGGGGTCATCACGCTGATTTATTCAACGTCCGGCGGAATGAAGGCAGTGGTGTATGGCGATGCGATACAGATGGTGCTTATTTTTAGCGGCTTATTGCTGGTCGGCTGGTATGCGCTCCAAGATGCCGGCGGATTTGAGGTGTTCTGGCGCGAGGTTGATCCGGCGCGCTTGAAAGCCGTCGACTTTAATTCCCTTGGATTGAATGGCGATGAGTTTGGCCTCCTGCCAATGATGTTTGGCGGCTTCGTTCTTTACGCATCCTATTACGGGTGTGATCAGACCCAGGCACAGCGCATTCTATCAGCGAAAAACATGGGCGACACGCGGCGCCTGCTTTTCGCCAATGGCATCCTGCGATTTCCGCTAGTACTGCTTTACAGCTTTACCGGCCTCATTGTCGGCGTTGTCGCGTTCAATGATCCCGAACTTCTGGCGCAAATCCCGGCAGACAAGCCGGATTATTTAATGCCGATCTTTATCATGCAGAAATTGCCTCATGGGATTATTGGTCTCTTGATGGTTGCAATCCTTGCGGCCGCCATGTCGTCTCTCAGTTCGACAGTCAATTCTCTGGCAGCCGTTTCACTTGAAGATCTCAATGAGCTTGGATGGAAACGGAAAGATCCAAAAGCGGATGTCCATTGGGCCCGCGGCATATCGATATTTTGGGGGCTGGTTATTCTTGTTCTGTCCGCCTTTGGCGGCTCGATTGCATCGACAGTCATTGAGGCAATCAACAAGGTAGGCTCAGCGCTTTACGGGCCGATCTTGGCCGTCTTCCTGATTGGCATGCTGGATAAACGTGTCGGCGCGCCCGGAGTGAACGCTGGTCTCATCATAGGTATGGCGCTTAATCTTTACCTTTGGAAATACCAGCCTCAGATTTTCTGGATGTGGTGGAATTTTATCGGTCTTATCGTTACGGCCTCTGTCGCATATGGGGTCAGCCTGGTCTTTAAAAGAACGGCGCCGCCCGTTGAGGCTATCGGCGCTGATGCTGCCCTATCCGGTGGCGGCGCATCGCGCCGGATGACGATAATTCTTAGCAGCGTTCTTGTTTTAATGTTCATCTTTATGCTGCTCACCAGCATATGGTTAGGTACCCTCGGGGATAAAATGTCGTGATGGCGCGATCCGCTCAGCGTGATGTGCTGGAGTCCCTTTTTTGGATTGGTGTTGAGGCGTGCGCACCCCGTCATGTTCTGCCACCCGCGCTTCCGAAGAAAGCTCCAGCCGGCGAAACTATAATTCTCGGCGCCGGAAAAGCGGCGGCGGAGATGGCCGCGGTTGCGGTGGAACATTTGCAAGGCCCTGTTTCAGGCTGCGTTGTCACCCGATATGGCCACAGCGTAACCCGATCAACCGGCGCTGTTCGGGTCATTGAAGCCGGGCATCCTATTCCTGATGAAAATAGCCTTGAGGCGGCGCAAGTTATTGTTGAAACGGCTGAGCGTGCGCGAGTGGAAGATCGTATTTTGTTTATGATTTCCGGAGGTGGATCGGCGCTGCTCTCATGCCCCATTGATGGACTTGCGTTTGAGGAAAAACGGCAGATTACGGATTTTCTCATGAAGAGCGGTGCGCCCATTGAGGATATTAATTTCATCCGCAAACATCTTTCCAAAGTGAAGGGTGGCGGCCTATCCGCAGCGGCGGGTATGGCTGAACAAATTACCTATATTATTTCTGATGTTGTTGGGGACCTGCCTGAAGATATTGCATCGGGCCCGACATTACCCATGACGCCTGATCCGGACAGCGCGATTAGTCTCTTACGAGACTATGGATGGGCTGTGACTGAAAATTTGGAAAGTGCAATACGCAACGCGGCGGCGCCTGCGCCACCTTTGCACGAAATAAAAATTTTAGCGAGAAACAAGGATGCGCTTGATGCTGTTGACGCCGCTGCACGGGCTAACCCTTGGCGAGTACATAATCTTGGCGATCAACTCGCAGGCGATGCTGGCGAGATCGGCGCAGCTCATGCGCAAATGGCGCAAGAGTATGTCAGCAGAAACGAAACAACGGCAATTATTTCCGGCGGCGAGCTAACGGTTTGTGTAAAGAACTCCACCGGGCATGGCGGCCCGAATCAGGAATATCTTGCCGCTCTGGTGATGGCGTACCCTGAGGGTGCGCCAATCGCCGCCATAGCTTGCGATAGCGACGGCATTGACGGCTCAGGCGACAATGCCGGCGCGTATGTCGATAGAAATTCAATCGCCCGCATCAAGGCAGCCGGGCTTGATCCGCAAGAATTGCGACAAACTAATGACACATACCGCCTGTTTGAGGCATCCGGAGGTCTTATCAAAACCGGCCCCACACGAACTAATGTAAATGACATTCGAATAATTCTGGTGAACGGCGATGAATGATAATCTATTTAAGAAAGCCGTCGAGATACTGACGGCAAATGATCGCGGCGGTTACACTGTGCCGACAGCAGGCCTTTATCCTTTTCAGTGGAATTGGGACTCGGCTTTTGTAGCGCTGGGTTTTGCGGCCTTTGATCAAAACCGCGCCTGGCGGGAGGTTGAAACCCTTTTTGAAGCACAGTGGGATGACGGTTTCTTGCCGCACATCATTTTTCATGTAGATGACCCTGGATATTTCCCGGGCCCTTCGGTGTGGCGAACGCAAAAGACACCCGCGACATCGGGCATCACACAGCCGCCGGTTGCAGCAAGCATTGTTCACGCTTTATGGGAGGCGGGCGGGCGAGACAATCATGATCGTCTCGCCGCCATTTATCCGAAACTACTCGCATGGCATCGCTGGTTTCATCGTTATCGCGATCCCCTGGGCAAGGGGTTAGTCTTGGCGACGCACCCGTGGGAAACCGGTCGAGATAATTCGCCAGAGTGGGATGCGCCGTCGGCAGTTATCGATACATCGCAGGTTGAACCTTACGAGCGCCGTGATCTTGTGCTGGTCAATCATGAAATGCGTCCATCGAAAGATGATTACGACCGCTACCTGGCCATTTTGCAATTTGGCCGTGATCATCAATGGGATCACGCATTGATCGCCGAAAAAGGTCCCTTCCGGATGATTGATGTCGGTATGACCATGATTTTGTTACGCGCCAATCGGGACTTGCTGAGTATAGCTCAGGCGCTGGGCCGTGAGAAAGACTGTGAAGAGCTACGTAAACAGATTAAACTATCTGAAAAGGGCATTTCTTATCTTTGGGATGGCGAGCTAGGAGCTTTTTGTTCACGTGACATTATTTCAGGCCGCTCGTCAGGCATCATAACAAGCGCGTCTTTTCTCAATTTTTATGCTGGCGTTGGTGATGCATTACAAAGGGCATCTCTGATAACAAACCTGGACCGAATATCGGCACGGGTTCGCTACCTTCTGCCCAGTACGGACCCTGACTTTAAAAAATTTAATTCTATCCTGTATTGGCGTGGGCCAATATGGGCTGTCATTAATCAAATGGTCGCTAGCGGGTTGTCGGAACAGGGCTATCAATCTTATGCCCAAAGAATTGCTGATGATACATGTGCACTCGTCAAGAAGTCTGGGTTTTATGAAGCATATTGTCCGCTAACAGGCGTTGGAACAGGTGGAGCGGAGTTTTCCTGGACGGCGGCAATTTGGTTGCATCTTTCAGCCCAGGACAGGGGCGGTAAAAGTTTTGTCAAAGGCGCCGCATGAATGGTGTAGATAAATCCGGCATCCGACCGCTTTGGGGCGGCATAGAGGCGGGTGGCACAAAGTTCATCTGCGCGATTGGCGCAGGGCCGACTGACATAATCGAAAAAGTCGTTTTTCAGACTACAAACCCTGAGGAAACGCTTGACGAGGTCTGCGCATTCTTTCGCGATCAATTGGAAAAACGCGGCTCATTGAAGGCGGTCGGAATAGGCGCCTTCGGCCCTATAGATATCAATCCTATGTCGGAAAATTATGGCCGCATATTATCAACACCCAAAACAGTATGGCGTAATGCTGATATTCTTGGGCGGGTAAAAACCGCATTAAAATGCCCAGTGGCGATTGATACAGATGTAAATTGCGCCTTAATCGGTGAGGTGCGATTCGGTGCTGGGCGCGGCATCCGGAACTTGGCGTATATTACGATCGGCACAGGCGTGGGTGCAGGGTTGTTGGTCGATGGTGAAATTGTCTACGGTGAATCCCACCCGGAGATGGGCCATATTTTCTTACCAAAACTACCTGAAGACAAAAATTTTTCCGGGAGCTGCCCGTATCATCATGATCAGTGTATTGAGGGTCTTGCGGCTGGTCCCGCGATTATGGCGCGATGGGGCGCGCCAGCGGCGCAGTTGCCGCCAGATCACGCCGGTTGGGAAATGATCGCCCATTATATTTCTCTGTTGTGTTTGAATATATTATTGTCCGTTTCACCCCAACGTATTATTCTTGGTGGCGGCGTAATGAAACAGGCGCATCTGTATCCATTGATCCGAGATGCGTTGCATAAAAATCTAAATGGATATTATGGGGCCAGAACGGACATCGTTGATTTTGAAAATTTCATTGTCCCACCACAATTAACAGGGGATGCTGGAATTGCTGGCGCTATTACACTTGCACAACAAGAAACGGCCTCAATTGAAGGAAAATAATTTGAATAATATAGGGGTGCTGAATGAATGTTCTTGCAGCGTAGATACAATATGATTCGTGTAGGAAATCGGGATATTCTAAGTAATTATACGCTAGTAAAAAATCGGCTATTAAAGGGTAATGCCGCCGCGCCAATGGCGCAGGCGTCGCCATTAGTTTCGGAGGCCATGAGACGGGGCACCGATCGCGGCTCCGCACGCCGTGCATCGTCAAATATTTCGATATGAGGGATCACCTTGCGCGCCAGTGATTTTGGAATGCGTCCGCCAAGAACAATTGCCTCCGGGTCGAGAGTGGCGGCGAGTGCAGACGTAATTAACGACAAAGAGTCCCGCGTGCGTGCGATCCATTCATCCACCGCAGGCCAATCAGGGTCAAATTTATGAAGCATGTCCGAGATGCCGCTAACTTCCGTTCCCTGTTGTGCAACGAGTTGGCGTAAAAGTTCCAGATTTGGATGCGGATAAACTGCGCGAGGAAGAATAAGCCCAATCTCGCCGCCATTGCCGTTGCAGCCGCGCATCAGTTCATGATTGATGATGATGCCGCCGCCAATACCTGTTGAGAAAAATAGATAAGCAAAATTATCATAGGTTCGACCAGCGCCAACCAAACTTTCACCGATGGCCGCCACATTGCCGTCGTTTTCCACCCAAATCGGAAAACCGAGTTGCTCACGTAACAATTCCTGAATATCGACTAAAGCCCAGTCATCGAGTGTGCGCGGCGTGTTGTATCTGGCGTGGCCGCCAAGGCTGTAGCCTGATATGCCGACGCCAACGCCCAGAATCTTCTTATTCGTGAGCCGGCGTTTTTTTATGAATTTTGCAAATGTTTTGTTGAGCGTTTCTATAACAGCAGAACGTGTCATCGTGGACATATCATTTTGTGCTTGTTCGAGAACCACGCCAGAAAAATCCATTAATGACACGGATAGAGCATCGGTCATGATCGCGACGCCGAACGTGTAAGCGTAATCTGGCGCGATCTCCACAGACATTGAGGGTTGACCGCGACGGCCATCGGATTTGCGCTCACCTTCATAAAGAGCACCGCGTGCGATTAAACCACTTACCAGTCTAGAAATGCTTTGCTGAGCAAGATCTGTTCGCCGAGCAATCTCTGGCTGAGTCAGTCCGCCGCCGCGCAATGTAACACTCAGTATCTTTTTTTCGCTTTCTGAGGGCTCTTTGAAACCCACGCTTGTGGCGCGAGTTGCATGTTGTTTCACCGGTCTTGGTTTTGAAGAAGCCATTGATCGTGTTCTCTCATCGCCGACACTGTTGAGCAGTATTATTTTATCAGAAAATCACTCAACAAAGTAAGAAAAATGACTGTTGCCCCTAGTAAAAAACCTATCCGGTAGAATTGGCAACGATCTGCGGCGCATGTCTGCCATAGAATATGGGCGATACCTTGCGGCTCTTGGGTCTTTTCCTGCGCGCCATCGTTGCTTCAATCAGGCCCACATGGGTCGAACAATTGTTCGAGGCCGAGAACATCAGCAAAGATATCCGCCGGGCAAAGCGCAAGAGGCGTGTGATGCAGGAAAAGATTCGTATTGTTTTTGAGGGCCTGCGCGGTGAATATTCAACTGCCGAGCTTATACTAGCGCGAAGGGGGCACGCATCATCGTCTAATACGGCGGAACGTGTGTCTCGGTGAAAGTATGCGTCACGCAAAAAGCGATTGGCTGGCGTCGACACCACACGGCATGCGAGTTCGCCTGAGGTAAAGGGTTTGCGCCGTGAAACCAGCGGTCTGAAAGAGGTTGTTGTTGAGCCGATGCTCGAGAACTGCTTGCTTAAAAACATGCTCGCGTATGGGAATGACCTCGAATGAAGAATGTTCGGCCGCATTTTTCTGCCAGTTTAAAACATTGACTTGATGAAAGTCGACCACAGCAGGAGACGGATCAGATTTGTGATTTTAAGGCGCATTGGGCTTATTTGCGAAGTTGAAAATACCATTTTCTCCACCCTAAATTACATTGCAAAAAAATGTGGGGCTGGCATAGACAGAGAGCTATTGAACCAGATTCAAGACGAATTGGAACGCTGGAGCAAGCATTTAAGTAAGTAAACATGCGGATTTCGTCGATGTATCATGCTCAATGACAGAATGAGAAGTATTACGCGAATAAATCGCCTTGTCGGCGCGTGAATTATGCCGCAAGCACGGTGTTAGTGATGCGACTTTCTATAAGTGGAGGTCGAAATTTGGCGAATGGAAGTATCGGACGCCAGGAAACTCAAAAGCCTCGAAGACGAGAACCGCAAGCTGAAAAAGCTGCTGACGGAGCAGGTTCTGGATAACTCGACGCTGAAGGAGATGCTCGGAAAAAACTTCTAACGCCTTTGAAAGGGGTTGGGCCCCCTTTCAACCGCGCAGAACCACCGTGAACTGGGCGATCAGGGAAAGGCACTATTCGCAAGCCAAGGCCTACGGGCTCGCCGGAATTGACCCGAAGACTCTTCGGTATCGATCAACAAGATCAGGCGATGAAGATTTGCGCAAACGCCGGTGTGAATTGGCGTTGGAACGACGGCGATTTGGCTATCGGCGGCTTCATCTGTTGCTGGCTCGCGAAGGCGTGCACCTTAACCACAAGAAACTCTATCGGATTTACAAACAGGCGCGGCTGACAGTGCGAAAACGTGGTGGGCGCAAGCGCGCGATGGGAACCCGGCGGCCCATAGCCATCCCACAAGGACGCAATCAGCAATGGTCGCTCGACTTCGTTTCTGACGTCTTAAACGAGGGTCGCCGGTTCCGCATTCTCAACGTGATCGACGACTTTACGCGCGAATGCCTGGCGAGTGTAGTTGATAACTCGCTGTCCGGCAGTCGGGTCGCGCGCGAACTTGATCGCATTGCTGAACGGCGCGGTTACCCTCTCATGGTGGTCAGCGACAACGGCACGGAACTCACTTCGAACGTCATCTTGTCGTGGCAGGAGGAACGAAAAGTTGAATGGCATTACATTCAACCAGGCAAGCCAATGCAGAACGGCTTCGTCGAGAGCTTTAACGGGCAGTTGCGCGATGAGTGTTTGAACGAACCTCTGTTCCGAAGCTTCGCTCATGCTCGCGACATCATCGAAACATGGAGGCGCGATTACAATCTGAAACGACCGCATACGAGTCTTGAAGGGCTCACGCCAATTGAATTTGCAACCCGGTCCATCAAGGACCATAACCAGAACAGGCCGAGCCTATAAACGCGGGCATTAAAGGGGCAGCGTCACATCACTTGGATGAGGCCCTTGGCGGCAATCGCGTCCTTTAAGCCTTTCCCCTTACTCATTGGACAGCTCCTTTCAGCGGTTCTCGTAAGCGGCGATATTAAACTGACCAAGTTGGTTTTTTTCAACGCCAAGGATTTTACGAGCCGCATCAACATTTGCTATCGGCCGGTTCAGTTTATTGGCCAGATTGGCAATTGTACGCACGCGGTCAGCGTTGTTTCTGGCAAGCGAGCCATCTTTATTCAACATGTTGTTCTCGAACCCGATACGGCAATGCCCGCCTGATTCGATGGAGAGCTTTGCACACTCGGTTTCGTCTGCACCGAAGGCGCAACACATCCATGACATGTCACTATTGCAGGCAAGAAACTGTTTTAACTGCGTCACGCCGCTAGATTTTCCGTCATAGCGTCCGCAAACAAACAGTGGCGATGGGATGGATTGTGCAATTACGCCGCGCTTACGCAATTCATGAAAACGCACTAGCTCCGCTGGTGAATAGATGATGTGCTGTACGTGGATCTGTTTGCGCACCGCCCAGGCCAGGAAAGCTGCGGCCTGCACTTCGTGGTTGTCGTCTGAAATCAGCTCACTGATGGATACTGAAAACGCTTCTGGCTGCAATACGCGGATCAAATTCATTTGATCTTCCGGAGAATATCGCCCAACCGCTTCCGTCGTCACTTGTATGATCAGACTATCGCCGGTTTGTTCGCGGACAGCGGCGATCGCCTCCCTGTACAATCCTTCGTCCAGTGAGTGGTTTTGTTGCGCGTCTCGCACATGAAGATGCAACAGCGTCGCGCCCTCTTCGGCGCAGGCACGCGCTTCTATTGCAATCTCCTCAGGCGTTAATGGAATTGCCGGGTGGTCGCTTTTTCTCCTTCGCGCGCCATTGGGGGCGACGGCGATGATCAACGGCGTCAACTGCGACTCATCTGGCGACATTGGTTCGACGTTGCAGCGTCACCTGTGTATCCAAAGCGACATCCAATGCGTCGCAAATCCGTTCGGCGATGAGATCAATTTCCTCTGCGGTGACAATATAGGGGGGAGCCAGCAAAACATGATCGCCTTGATATCCATCTGCCGTTCCGCCTCCAGGATAGCACATCAGGCCAAGCTCCATTGCGGCTTTCTGTATGTTAGCGGCTTGTTTTAAAGACGGATCAAAGGGTTGTTTCGTTTTTCTGTCTTGAACAATTTCCAACCCAATAAATAACCCCCTCCCACGAATATCTCCGACGAATGGATGATCGCAAAGCCGTTGATGGAGTGCAATCTTCAATTGCTCTCCTCGCTCATTCACATTCTGCAGCAGACGGTCTTGCTCGATGACCTCAAGAACGGCGCATCCGGCGGCGCAGGCAATCGCATGACCCATAAATGTGTGGCCATGCACAAATTTCCCCGATCCTTCAAGAAATGCCTGATATATTTCTTCTCGCGCCAAGACAGCACCAATAGGCTGATATCCGGCAGCGAGGCCTTTGGCGAGAACAAGAATATCCGGCGTTACCTCTTCTTGCTCGCATGCAAATAATGTCCCTGTACGGCCCATTCCGCACATCACTTCATCAAATATCAACAGGACGCCATATCGGTCGCAGATTTCGCGAATTCTTTTGAAATATCCTTCAACTGGCGCAACTGCCCCTAAAGTGGCGCCAACCACTGGTTCAGCAATAAAGGCAGCCACTGTTTCGGGGCCAAGCTTTTCTATCGCGCTTTCCAGTTCGTTCGCAACACGCTGTCCGTAGGCGTGCGAATTTTCTTCTTCGCGTCTGTTGCGGTACTCGTAACAGGGAGCGATTTGTTCGGCGTTACGCAACATAGGCATGAACGGCGCCTTACGCCATACACTTTCGCCCACAGCAAGGGTGGCGAAAGTACTGCCGTGAAAACTGCGCCGCCTAGCGATAACGTTGATTCGATTCGTTTCACCTTTTTCGACTTGATATTGGCGCGCCATTTTTAGCGCCGCTTCAATCCCCTCTGAACCACCACATACAAATTGCACATGATTGAGGTCGCCGGGGCTATGCTGCGCCAAGTTTTCAGCCAACCTCTCCATCGGATCATTGGAAAAAAAGCTGGTATGGGCATAAGCCAGTGTTTCGACCTGCCGCTTTATTGTGTCAATAATTTTAGGATGGCCGTGTCCAAGGCAGGAAACGGCTGCGCCGCCGCATGCATCGAGATACCGCTTCCCAGACTGATCAAAAATGTAAATGCCATCGCCGCGTATTGCTATGGGCAAAGGCGCCAGTGGTTCTCGATGAATAACGTGTGTCATGAAACAGTATTCTTTTTGCCAAGTTTACTTGCCGCATATGCGGTGGGTTGATCCACATAAGCAGCGAAATCAGTGAGTTGTTTTTCGCTGTCATTAAGAACGGAAAGCGCTTTTTCCCCGCCTTTAGCGATCATAACCGTTGTCAGGGCTTCAACAAGCGCGATAACTGGAACGACGCTACCTAAAACGGGTGGCCCTTTGCGGCCAAATATTAGCACGTGATGGGCGTGAGCGGCGAGCGGCGATAACGGGCTATCCGTCAACGCCAAAATTCTAGCGCCACATTTTTCAGCATAACGCACCGCCGCAACAGTGTTGTTCGAATAGGGCTCCATGCCAATTGTTACGAAGACATCACCCTCGCCAATACCGCGCATATCATCAGCAAACGTACCGCCGAGGCCTTCACTCAAAAATACTTCCCCGCGCACCATCCGGCAAATATAATGCAGCGCGAATGCTGCTGGAAAACAACTGCGAAAACCACATATGTAAACGTTTTTCGCACTCATAATCAGGGCGCCGACTTCGGCAAGTAGTTCAGGATTATTTTGCTCAAGAACTTCGATCAAATTAGCGTTGTTGGCAGCGTGAAGCTCAGAAATAAGTTTCGCAATTTCCTCGTGTTCGCCGTGCCATTGAAGCTGTTGCGCACGCTCAAGATAACCGGTTTTAGATTTGCGGATTTGCTTTTGAAAGAGCCCTTTCATTTCCGGAAAACCTGAAAATGAAAAACCCTGGGCGAATCGCACAAGGTTAGAAGGATCCATGTCGAGCTGGCCCGCAATATCACGTGTAGACGACATGGCGACTTCGTCGGGATGCTCTAGCAAGAATGACGCTATCTTCCGAAAATTCGGGCTCATTTCATTGTAAGATTTAGAAATCCTGGATGATAACTCGTCTACAGTTTGCACTTTAGTGGCCTTTTCCTTTGCACTCGCCGATGCTGCTATCGATACTGTAAAGCCAAATAATCGGCCCCAGATAGCAAAATCGCCCTTTGAGTCACCCTCACCAGCCAAGGCTCAGATTTAATTTTTGCTACTTTTATCAATTTTTTTGCATTTTTGCAACATTCGTTGCGAAATCATGCATCAAATTCACCCTTTGTTGCGAGGCTTCTTATTTCGTGATAACGTCAAAGTGATTAGGGCAAAAATTAGTTTCCGGGAGGGATGCATGTCACGTTTTGTTGCTTCGCCAAAAGGCGTCAAAAATATTACTCATCGGCGGATTTTATCTCGTCTTGCAATGACCAGCGCCGTTTCTGCGCTCACCATCTCAGCATCGGCTGTAGTAGCGCCTGCTGCCGCCCAAGATGGAGCGGGTGCGGATGATACAATCGTCGTACTGGGCTCACGCAACTCAAAACCGCGCTCGGCAACTGATTCACCCGTGCCAATCGATACAATTTCCGGTGAAGATTTTAACAATCTCGCCAATACGTCAGATTTAACTGACAATCTAAAAGCGCTTGTGCCGTCATTTACAGCAACGCCCGCGACAGGCGATGGCAGCGCGTTTATCCGCCCGACATCATTGCGGGGGCTAGCGCCGGACGAAGTACTAGTGCTCGTCAACGGTAAACGGCGCCATCGCTCGGCGCTGGTGCAATTGTTTGCGCCCGCCGCGGGCAACGGCGCACATGGGCCTGATATTGGCATGATCCCGGGCGTCGCCCTCAAGCGCGTTGAAGTTTTGCGCGACGGCGCGTCTTCGCAATATGGCGCCGACGCGATTGCCGGCGTGATCAACTTTGTTACCCATGACGCATCACAAGGCGGTCAGGTGAATGCGCGTTATGGCCGTTTTTATCAGGACGAAGAAAGCTATGCCTTTTCCGGCAATATTGGTCTGCCGCTCGGCGATCGTGGTTATGTCAATATTAGCGGCGAGTATGTCGATAATGAGGGCTTGTCTCGCGGTATTCAGCGCGCCAACGCACAAGCGCTCATTGACGCTGGCATACAAGGTGTTGGCGAGGATGCACCGTTTGGCGATGCGCCGCTTGTACAATCCTGGGGCCGTCCGGAAACCGATGCATTAAGGCTCTTTGCATCCGCCGGATATGAACTCAGTGATAATGCGGAGCTTTATCTCTTCGGTAATTACACCGAAGCGGACGGGCGTTATCGTTTCTTCTATCGGAACGGCTATGACCCAAGCGCTGCTCCCGGCGACGCTCTCGAGTTTGGGCATCCGTCTATTGAGACGCTGCGTGGTTTGGGCTTTACCGGCTTGCAGCAAGGCTACACGCCGTTTCTTGACGGCGCCCAGACAGACTATAGCATTTATGGTGGTGTTAAAGGCGTGTTCGGCCAAGGCATCTCTTACGATTTGAGCGCTGGATTTGGCTCTAACGAGCTTGACTATTTCCTCAATAATACGCTGAATCCATCGCTTGGTCTTGTTGGCGGCCAGCCTGCGCAACGTGATTTTGATGTTGGCGGTTTGATGCAGGAAGAAATAACTCTCAATGCCGATTTCTCGGTTCCGTTGACCGAACAGGTCAACCTCGGTTTTGGCGGCGAGTGGCGTGAAGAAACCTTCACCGTTATCGCGGGGGAGCCGAACTCTTTCCTCGGCGAAGGCTCAAACGGTTTTGGCGGATTTAAAACGGCAGATTCCGGCGAATTCGATCGCAGCAATTATGCACTTTATGCTGATCTTGAGTATGATATTAGCGATGATTTCTTGATTCAAGGGGCTTTGCGGTATGAAGATTTTACTGATTTTGGCGACACACTAAACTGGAAAATTGCAACCCGCTATAATATGACGGATAGCATTGCTTTTCGTGCTTCGGCCTCAACTGGCTTCCACGCACCGACGCCAGGGCAACAAAATCTTCGCTCAACGATCACCACATTTGATGGTTCAACCGGGCTGCAAACTCTCGAAGGCTTGGTCCCATCCACCAGCGCCGAAGCATTGGCTGTTGGCGGCGCGCCGTTACGAGAAGAGCAGTCAAACAACTATAGCGCGGGCTTTACTGCCGATATCGGTTCATCGACGAATCTCACCATCGATTTCTACCGGATTGAGGTCGATGACCGGATTTACCGCACCGGCGACATTGACGCCGATGGCGATCCATCAACATCAGGGACAATTTCGTTTTACACCAATGCGCTTGATATCGTCTCGAAAGGGATCGACATCGTCTTGACCTCGGATTTTGACTGGTCAAACGACCTTTCAACTTCAGTTATTCTCGCTGCAAACATCAATGATTTTGACGTTACAGGTCAAACTTTGGTCGGCGGCATTCAACCGGTCAGTGATAGTCTGGTTGAGGATATCGAGACCAACTATCCAAGCTTCCGGTCGGTCCTGACGACCAACACCCGGATAGGTGAAAAATTGAACTTGATGGCGCGCGCCAATTTCTATGGCAGCCACTTTGATGAACGCGGCACAATTGGCGCGGCTGTGGACCCATCGGCTAAAATCGGCGCGGAGATCTTTTTCGATCTGGAACTGGCCTACCAGATTACTGACAATCTGAAGTTCGCTGCTGGCGGCGTCAATATCTTCGATAACTTCCCGGATGAACTCGGCCCGCCAAATGCCAATCGTCTGAGCGTTGGCCTACAATACCCGCGCCGGACGGTCACAAACTATGAAGGCGGATCATGGTATGTCCGCCTCGGCTATGATTTCTAAACTTTAAAGTCACCGCGCTCAAAGCGCTAAAGGGAAATCGCCGGTTGATCCATTCAACCGGCGATTTTCATTGAGAGTACAAAGTGTCAGTATCGACTGCCGATACGAACGAGAATTTGTTAATGCGGCTGGATATGTATAAGAGACATTCAGGACAATGAGATCGCCTACATGACTGACCAATGGATTACCGCGCCAATCCTCGGTGAAATTGAGGAAGCGGCGAGCAGTCTGAAAGGTGTCGCTGTTGAAACGCCTCTGCTCGAAAATGTAGAGTGTAACATACAACTGAACGGTCGCTTGTTGGTGAAAGCCGAAACAATGCAAAGAACCGGGTCTTTTAAGTTTCGCGGCGCCTTCAATCGTATCAGGCAGCTAACTGCCGATGAGCGAGAGCGTGGCGTCATTGCCTATTCATCCGGCAATCATGCGCAAGCCGTCGCTCTCTCGGCAAACTTAATGGTGACGCAAGCACTTATTGTTATGCCAAGCGATGCGCCTTTGAGTAAAATAATCTGCACTCGCGAACTGGGCGCCGAAATTATCACCTATGATAGAACGACAGAAATCCGCGAAGATGTGGCCGAGCATAGTAGGGTCCAGCGAAACTTAGTCATGGTCCCGCCAAATGAGGATAGTCGAGTTTTAGCCGGCGCAGGGACGGTAGCTCTTGAGCTCATTCACCAAGCTGAGGCTCTTGGCGTTACCCTTGATGCAGTGCTGGTCCCTTGCGGCGGCGGAGGTCTGACAGCGGCAACGGCGCTGGCCTTTGAGGCGCTATCTCCAAAGACCGAGATCTATGGTGTTGAGCCAGAACTTTTTGATGACACGCGTCGATCGTTGCAAGCCGGAGTGCGCGTCGCTAACCCGAAAGGCCGGACGACCATTTGCGATGCTATCATGACGGATACTCCTGGCGAGCTGACATTCGCCATCAATCGAGACAGGCTTAGCGGTATTTTGACAGTGAATGACAATGACGTTCGATCCGCCATGGCGTTTGCCTTTGATCAGTTCAAGATTGTCATTGAACCGGGTGGGGCCGTAGGACTTGCAGCTGTTCTCAGCGGCAAGATTGATATCGCTGGAAAATCAGTTGCCGTAATTGCGTCCGGCGGCAACGTCGATGCTGAAACATTATGTGCAGCGCTCAATGCCGCAAAGAAACTGAAAAAATGACCCCCAACATTACGCGTAGGCTGTTCGCAGAATGGTTGGGAACACTCTTCCTGCTTGCGGTTATTGTCGGTTCCGGCATCATGGCTGACCGCCTATCAGGTGAAAATGCCGCCATCGCATTGTTTGGGAATTCAATTCCTACCGGGGCAATCCTGGTTGCCTTGATATTGGTTTTCAGCCCGATATCGGGAGCGCATTTCAATCCCGCGGTGACACTCGCATTTGCAATCCGCAAAGAGATTGATGTTATCGCATCCGCTTTATATGTGACGGCGCAAGTTATCGGTGGAATCTGCGGCGTTATGATCGCGCACCTGATGTTTGACAATGCGATCCTTGACCCATCGACCACAGCACGGACCGGACTTGGTCAATGGGTCGGTGAATTTGTCGCCACTTTCGGATTGATTATGGCAATCCTTGGCTGCATGAAGACCCGGCCAGATGCTGTTCCTTATGCTGTTGGTTTGTTCATTACAGCAGGCTACTGGTTCACCTCGTCAACCTCGTTTGCAAATCCGGCGGTGACAATTGCCAGAGGATTGACTGACACATTTTCAGGAATTGAACCCGCTCACATTATCGCCTTCATTGTGGTAGAGTTGGTCGCCGCGATTCTCGCGACGCTTTCACTTAGATGGCTGTTCGAAGGTGAGTGAAAAATGTTTTCGGTGTTGTGAAAAAAGTGGGTCCGGTTTTAAGAAAAAAAATCCGAAAGAATAGAGTCAAGCTATGAAAATGGATTCCGAAAATGCCCAGAGAGGGGTTGCTGGTGAAATCGCGAAGTGCGTTAGACTTGGCTTGATTAGACGGCCATGCTGGCGTCCAGCAAACCGACGCCACAGTAAATAAATTTCTGAAGTTTTCTTTAAATGATGGAGCGCTCAATGTTGAAACGCTGGTTTGCGATCAAGTTATGGAAGCGTATATTTGGCGCGCTTGTAGCGGGCATTATAGTTGGTGTCATTTGGGGCGATGGAACCGAATCTATTCGTTGGGTTGGTGACATTTTTGTCCGCCTGATACGCATGCTGGTTGTGCCGCTAATCTTCACGACGCTGGTTTCCGGTGTTGTCGCCATGGGTGACCCTAAACGGCTCGGCTCGATTGGTGTCAAGGCATTTGCACTCTATCTGTTGACGACGGCTGCAGCGATCACGATCGGACTAACGCTCGGCGCTATATTGCAACCTGGCAGTGGCGTTGATTTGGCAAGTGCTGAAGCCCGTAATCTAGGCGAAGCAATGAGTTTAGCCGATCGGCTTTACTCTGTTATTCCGATCAATCCCATAGCGGCTCTCGCAGAAGGAAACATCCTGGCGATCATTGTTTTTGCAATTCTTTTTGGAGTTGGGATTGTCCTAGCAGGAGAGGAAGGCAAGTTAGTCGGCGCCGGCTTTACCTCCGCTGCCGAAGCGATGCTGAAAGTCACATTTATTGTCATGGAGCTAGCGCCCTTCGGTGTTTTTGCCTTAATCGCATGGGTCGCCGGAACACAAGGGGTCGCGACGCTCGTCAATATTTTCGTGCTGACAATTGCCGTCTATCTTGGCTGCTTTCTCCATATGATCATCGTGCAGGGCGGCATCGTTCGCTTCCTGGCAAAAATGCCGCTGATGCCGTTTATCCGGGGCGCCATCGATCCGCAACTTCTCGCTTATTCCACCTCATCCAGCGCCGCAACTTTGCCTGTAACAATGGCGGCGGCAGAGGAAAACCTTGGTATCGGCGCACCGGTGCGCTCATCTGTTCTGCCTCTCGGAGCTACCGTCAATATGGACGGTACCGCCCTTTATGTCGGCATCGTTGCCTTATTTGCAGCGCAGGCTTTTGGGATTGAACTTTCATTATCCGATTATTTTATCATCGGTATAACGACGACGCTTGTTTCGATCGGCACGGCCTCCGTGCCGTCGGCGTCTTTATTTCTTCTGGCGGCAGTTCTTGAGTCTATTGGCGTGTCCGGTGCACAAACGGCAATTGTCGTTGGCTTTATTCTACCTTTCGACCGCATCCTTGATATGATGCGCACGGCCGTAAACGTCACTGGCGATCTTGCCGTAGCGACAACTGTTGCCAAGTGGGAAGGTGAGCTGGACGAAGAGACCTATAACGCACGACCATTGATTTAGGTTGGAAATTTATTGAGTCTGCTCTGCGGGCTTTTCCCATTTGAAAGGTTGGAGACCTAGGGTTTGTGGACAATTGCCGCAAGGCGATCACTGTCGCGGCGATATTCCATGTTGCGCGATAGCTTGTGTCGGTTTTGTCGTACCTTGTGTTGACACTTCGGAATTCCTTGATCTTGCTGAAATAATTTTCGACGAGGTGACGCCACTTATACATTTCCTCGTCATGAGGAATGTGCGTGCGTCGATTGCGTTTAGCCGGGATGACTGCTTTGGCGCTGCGCATCGCCAGCGCCTGGCGCAAATGATCAGCGTCGAAAGCCTTATCGCCGAGAAAGGCGTCAAAGGTTAGCCCCTTAATCAAGGGTGGCACACCGGTAATCTCACTGCGTTGGCCGGGATGCAGGGAGAAGCGGACCAGATTGCCCAAAGCATCCGTCAGGGCGAGAACTTTCGTCGTCAGCCCGCCTTTTGAACGCCCGATGGCCTGATTTTGAGTCCCCCTTTAGCGCCGCTTGCCTTCTGGTGCACGCTGACAATTGTTCCATCGATGAGAACATATTGAAAGTCTGGATCACCAGACACAGCCTCGAAAATACGATCAAACACGCCCCCTTGCGCCCACCGGCGAAAGCGCCTGAACACGCTGTTCCATTCACCAAATCCCAGCGGCAAATCACGCCAGGGCCCGCCAACGCGAACCCGCCATAAAACAGCTTCCAGAAATAGCCGATTGTACTTTGCTGTCACACCGCGGCTGCGAGACGTGCCTGGAAGCAACGGCTCTATAATCGACCAACTCGCATCACTGATCACAAAGCGTTTCCGGCGCATAAAAACCTCCTCAAAAGGAAGCTTGAATCACTTTTCGTTCCCAATGTGAATCCTTATTGTCCACAAACCTTAGAGCATTTCCGGATAAGTGTGACGCGTTGAAAGCTATTCACTTTCAACTCCGATAGAAATGCGGCAAACAAAGAATCTAGGGCAAACCCATGATTCAATTTAACTCAGATTTACTCTAGTGATTTCAGTTTGAGCCTTGAATACTTCTGGCGACAAGTTGCTGAGGGCGTTTAGGGCGCCTGATGGTGTTGTAATCATAACGCCATTGGACGGTTTTGCGTCGAGCGCAAGCAAGGCCAATAAATATACCTTGATTGAGCAACGCAATGAGCACCGACTATAGAAAGATTCAATGAATGAGTTCTGCGTGGGCTTTCCCTGGCGCTTCAATACCATACAACGCCGGTGGTGTTTTGCTATTCGAGGGGCGCGAGGTCAGTTCGCTGTCATTGTGGCTGATAAGGTTTTGGGTTTTCCGTAGATTCCGGATGATCCCATCCCTCGCGCGCGCTTGAAAGAGGCTTATCGACGATAATACCAATACATTCACGCGGGCAATCGTCAATGACACCACGAGCGCTTCCTGCATCGCCAAATGCACCCGACAGAATGTCCCGCAACCAATGCTGCGGACTTGTGTTGGCGTATCGAGCGGCGTCGGAGGAGCTGCGTTTGCGCCGCAAACGGTTACCTACCTTTCCCGTCCCGCTTCACTGGCCAAAAGCTTGTTGCTGAAACGGCGGAGAAGACCAGCAACAACTCTTGTGGGATAAAATCTGGGGCGGATTGGAGGCGCGCGCAAATAAGCATACACAAATCAATTAGCTATATATTATGCTGGCGGAGATGGTAGGAGAACCTTCGAGCCCGACCACCCAAAAGCGCGACTGCGCTTCGCTCGGTCAGAGCGCCCCGTCGGAGACGCATCTTCGCGCCGCGAGACAAATAATGGCGGAGATAGAGTCCGTTTTTCTTGTGTCCGACACGATCCGGCTGCGTCTAAAAGGTTAATCATTTGAATATTTTAGTTGCAATCATCATCCATTGCCGGTTTGCTTCATCCGGCAAAATCCGATGCTTTGTGTGGGATAAAATGTGGGATGAAAAATGGCGGCGGTTGCTTACTCTCATGGACGCTTGACGACGCTTAGAATTCGTAAGCTGGCCACACCAGGTCGTTATGGCGACGGCAATGGGCTTTATCTTGTTGTTGACCGATCCGGCGCCAAGCGCTGGGTGCTGCGCACGGTGGTTCAAGGGCGTCGCCGGGATATGGGGTTAGGCGGCGCTCGTTTGGTATCACTGGCGAATGCGCGCGTCCCGTCAATCAGGTCGCGCCAAACGATATTTTGAAGGTGTTGACGCCGATCTGGCTTACAAAACCCGAGATAGCGCGGCGTTTGCGCCAACGCATACGCGCAGCGTTTGACTGGGCGAAGGCGATGGGTGTTTACGAAGGGGACAATCCCGTTGACGGCGTCGCTAAGGTCTTGCCGAAACAAACGGCGCGGCCAAAACATCATGCTGCGGTACCATATACGGAGGTATCCGCCTTTATTGCTCACTTGCGTGACTACGACAGTGAAGCATCCACGAAGCTCGCCCTGGAGTTTCTGATCTTGACGGCGTCGCGGACCAGCGAAGTCCTGCAGGCGCGATAGGATGAGTTCGACATCGCGAACGCCGTTTGGACCGTTCCGCCCGAGCGTATGAAGGCAGGCCGCGAGCACCGTGTCCCATTGTCGGTGCGCGCCCTCGCCATTCTTCGCGAGGCGCAACAAATTGGCGGCGGCTCTGAGTTCGTCTTCCCTGCCAGATCGCAAACAGCACTATCTAATATGGCGCTTTTGATGACCCTTCGCCGCATGGGGGTTGATGCAACGGTCCACGGTTTTCGCTCGGCGTTCCGCGATTAGGCGGCGGAGCGTACGAACTTCCCCCGGGAGGTCTGCGAGCGGGCGTTGGCGCATACGATAACCAACAAGGCCGAAGCCGCCTATCAGCGCGGCGATCTTCTTGAAAAACGGCGCAAGCTTATGGATGCTTGGTCAGCATTTCTCTGCTCAATAGATGCAAAGGTTCTACCATTCATGGCAAACAACGCTAGGAAATAGTCTGGAGCTGCATTAGAGGTTTTCAAATGACGCAGAAAGAAACCCGTTCGAATGGCGCCGCGACCGACTATGCGCATTGGGTTCAAATGCCTGCCTGGACGCGTGAGGAGGCGATTGCGCTATCTATCGGTCTCGATCCCGACGTAATCGATCTTGAGGCAATGACGGAGCTGGCGCAGGACAGCGACTTGGAAAAACGTCGCCGGCTTCTGGTGCGGGCATTTGAGTCCGGCGTGTTTCCCAATGCCGATCGGGTCAGCCCGGAAGATTTTTTATCGTGGATGAAAAGCAACAGGCTCGATGTTCCGAAGGCTCTTACTGCCGCCACCAAGGCGCAAGGTCATGCGCTCACAAATTGGCGGCGCGAGCATGATAAGCTAAAGGCCAGAACCGACGCGGAAGAGGCTAAGCGCGCGTTGGAAAAACCGTCAAACCGACCCGGACCCGCAGCTCACATCGCTCTATACGATCATCCTCGGCGTCGCCTATGGCCGGCATGGCTATGACCCGGGCGCCAAGCGCAACACGGCGCCGGCGGCGATTGTCAGCGAAGTCGTACAGGCCAGGCTCTCGATCAGTGCTGAGACGGTTCTCAATATCTTACGCATAACGTGCGAAACTCTCGATTACGATCCGATGCAATCCGATCGGTAAGCGACAATCCGAAACCGTCCAAGGCAATTTAATACTGATCAATACTGGCGCCCATGTTGAATCATGGAGGCCACGAATGGCTAAATTTAAAAAGCTCCCTGCAAACGGTTTCATGCGGTTAAAGGATATTCTTGCGCCGCGCGGGCCGCTTCCGATCAGCCGCTCGACATGGTGGGCTGGTGTTAAGTCAGGGCGCTATCCCAGCCCGATCAAGCTTGAACCGCGCATCACGGTATGGCGGGCCGAAGACATTCAAAGACTCCTTGACCATGGTTTTTGAATCTCGCTTGCAACAACGGCGGCGACAGTCAGCAAATTTGAGAATGATCCCGCGCATGCGCGAGCCTCACCCTTGCGCCGATTGCCGCGCATTGCAAAAGGCCTCACAGAGACGGCTGATGGTCAGGCGCGTCAGCATGTAGATACATAGTCGCAGATACCTTTTTGATACTCGCACCCATAATAAACAGATACTAAACCCATACTGCGCAGATAGTTTTGAGATACCCTGCGTAGAGTATGTCGGCGGCGAAAACCGCAACGCGTTGACGCCGCTGAATAGGAAAGCGTTTGGCATTAAAAAATGTAAGACGCTCCAGGCCCTTATTGGACTTTATAGTCGGCGATATATCCAGACGCTGATTGCCGTACGGACGGATATATTCGAAGGGGTGATCGAAGGCCGAACGCAAGTGCATCGTAGGTGAAGCGACGCAATATCGAAGCAGAACGAAGGAAATGGAAAAAAGTCACTTGGCTAACGCGTTTGCTGAAATATAGCATCGGCCAGCGCATTGATTTGTTCGTCCGTATGCCGTGGAGATGGGGTTATGCGCAAGCGTTCCGTTCCTTTCGGCACGGTTGGATGATTGATTGGCTGCAAA
>JAJFGE010000111.1 GCA_021776295.1 Hyphococcus sp.
TTGGTCAATTGATGAAACACGCTATTTTGATGGCGCATGACGTTGATCTCCATTCGTGTCCAAAACATCGCTAAATGCTTGGAAACGAGTAGAATCAATGTCGTGCAACCAGTCCACTAACTTAAACCGGACACCAGTGCAGCGCATCCGGGATGACGTAGAAATAAATAACAGTAATTCACACAACCCCCACACGAATCGAATCCACGAAAATACAACCCAAACAGGGTAGTTGGCGGCCTTATGTAGCAAGCGCACCAAGAGCTGATCGCCACGCCCGACACCTGAACCGCTGGTCAAAATCGCCGCAAAAGCGTATGGCGGCGCAACGAGAATATTTGAGTAAAGGCCCCAGATGACCGACAAAACGCCCAACCGCCCCGCTTTCGCCACCCGTGTCATTCACGCCGGCCAAAGCCACGACCCGACCACCGGCGCGGTGATGCAGCCGATTTACCAGACCTCGACCTATGCCCAGGAAAGCCCGGGCGTTCATAAAGGCTTCGTTTACGCCCGCGGGCACAACCCGACGCGCCATGCTTATGAGCGTTGCATCGCCGATCTTGAAAACGGATCGCACGGTTTTGCGTTCGCCTCGGGCATGGCTGCGATCGCCACCATGCTGGAGCTGCTCCCGGCCGGTTCTAACGTCATCGCCATGGACGATGTTTATGGCGGCACGTTTCGGTTGTTTGAACGGGTGCGCAAAGACTCAGCCAACATGTCGTTCACCTATGTTGACCTTACCAAGCCAGAAAACCTCGCTGCCGCGATCACGCCACAAACCAAAATGGTTTGGCTGGAGACCCCGACCAATCCGATGTTGAAAATCGTCGATGTCGAGGCGGTTGCAAAAATCGCTCATGACGCCGGCTTGCTGGTCGGTTGCGACAATACTTTCGGATCGCCCTATTGTCAGCGCCCGCTCGATCTAGGCGCCGATATTGTCATGCATTCGGCGACAAAATATCTCGGCGGGCATTCTGATGTCATCGGCGGCATTCTCGTGGTCAAAGATAAAGACCTCGGCGAGCGTCTCGCTTTTTTACAAAATTCGATTGGCGCCATTCAGGCGCCGTTCGATTCCTTTCTCGCTTTGCGCGGGCTAAAAACCCTGGCCCTGCGGGTGGAACGCGCAAGCTCAAATGCGCTGGCGCTGGCGCAATGGATGGAGAGCCATCCAGCGATCTCAAAGGTGGTCTATCCCGGCCTCAAATCACATCCGGGCCATGAGATCGCCAAACGCCAGATGGATGCTTTTGGCGGCATGGTGACGATTTTCCTGAAGGGCGGGCTTGATGCGGCGCGGACCTTCCTCGAGCGGGTCAGCCTGTTCACCCTCGCCGAAAGCCTTGGCGGGGTTGAAAGCCTAATCGAGCATCCGGGGATCATGACCCATGCCTCGATCCCGCCGGAGCGGCGCGCCGAGCTTGGCGTTGACGACGCTCTGGTGCGGCTATCAGTAGGCATTGAAGACATTGACGATCTGCGCCGCGATCTCGAACACGCGCTCGCGGGGCTTTGAACGAGGTAGCCTTAATTGCTCTTTAAATCAGTGACATGGGCGTGGAGCTTGATAAACTGCGCAATCACCTCGCTGGGCGCTTCGACCCGATTTAAGGAAGATTTCTATGGCGGCTAGCGACCAGGCAGGCATTGCCGACGCGATTAACAATGCGCTGACCCCGGTCAGCGATTTTGTCTCGTCGATCATTTTCTTCGAGGTTCCGTTTTTCGGCACTGATATGCCGCTGGTGGTGGTGTGGCTGATCGCTGCCGGCTTTGTCCTCACCTTCTATTTCCGCTTCATCAATTTACGCGGCTTCCGCCATGCTTGGCGGCTGGTCTTTCGGCCGAAAAGCGCCGAGGGCGGCGATGGCGAGATTTCGCATTTCGAGGCGCTGTCGGCGGCGCTTTCCGGCACGGTCGGGCTCGGCAATGTCGCCTCGGTGCCAATTGCGATTACGCTTGGCGGACCGGGCGCGATTATCTGGATGGTCCTTGCCGGCTTTTTGGGCATGAGCACAAAGTTCGCTGAATGTGCACTGGCGGTAAAATATCGCCACGTCGAACCGGACGGACGCACCATCGGCGGGCCGATGTTTTATATCGAGGCGGTGCTCGCCCGCCATGGGTTAAAAACCATTGGCAAGGGCGCGGCGATTTTCTTTGCCGTGATGACCATGGGCGCATCGGTCAGCGTTTTTCAGGTCAACCAGGCGCATGCGCAGTTCGCCAATGTCACTGGGCTTTCCATTCCTATTGTCTTCGGCATTATCATGGCCAGCGGCGTCGCCTTCGTTATTCTTGGCGGCATCCGGCGCATCGGTCATGTGGCGGGGATTCTCGTGCCGTTTATGGGCGCGATCTATCTCGGCGCCGGGCTTCTCATTCTTATGATGAACGCGCCGGCGATCCCGCACGCCTTGGTGACTATCTTCGAAAGCGCCTTTGGCCTTGACGCACTGGGCGGCGGGCTGGTCGGCGCCCTGATTAACGGTTTTCGCCGCGCCACCTACTCCAATGAGGCCGGCACCGGCTCGGCCGCAATCGCCCACTCGGCGGTGAAGACCAACGAGCCGCTGACCGAAGGCTATGTCGCGCTGCTGGAGCCGTTCATCGACACCGTCGTCGTCTGCACCATTACCGCTCTCGTCATTGTCGTCACCGGCGTTTATGAGCCTTATCTGTTCCAGGAGAATGTTGTGCAGGGCATTGAGATAACCTCGGCCGCATTTGGAAGCGCGTTCAGCTGGTTTCCTTATCTTCTGCTTGTCGCCTCGATGCTGTTTGCGTTTACAACGCTGGTCAGCTGGGCGTTTTACGGATCGCAAGCCGCCGCTTATATTTTTGGACCGACAAAACGCGTCGATGTGACGTTTAAAATCGTTTTATGTGTGTTGTTATCAACTGGCGCGGCGGTGTCGCTGTCGGCGATTGTCAACTTCACAGACTCGATGCTGTTCGCCATGGCAATCCCGAACATCATCGCGCTGTATCTTCTGATGCCGGAGCTGAAACGCGACGTGAAAGCGTATGAGAAAAGGCACGGGCTCTAACTGCGCGGATGGGCCTTGTCGTAAACACTGAGAAGGCGCTGCGTATCGACTTTGGTGTAGCGCTGGGTCGCGGCCAGCGAGGTGTGTCCGAGCAACTCCTGGATGGTGCGAAGATCACCGCCGGCGGACAGCAGATGAGTTGCAAAAGCGTGACGCAACGCATGCGGCGTTGCCGATGCGGGCAGGCCTAAAACACCACGCAGCGACGCCATGGTTCGTTGCACATGGCGCGGCGACAGCGCATTGCCGCGCGCTGAAAAGAACAGCGGATCGTCAGCATCCGCACCATAAGGACAGGCCGCGACATAAGCCGCCACCGCCTCGCGCCCGGCGGCGAGCACCGGCACGGCGCGGGTCTTGCCGCCCTTGCCCGCAATGCGCAAGCTCTCGCCAAGCGGCGCCGCGCCCCAGCGCAGCGACAACACCTCGGCAATGCGCAAGCCGGCGCCATAAAGCAGCGTAAACAGCGCCGCATCGCGGGTCTGCTCCCAGGTCTGTTTGAGGGCGGAAGTTTTGGTTGTTTGCGCCGTCTCGATCAGCGCGGCAGCGTCAGCCTCGCCCACCGGTCGCGGCAGGCGCTCTTTCACCTTCGGCCCGCGCATGGCGCCGATAGCGTCATTTTCGATACCGGCGCGCTTGCGCAGGAAAACATAAAACGTCTTCAACGCCGACAGTTCCAGCTTGATCGATTGCGGTTGCAAACCCTCCGCGCGGCGGGCAGCTAAAAACCCGCGAAAATCTTTTGTCTCAAGCGTGGCCAGATGATCGAGCCCTGGCTCGGCGCCGAGATGGGCGGTTAAAAACCCGTCAAACCGCGCCAGCGTCGCGCCATAGTTGCGCACTGTATAGGCGCTGGCGCGCTTTTCGGCTTTGAGGTGCTGCTCAAAGCGCGCGCGCCAGTTTGCCAATGCGCCGGCCGGTTGTTTTTGAGTTGCAGCGGACATGGCCCTAACAGGCGGCGGCGAAGGTTAAAAAAGTCTTTACAAACTGATGTCTGCCGGGTCTCAAACCCTACTGGACCGTCAGACTGGCAAGTTCGGCCCGCAACAGCTCAATCCCGAAACCGGTTTGCGACGATGTTGCGCGCACGCTTGGATGCGCGGCCGGGCGGCGGACGATGCGGGCGCCAATCTCGCCCACCAAAACGTCAAGCGCGGTGGGTTTTATTTTGTCGGCCTTGGTGAGGACAATCTGATAAATCACCGCCGCCTCGTCGAGCCGGTCCATCACCTCAATGTCACTCGGTTTTAGCCCGTGACGGGCGTCGATCAACAAACACACCCGGCGCAACACCGAGCGTCCACGCAGGAAATCGCGCGTCAGCGCATTCCAGGCGTCCGCTTCCTTGCGCGAAGCTCTGGCATATCCGTAACCCGGCAAATCAACCAGATGCATCTTGCCGCCGAGGTCGAAAAAATTGATCTCGCGAGTGCGCCCCGGCGTGTTCGAGGCGCGCGCAAGACCCTTCTGATTGGTGAGCGCATTCAAAAGTGTCGACTTGCCGACATTAGACCGCCCGGCAAACGCCACTTCAGGCGGGCCTTCGTCGGGCAGGCCATCCATCTTAACGACGCCCAACATGAACGTACAATCTTGCGCAAACAGGACGCGGCCAGCTTCAACCTCATCGCGCGAGAGGCCGCCAGCGTCCGCCGCCGTCATTCGCCCGGGGCCGGCGTCTTCTTGCCGCCCGGTAGCTTGAAGCGCTCACCCCAATCCACCGACACGCCGTTTTTCTTCATGATGACCCATTGCTGCAAAATCGACAGCGCCGTATTCCAGAACCAGTAGAGGACGAGCCCCGCGGCAAAGGGCGCGAAGATGAAGACAAAGACGAAAGGCATCATGCCGAAAATCTGCGCCTGCACCGGATCGGCTGGCGGCGGGTTGAGTTTGGTCTGAAACCACATGGCGACGCCCATAAGGAGCGGCAGGACGCCGATGCCGAGAAATGCGCCAAGCACCGGCAGCGCCGTCGGGTCGTAAGGCAATAGACCAAACAGGTTGAATATCGTCGTCGGGTCCGGCGCCGAGAGGTCTTTGATCCATAAGATGAACGGCTCATGGCGCATTTCCATGGTTACAAAGAGCGTTTTATAGAGCGCAAAGAAAATCGGCATTTGAAACAGGATCGGCACACACCCGGCCATCGGGTTCATCTTTTCCTTCTTGTACAGCTCCATCATCGCTTGCTGCATCTTCATCTTGTCGTCGCCAAAGCGGGTTTTGAGTTTTTCAATCTCGGGCTGTAGCTTTTTCATCTTCGACATCGACTCGTAACCCTTGTTCGCGATGGGAAACAGCAGCCCTTTGATGATCAGCGTCAAGATAAGGATAGCGACGCCGAAATTGCCGATCAGGTCGCCAAAGAAATTCAGGGTGTAAAAAATCGGGCGGGTCAGAAAGAAAAGATGGCCCCAGTCCACCGCCTTGTCGAAATCATGAATGCCAAGGCCGCCCTTTTCCGGCAGGGCTTCATAGGATTGAAGAATATCGACATCCTTGGCG
>JAJFGE010000112.1 GCA_021776295.1 Hyphococcus sp.
AGAAAATGCCATTCAAAACCCGCCGGTCATCAACCCGCGGCACACCGCGCGGCTTGTTCGGCAGTAACGGCTGGATCACCGACCATTCGAAATCACTCAAATCAAACCGCGCCATAAACTCCTCCATCGCTGGAGAAAATGAATCACAGTTCGACTGAAATGGGAATCCCGTTTATGGGTATGTGACCTAGAGCATTTCGCGCTCACTCGAACCTAACAACCATGATAAAAAAACCCCGCCCCTCCCGGCGAAAGCCGGGAGGGGCGGGGTTTCTGTAATGTGGTTGGTTGGCTTCGTTTGAATACAAAAATTCTAAAACCGCCCGCGGGCGATGCTGATGAAAATCCGCAACCGCTTTGTAAGCGGGAATGCCCCTCGCTGACGGTTGAGATAGCGGCGCGTCAGCGACAGATGCGCCAGCGCTGGGGCGATGTCTGGCGGAGCATTTTGCAAACCCGCCGTTGCGTCGCTTAAAATTGAGCGTGAGCGAACAGGGATTTCCCCGGCAAGCCCCGGCGCCAGATTTGCCCCTTCGCGCGCCAGCGCAAACGCGGTTCCGGCTTTAACAGCCGCGGTGCAAAGCGCTTCATCGCCACCGAGGAGGCTGACCGCAACACCGTCAAATGTCGCCTCCGCCGCCGTCAGCCAGTCGGCGAGCTCGTCTATGGTTGTAAACCCTTCACCATAAAGCGGGCGCGCCGACGCATCTATAGCGCGCTCGATTGCAGCCCCGAATGTTGTGGCGGCGAGACTTTCCACCACCGGATGCGCGCGCGGGCGCTTGCCATCGCGAATTTCCTGCAACGCTTCGCGCCACCATTGCAGCCGGATTTCGCCCAATGGCGGCTCGCTCACCGCGACGGGAATATTTCTGAGCTCGATGTGGAACGCATAAAGCGCCAGCAACCGGCGCTGCGCATCGCCTTGCGCATAGCCCGCCGCCAGCCAGCGGTCTTCATCCTGCCGGCGCACCATGTCTTGGCAATAGTCCAGCGCAAGCGCCGGTACTTGTAGCTTATCCATTGGAACCCGGCGGCATCGTAGAATCAGAGCCCAATGTTTATGTCCCGTCCGACCTGAAAGCAATAAAAGGAAAGCCTAATGAATGACAAATGCACGGGACCCGATCACGCCGATGACAAGGAGGAGCAAGTCGCAACACTGGTGCGCCTTTGGCGATCTTGAACAAAAAACGGGGCGCTTTAGCGCCCCGTTTTCAGTTGGTGAGTAGCCTTGTTTCTAGAACTGAGAACGAAGGCGGAAGGTATAACGACGACCAAGTTCTTCGTCGATGCCAAAATATGCTGCCCCGGCTTCGAAACGGTTCGGTTTCCGGTCGAGAAGGTTATCGACGGAGAACTGTACCGTTGTCTGATCAAACAACGTGTAAGCAAATGACATGTTGTGGATGAGACGCGCACGCGTATCAAATATCAGCTCGTCATTGTCATCCAGGAAAAATTCCTGACCAGTCTCGTCAAGCAAGGGGCTGTCCTGGTATTCGACACGGTAGAAGAAGCGCATTGGCCCTTTCTCCCATACGGTATCAAACGTACCTTCCCAGGTCGGATCGGCAAAGTCGCCAATGTCCTCATCTGCCGGACGCGTTGTTACAACCTGCACTTTGTCTGAGATATTGCGCAGTACGTTGAAATTGAAGCGAACCTCACCCAAGTCACGGTCGCTCCAACCTTTTTGTACATTGCCAACAGCTTCAGCAAGGTCGAAATTATAGAGCATTTGCATGCTAACGCCGCGGTAGCGGGAAATAGCAGCATTCAGGAAAAGCTCTTCCGGGTTAATAACCTGTCCTGTCGGATCACGTTGGAATTGGCCACATGCAGGAACGTTCGGAAAGTCCGTACTGTCGAAACATGTTTCCAAAAGTGCTTCAATATCGAAATTCTCAATTCTGTTCGCAATTGCAATATTAAAGAAGTCAGCCGTGATCGTAAGGTTGTCAACCCAGCGCGGCTCCAGGACCACACCAATTGTCCATGCCTTCGCGATTTCAGGAACCAGTCCGGGGTTACCGGTGGTATTACCGATCGCGGTGGCGTTTTGGATGTTTGAAACAAATGTGTCCGGATCCAATACGCCCGCTGCAATACAGTTAGCCCGACGAACAGCAGGATTGGGTCCCTGATTAACTTCGCGGTTATCACAGGGATCGTCACCTGAGATAAATGACTGTACTCTTGGCGTAAAGAGCTCAACGAGCGACGGTGTACGAATGGATTGAGTACGCGAGCCACGGAAAGTAATGTCGTCGACCGGCGACAAACGTCCGCCAAACTCATACGCCGTAACACTATCGACCGCCTTATTTTCGTTCGGATCTGTAATAGCATTACGAACCCGGCGAATAGAGCCGGAGAGCTCAAACATATCCACATACGGAACATTCATATCCGTGGAAACGACTGGCACCAAAGTCTCAGCGTAAAACTCAATAGTGTTGAGCTTGCCGGTTGTTACGGGGAATGGCGAACTCCGGGTAATCGGAACCGAGGTACCAAGACCCGGACTGAATATCGCAGTTTCCCGACGGTTCTCGAAGCCAATCGCAAACCCGACCATACCGCCTGGAAGCTCAAATGCCTCGCCGCCAAAGTTGGCGGTAAACACACGCTGACCGATATCGGACGATGTAATACGAGGACCGCCGCCAGAAATAAAGCTGAGCGCCTGATTCGTCTGGTTACCTTCCCCAAATAGATTTAGCGGCACACAACCGTCGGCGAACGGTAGATCGCCATCTGTAATGCCACCGCCTGAGGCTGGTGTGTTAAAGCCGGTCAAGGCGCCCAGTGCATTATCGATATTAACCTGACAGACAATATCTCCAAGGCTAGCACCGGTCACGCCGCTACCGCCAGCGGTGTTAAAGAACTCTACCGCGTCAGCGCTATCAACGTCGCCATCGAAGTCAAGGTCGCCATCAGCGAAGCCGTCGCCACTTCCATCGACAAGCGAAAGGGTGGCCAGAATTGGCGCCATAGAAGTAGCATCCAGCGAAACAGCATCAACTGCATTCAAGAAACGGCCATCGACAATGCCTGCGCTTTGGGTTTCGATATCGGATTGACCGAAAACCGCACTGACTTCCCAGTTAAAATTACGGTCCGCAAATTCAAAGTCGCCTTCAAATCCGCTTGCAGAACGCCAGGTAAAGTTTTCCGTATTGTTTTCGCCAGACTGAACCAGATCATTGTTGAACCGGTTGACATTAAATGACGCGAGCCCGTTCCCAACGAGAATACCGCGCGCCTGGCTGGTCAGGAACGGATTGTCAACAGACACCGAAATCGGACCCGAAGTGCCGCCAAATGGGAAGCTTTGAAAGCCGCCCTGATTTAGAAGCTCCGTTGCTCGGGAATTTGCAAAGGTAAATTCCTGAAAAAAGCGAACATCATTCGTTAGATCATAATGCCCGAAACCTGACGTAATGAAACGTTCCAGGTCAGCGCGGATCTGAGTAACCGAATCGAAGAAGTCAACGCCGCACGTGCCTCCATAAGCGAAGAAAATAGAGCCTGCGGGGGTTTCACCAGGTTCGCAGGTTTGTAAGTCGCCTTGTCCGTCGAACTGGTAAAAGTTTCCATCAGCAAGCGCGCCAAAGCCGACAGACGGCGCGAAAAACGCCGGCGGAACCGATACAGAGCCGCCGAATGACAGCAATTGTACGCGTTGGCCGCCCTCGACGATGCGCTGAAATGTGTCTGGAAGTCCGTCGCCGTCGACATCGTCATTCGTGCCGTCGCCATCAAGATCCTGACCGCCAAAACTCAAGAAATCTGGATTGTTTCCATAAATTTCCGGGCGATCCAAACGCACCAGGCCTTCTTGTTTGTTGTACTCAACGGAAAACGTAACATTGCCCCGGTCATCGGCGAAGTTGGTGCCAAATACGGTTTGCACCTGCCATTGTTCGCCGTCGCCCTCTTCAGTGACGCCGTACTGCCCTGAGAATTCAAAACCCTCGTAGTCGTCGCGCAGGATCACGTTGACCGTACCGGCAATTGCGTCCGACCCGTAAACGGCGGCGCCGGCGAGCGGCACGATTTCGATCCGCTCAAGCAATGCGACCGGAATTGCGTTCAGGTCAACCTGTGTACCCGCTTCAGAGCCAAAAATAGTTGGTGTGTTCGAGGAAACGAACCGGCGACCGTTAACCAGGGTCAGCGTGCGCTGTGAGCCCATATCAAACAGGTCAACAAAATTCTGGCCAACCGTGAAGCCATTCACGTTGCCGTTCGGCGTGATGCCGCCGCCAAAAGCCGGAACCTCGTTCAACGCATCCGCAATGTTGGTGAATGCGCGCGTGTCCAACGCCTCAGCATCGACGCCAATTGCCGGTCGTACAGTGTCGATGCCAGTTCTAGCAATCCGAGAGCCTGTAACGACAATAGTGTCGTTTGTTTCAGCGAGATCTGCATCGCCTTCTGTTTGCGCATAAGCAACCGTAGCAGCGCCAAGCGCAAAGGCTGATGCGCCTGTGGCCAATAACGCGCGGTAAAATACATGCGTCCCAGCCTTAGTGTCTTCATTTTTCATGAGATAGCCCCTTATTTATATCCGGTGAAGTTAAGACACGGCTCGACACGTCAGTGCCTTGCGCAATCCTGTTACAAAATCCCAACTTCTTGAAGTGAGCTTATTGACCGTGGGTAAAAATAGTCAATTCATACCCTCCACCATCTGTCATTTTCGCGTCAGGCGTTGCATAAACGCATCAGAAACCTGCCATATCTCAGATCGCTCTACTATCGCAGCTCAAATTCCGCATATTCACTCGAGTATGAGACTGTAGAAGGGCATAATGAAGGGGAATTGTTTATGAATGTCGCGTTGTTGATTGGGGCTACATTTCTCGTATCCATGGCCCAGAGCGCCCAAACACTTACGGTTGAGCAAACTCTGCAATATTGCTCGGAGGTGCGGGATACCGTGGACCGCCTTGCCTGCTTTGAGGGGTTGGCGCGCGCCGTGCGTGGCGAATCTAGTCCTCTAGAATCTGCTTCTGCAGATACAGCTGTGAACGAGGCTCATGAGGCGCCGCCAGCCACAGAAGAAAAATCAATTCCCGCTATGGTTGCCGCTCCCGGAACTCCTGACAGCGAGAAAGACGACGCCAAAAAGCCGAAATTCGTTATAATGCGTGCTGACGACCTGGAAGAAGAAAGACAAGCAGCGGCGGAGGCGGCGAAACCTAACAAGAAACGCCAAGCCTACCGCGTCACTGTTTTGAAATCATGGCGATACAGTGCGACAAACCAGCAATATATTGCTATGACAAATGGCGAAATCTGGAAGCAAACAGATTCCAGACGCGGGCGGTCGATAAAAAATGGATTGGAATTAACCATTAAGCCCGCCAGAATCAGCGGCTGGTTATTAGTGTTTGATGATAATCGTCCCGCTATGAACGCCAGCCTTGTACGGTAGCAGCGACACCGTAACCTTGAATATTTGGGGTTCTGATTGATTCGAAGGCGGGTGTGCTTTACGAACGCTGTGGGCGATACAATTCACGGCGCCGCCGTCGCGGTTTGCTTTGACCAGTCGCGTTTGACGCCTGTCGCCAACAAGAATGGCGAGGCGACGAAAATCGATGAATAGGTGCCGATCACGATCCCCCAGATCATCGCCATGGTAAAGCCGCGCAACACTTCGCCGCCGAACACCGCCAGAGAGGCTAGCGCCAGCAGCGTCGTCACCGACGTCATCACCGTGCGCGACAGCGTGTCGTTGATCGACAGGTCAAGCAGCTCAGCCAGGTCTTTCTTTTTATACTTGCGCAAATTCTCCCGCACCCGGTCATAGACAACCACAGTGTCGTTCATCGAATAGCCGACAATGGTCAAAATCGCCGCGATAATCGCGAGGTTAAATTCAAGCCGGGTCACAGAAAACATGCCAAGGGTGATGATCACGTCGTGGATAAGCGCAACGATGGCGCCGAGCGAGAACTGCCATTCGAAGCGCAGCCAGATATAGATCAACATCATGCCAATCGCGAGGACGACGGCGATCGCGCCTTTCTGGATCAGTTCGCCGGAAACCGTTGGACCGACCACATCGATTTTACGGAACTCAATATCGTCGCCGAGGAGGGCTTTGAGCGCCTCTTGAACCTGCATCGCCGCATCCTGCTGCGCCACATCGCCAACGACACCGGTCGCGGCGCTGTTGTCTTGTCCGCCTTCAGAGGTTTCGGTCTCGGCGTCTTGTTGCTCGATGAAGACAACCACCGCCTCTTCGGTGTCGGCAAAATCCTGAATGGTTTGAACCTTTACATCCCCCAAGCCAAGGGCGGAGACCACGCTGCGCACTTTGCCAATATCGATCGGCTCATTATCGGTAAATTCAATCGTCACCCCGCCGCGAAAATCGACGCCGAAATTAAGCCCCACTTCAAACAACGCCACGAACGAGCCAACAATTAAAGCCGCTGAAAAGGCCAGCGCCGCAACGCGCATACGGGTGAATTGAATATGCGTGTCGTCGGGGATGAGTTTTAAAAACATTTGCGCGGCCTCTCCTATAACGCCATTGCTTTTGGCCGTTTCGACAGGAGATAGCCTCCCGCGAATAGCCGTGTCAGCACATATGCGGTGAAGACGGATGTCACGACACCCACCGCAAGGGTGATGGCAAAGCCGCGCACAGGACCGGCGCCAAGCTGGAACATAATGAGCGCCGCCAGAAATGTCGTGACGTTGGCGTCAAGGATCGCCGACCAGGCTTTTTGATAACCAACTTCGGCGGCGTTAATCGGCGTTTTGCCGCCCGCCAGCTCTTCGCGGATACGCTCAAAGATCAACACGTTTGCATCGACCGCCATGCCGATGGTCAACACAATCCCGGCAATGCCGGGCAGCGTCAGCGTGGATCCGAGCAAAGATAATATGCCGGCGATAAGAATAATATTGGCGATCAGCGCAATATCGGCATAGACGCCGAACCGGCCATAGCTCAGCACCATGTAAACGATGACGGCGATAAAGCCGATGATCAGCGCCTCGGCTCCAGCTTTCACAGAGTCGCGTCCGAGGTCTGGCCCGACCGAGCGTTGTTCCAGCGTTGTCAGCTCCGCCGGCAAGGCGCCGGAACGGATCAAGAGCGCGGTGTCGGCTGCTTCTTGCGCTGAAAAATTACCCGTGATGCGGCCGCTGCCTTGGGTGATGGCGGTTTGAATGGTTGGCGCCGAGATGATTTCGTTATCAAGGACGATAGCAAACACCGAGCCGATATTGTTGCGCGTATACTTGGCAAACCGCCTGGCGCCGCGGCTGTCGAAGGTAAAATTAATCTGGAAACCGCCGCCATCAGAATTTGCCGACATCGATGCTGTCTGGACCATATCCCCGGTGACTTCCGCGTCCTCAAACAACACCATTGGCGCCCCGCCCGAACCTTCCAAATCTGCAAACGGGACCAGCATGCGGCCCGGCGGTAAGAGGCCCGCGGCGGCATCGCTCGGATTGACGGTCGGGTCCCGGCGGTGAAACGAGAGCTGGCCGGTGCGGTTGATGATCGCTTTGAGCGCCTCGGGATCGTCATCGCCCGGCACCTGTACGACGATGCGCGCCGCGCCCTGGGGTTGAATTGAGACTTCCTTGTTGCCCGCCGGATCAATCCGCCGGCGCACCACCTCAATCGAATCGCGCACCGCCTCGCGAGAATAGAACCGTTCCGCTTCCTGGGTCATTGATATTTCAATGCGCGCATCACTCACTGAGACCGTATAGGGCCGCCCGCCAAGACCGAGCCCACCGCCAAAACCGCCGCGGGTCAGATCCCGCACCCGATCGCGCGCGCCTTCAAGATCACCCGCATCGCGCAAGCGCAATGTGACGACTTTGGTCGCCTCATTATAGGCGAGGTTGTCGATCGATACCCGCTCGCGGCCAGCGCCCCGGTTGGGCCGCATCTCGCGGCGAATATCCGACATCATCGACCGCATGCGATCATCAATGACTTTTTTTGTATCAACGCCCAGCAACAGATATGAGCCGCCCTGAAGGTCCAGGCCGAGATTGATTGTCGTCTTAGGTAAAAAACCCGGCAGGGCGTCGCGCCGTGTTTCGCTCAAAAAATTGGGGACGGCAAACATCAATCCCAATACGATGAGGCCGACTATGCCGGCGGTTTGAACTTTTGAAAATTGCAACATGGGCGAGGCGCTCCCAAGCGAAAATATCGCTGCGCTGGTTTTGGTTATTTATCGTTAGCGGCAGGTTCCGGCTTGGTGCGCACATCGCTGAGGGTCGATTTGACGACCTTGACCGCAACCTTATCGGCAAGTTCGACCATCACTTCATTGTCGTCGATAACTTTGGTGATCTTGCCGATAAGGCCTCCGGCGGTGACGACAACGTCGCCGCGGCGGACTTTGGAGATCATTTCCGCATGTTTTTTGCGCGCTGTCATTTGCGGGCGGATCAGCAGGAAGTAAAAGATCACAAAGATGAAGACCAGCGGGGCCAACTGCATCAACGGGTTGGGCGCGGCGGTCTGGGCGGCCTGCGCATAAGCGGGCGATATCCACATCTTGTCGGTCTCCTCGGGAAGTTCAGCGATTTGGGCCGCGCAGCATCAACCCCGCCGCCGACGCTTGGTTGGCGGATATATAACGATCACGTTCCCGGTTGCAATGCGCGCGCGTGAAGATGTCCGGCTGAAGACGGAGGCCTCGGCTCACGGCGCAAGCGCCGTTTGGGCCAATGCCGCTCCCGAGGGCCGGAAAATCAGCCCGCCCGAGGTCAAAGGCCGCAAAAGGGCGGATCCGTGGCGCGCTTGTCAGACGCCCTCCCTTGGCAAGCGCGGCCGCCGCCGCTACCCCGGAGCGGATGGCATGGCTCCTCCCATGCCGGCAAGGATTACTTGATGTGCGGCTTGACGAAAACATGACAGCTCCAGCCCAGAGCCAGGCGGATATTGCTGCCGCGCCGCAAACCCGGCTGCCGCTATTCTTTCAGCGCCGCTTTCTGCCGATGTGGACCGCGCTCTCGCTCGGCGCCTTTACTGACAATATGCTCAAACAGGCGCTGTCCGTGGCGCTGATCTACGCCCTGTTTGCCGCGCCGCTGATCAGCAATGACGACGCGCTGCCGGTTGTCGGCTCGCTGTTTCCGGTCGCGATGCTGATCTTTTCAAGCATCGCCGGCCAGCTCGCCGACAAATATGAGACCGCGATGATGTTTCGGCGCACCAAATTCATCGAGCTGTTACTGATGATTGTCGCCGCGGTAGGCTTTGCTACCGGCAACGCCCTCATTCTCATCCTGGCTTTGTTTTTGATGGGCGCGCAGTCGGCGTTTTTCAGCCCTGTGCGCACCGGCGCGATGCCGAAATATTTTGCCCCGGAAGAGCTGGTGCGCGCCAACGCGTTTTGTAGTGGCGGCCTGTTTGTCTCGGTCATGCTCGGCATTGTCGCTGGCGGATTTTTAATCATCGCGCCAAACGGCCCGCTCATCGTCTCAGCGTTGCTGGTCGTCGCCGCGCTTGGCGGATGGCTCGCCATTCGCGCAGCCCCGCCAGCCGCCGCCAATGCGCCCGATCTCGCCATCAGCTGGAACGGCCTGGCGCAAACGCCGATATTAATTGGGCGCGCCTTTCGCGCCCGCGGCGTTTGGCGGCCCTTGCTCGGCGTTGCCTGGTACTGGTCGGTCGGCGCATTGGTGACGGTCGCGGTGCCGTTTTTTGTTCGCGATACGCTTGGCGGCGACGGAAGTGTGGTGGCGGTGATGATGGGGCTGTTTGCGATTGGCGCGGCGCTGGGCGCGACCGCCGCCTCGCTGCTCGCCAAGGGCCGCAGCGGGCTCGGCTTTGCAACCGTCGGCGCGCTTGCCGCCGGGTGCATGATCCTGGTTGTCTACTTTTTAAGCGCAGGTTTTGCGCCGCCCGATGACGGATCGTTCCTCAATGCGGGCGCGTTCTTTTCCACCGCGCGGTCCTACATTCTTGCCACCGCTTTTGTACTGGCGTCAATATCAACCAGCGTTTTTGTGGTGCCAATGCAAGCGGCTGTGCAACGACGCGCGCCCGCCGACAAGCGCGCCCGCATCCTCGCCGCCAACAACATGCTCAACGCCGCCGGCGCGATGATCGGTTCGTTGCTGGTGTTGCTGGTTCCCAGAACTTCGCTGGAGGCGGTCGATTTGTTCCTCGCCATCGGCTTTGCGCAAGGCGCGCTGGCGTTCTATATGGTGCGTAGGCGGCAAAGCGTTCAAGACGGGCTTTATGACGAGATGCTGCGTGGCGCATAGAAAGCGACCATGTGGGGCGGAGCTGGGTTGAGACTGCGCTTGTCCGGCGCGATCTCGGGTTTCAGCCGAACATCACTCTGGCCGAAGAAATCTCCCGTTTTATCACCTGACGGCGCGGTCTGGCTGCGCCCTTCGTCTGACGGGCTATTTCTGTTAAGGTCTGTTAACCATCCGGCTGGCGGCGCGCGCCCATGCGGGCGGCGCACATCCTGAAAAAAGCTTAACTGGCCAGTTAATTGCTTAACCCGGTAGAAAGAACGAAGCGGTAAATTAGAGCGATTATGGGCCTGTCCTTCTTATTCATTGCGATCTGCCTGGTGTTTGGCTCAATCGCCGCCGTGTTGTCGATACGGCCTAATCTGCTGCCGGAGATTGGCGCCAATCTTCGTCGCGCCGATCCGGTCAAAAAATTCTCACCCCGCAACACGCTGTTCATTATCGGCCCGTCGGCGAACCACGCCGCCTGCCGGATGCAGCGGCGGCTTTTGAAGCCGGCAATCCCCGCCCTCATCCGCGAGGATATTGCAGTCATTGAAGTTTATGGCGAGGACACGCCGCGCAAAAACGGCGATCCGATTGAATGGCTGGACCCTTCGCTGTTGCGCCATGCGCTGGATGCGGAAAGCGGGTTTTTTCTGATCTATGTGGA
>JAJFGE010000113.1 GCA_021776295.1 Hyphococcus sp.
CGTTAGGCGTAAGCGGACAGGCCAGAGCAGAGAGCGCTTAATCAAGAGCGCCGAAATTTAAGGATAGATCATGAGAGTGATCGTTTGCGGCGCCGGGCGTGTCGGTGTCGGCATCGCCCGCCGGCTTTCTCGCGAGGACAATGAAGTCACCGTTATTGATCAGTCAAAAGAGCTGATCCGCACGGTCGCCGAACGCCTTGATGTGCGCGGCGTTGTCGGCAATGGCGCATACCCTGAAATTTTGGAAGAGGCGGGTGCGCGCGAGGCTGATATGGTGATCGCGGTGACCTATTCTGACGAGGTCAATATGATCGCCTGTCAGATCGCGCACACGCTTTTTAACGTGCCGACGAAAATCGCCCGGGTGCGGGCAGGGGCGTATCTCGATCCGAAATACTCCGATCTATACGCCCGCAAACACATGCCGATTGACGTCATCATCTCGCCGGAGCGCGAAGTTTCCGAAGCCATCATGCGCCGAATGTCGACGCCGGGCGCGTTTGAGGTGACATCGTTTGCCGATGGGCGGATCTGGGCGGTTGGCGTTAAGCTTCGTGAAGATTGCGCAATCATCAACACGCCGTTGCGTCAGGTCGCCGAACTTTTTCCGGATTTGAAAATTACCATTGTCGCCATTCGGCGCGGTGAGAGAATGTGGCGCGCCCATGCCGGCGACCAGCTGGAGGTCAACGATCAGATTTATTTTATTGCTGACCGCAACGACGTCCAGCGCGCATTGGAAATTATGGGCGAGGCGGCCAGCAGAGCCCGCCGTGTGGTCATTATCGGCGGCGGCAATGTCGGCCTGTTCGTCGCCAAAGGGCTTGAAAAGCTGGGCGCGATGAAAATCCGCATCATCGAGCGCGACCGCAAGCGCGCGGAATTTTTAGCCGAAGAGCTGGAGCGCACCATCGTTCTCCTCGGCGACGGTCTCGACCGGTCTATCTTGCGCGAGGCCGGCGTCAGCGAGGCGGAAACCGTTGTTGCGGTCACCGACAACGATCAGGTCAATATTTTAGCCTCCGTTGTCGCCAAGCGCGAAGGCGGGCGGCGTTCCATGGCGCTCATCAATGACAGTGATTACGGCCCGGTTTGCGAATCGGTCGGCATTGATCGGTTTATCGATCCGAGAGCGACAACCATCTCAACGATTTTGCAGCATGTGCGGCGTGGACGCATCAAAGGCGTATATTCTCTTTCCGACGGCGCGGCGGAACTGGTCGATGCGGTGGCGCTTGAAACCTCGCCGCTGGTCAACAAACCCCTGCGCGAGGCGAAACTGCCGGAAGGTGTAATGATCGGCGCGGTGCTGCGCGATGGCGAGGTACAAATGCCAACCGGCGATACCGTCATCAATGCCGGCGACCGCATTGTCCTGATGTCGATGCGCGAGAACGTCAAAGACGTAGAACAGATGTTCCGTGTCAGCATTGAATATTTTTAATCACCCAAATGGCTGGCCCACAAACGGGCGCGCTCCAACCGTCAGGGGCCCAAACAGTTGGGGCAAGGACGGCGCAGCATGGGTCTGACAAGTATCCTTCGCGGGTTTTCGGCTATGTTGCTGGTGCTTGGCGCGGCGATGATCGCGCCGATGCTAGTGGCGATAATCGGCGGCGAAGACAGCGCCGGCGCTTATCTTTTCGGCGTAACGGCGGCGTTTATGGCGGCAGGCGGCGCTTATGTCGCTAGCATCGGCAAGCGTCCGCCGACAGACTTTCGCGGCGCTCTCATTATCGTCCTGTTATGGTGGGCGCTGGTTCCGGCATTCGCCGCCATTCCCTTCGCCATGGGCTCGCTCTCCTATGGCGCCGCCTATTTTGAAGCCGTAAGCGCGATTACGACCACCGGCGGCTGGCTTTCCAGTAGCGAGGCCATTGCCAGCCCGGCGGGGATGTTGTGGCGCGCGCTACTGCAATGGCTTGGCGGCTTGGCGTCGATTTCTATCGCTGCTGCGATCTTTATCCGACCCGCTTTCATCGGCATCGATACATTGCTGCCGCCGTTCTCGCGTGGCGATGATGCGTCTTACCTTCGCCCGTTACGCAATGCGGTTAGGGCGTTTGCTTCGGTCTATGCGATGGCGACATTATTCGCCCTTTTTAGCCTCACCATCGCCGGCGCACCGGCCTTTGATGCGGTGATCCTCGCATTGTCGGGCGTGGCCTCGGGCGGGTTTTTGCCAAACGCCGATGGCCTCGGCGCTTATGCGCCCGCCGTCAGCGGCGTTTTGTTTTTTGTGTTGGTTTTCAGCGGCGCCAATTTTATCCTGATCGCCCGCCTTGCGCGAGGCGCCAAGGAGCGTGTGCGCGATGTTGAAACCGGCGCCTATTTGATCATTCTTGTTGTTGTCGGGGTGATGTTCTGGGTGCTCGCCGGCGCTGGTGATGTGCGATTGGCGGCGCCGCAAATTTTTAATGCCGCCTCGCTATTGTCGACTAACGGCTATGTCATCGGCGAGGCGCCGCCTCTCATTGCGGTAATGGTGACGGCGATTATCGGCGGCGCGGCGGTTTCGACCGCGGGCGGATTTAAAATTCTGCGCTGGCTGGTGATCATGCGCCGCGCCCGCGAGGAAATCCGCCGGCTCGTTGCGCCGAGCGCAGTTTTCGGCAGCCGCCGCGTCGCCAACGAGCTTGGCGTGTGGATACATTTTCTGGTGTTTACGATGATGCTGGCGGGGTTGGTTGTGGCGCTGTCATTTGGCGGGCACTCATTTGAAGTCGCAGCAGCGGCGGCGACGGCGGCGCTCGCCAATGCTGGGCCCTTGCTTCAGCTTGCCGAAGGCGCAGCGGACGGGTATGCGATCTTTGAGGGGCCGACCCGGTGGTTGCTTCTGGTGGCGATGATCCTCGGCAGGCTTGAGGCGGCGGTGGCGCTGGCTTTACTCAACCGAGTGTTTTGGAGATTTCTTTAAACCATGGCGAGAATTGCATATTACAACGGCCAATATGGCCCGCATAGCCAGGCCATGGTGCATATTGATGATCGCGGCTATCAGTTCGCAGACGGAATATATGAAGTCTGCCTCGTCATTGGCGGGCGCTATTGGGATATGGAGGGCCACCTCGCGCGGATGGAGCGCTCGCTCGGTGCATTGCGCATTCGCATGCCGATGGGTGTTGCTTCGCTGAAGGTGGTAATGAACGAAGTGCTGCGCCGGAACCGGCTTAGGGATGCACTGGTCTATATTCAGGTGACGCGCGGCGTTGCGCCCCGCAACCATCCGTTTCCAGCAGACGAAGTTGCCCCAGCCCTGATCATGACTGCGCGGCGGTTCGACCTCGATCAAAGCGACGCCCAGGCGGCCAAAGGCGTTGGCGTCATCACGGCGCCGGATATTCGCTGGGGCAGGGTCGATATCAAGTCGATTTCCCTGTTGCCGAATGTGATGGCCAAGCAGGCCGCGGTTGAAGCCGGCGCTGCTGAGAGCTGGCTGGTGCGCGATGGAAAAGTGACCGAAGGCACATCCTCCAATGCCTGGATTGTCACCGCTGACGGCATCCTCGTCACCCATCCGAAGGGCCACGACATTCTCGGCGGCATCACTCGCGAGACGGCGCTGGCCTGCGCCAAGGATTTGCAAATGCGGGCCGAGGAGAGGCCTTTCAGCGTCAGCGAGGCGCAAAGCGCCGCTGAGGCATTTATCACATCTGCCACGAATTTGGTGACGCCGGTGGTCCAAATTGACGGCGTCAAAATTGGCGACGGCGCCCCGGGCCGTGTCACTTTGCGCCTGCGTGAAGCCTATAAGGAACGCGCCCGTCGCGTTTCCGGGACCTAAAAGGGCTAAAACCGGTTGCCTCAGGGCCATTCAGCGGCCACAATGATGCTGCATTGCAAAAATTATAACAATGAGGCGGAGTGCAGCCCCAATGACCGATAAAAAACAGAACCTTCAGGACACTTTTCTCAATCACGTTCGCAAATCAAAAACCCCGGTCACGATCTTTCTTGTGAACGGCGTTAAGCTGCAAGGTATTGTCAGTTGGTTTGATAATTTCTGTGTCTTGCTGAAGCGCGACGGCCATGCGCAGCTGGTCTACAAGCATGCGATTTCAACCGTAATGCCGCAACAACCGGTCACGCTTTGGGACGGCGATGGCGACGAAGAATAAATGACGCCCGCAGCGGATCAGGAAATTGTAATAATCATTCACCCGGCGCTGAAAGGCGCGACGGGCGCACGCTTGCCTGAGGCACGGCTGAACGAGGCCGCCGGGCTTGCCGCGGCGATTAATCTTCGCGTTGTTGATACGAAAGTTATTTCGGTTAACCGGCCGAGGCCGGCGACGCTGATTGGCGGCGGCAAGGTTGATGAGATACGCGCGCAGCTGGACGCCTCTGAGCCGCGTCCGGGACTGGTCATTGTCGATGGCGCGTTGACGCCGGTGCAGCACCGCAATTTGGAAACCGCCTGGGATGCAAAAGTGCTTGATCGCACGGCGCTGATCTTAGAGATCTTCGGCGAGCGGGCGCAGACGGCGGAGGGCCGTTTGCAAGTTGAGCTGGCGCATCTTGACTATCAGCGCTCGCGGCTGGTGCGGTCATGGACCCACCTTGAACGTCAGCGCGGCGGTGCCGGCTTTCTTGGGGGGCCGGGCGAGCGGCAAATCGAATCTGACCGCCGGGCGCTCGCCGACAAGATCGTCCGCCTCAAGAAGAAACTGGAAGATGTAAAGCGCACCAGAGCGCTGCAACGCGCCAAGCGCAAGCGCGCGCCGCATCCGGTAGCGGCCCTTGTCGGCTACACCAATGCCGGCAAGTCGACGCTGTTCAACCGTCTCACCAAATCCGCGGTCAAGGCCGAGGACCTGTTATTTGCTACGCTTGACCCGACCATGCGGGCGATCGATCTGCCGTCGGGTCTCACGCTTATCCTTTCCGACACGGTTGGCTTTATCTCTGAGCTGCCGACCGAGCTGGTCGCGGCGTTCCGCGCCACATTGGAAGAGGTGCTTGAAGCCGATGTCATCATCCATGTCCGCGACTTTGCCCATCAAGACACCGAAGCCCAGCGCGACGACGTGATTGCCGTGCTGGCGGCGCTCGGCATTGCACAGGACGATGAGCGCCCGGTGATCGAAGCGCTCAATAAAATTGATCTGCTGAGTGACGAAGAGTGTGAACGCGTCGAAGTTCTCTCCCGGGCAAGTCAGACCGGTGGCGCTGGTACAATGGAGATACCGGTGCGGGTCGCGATATCGGCCGAGACTGGCGCTGGCGTCGATCAGCTTCTCGATTTTGTTGAAGAAACCCTGACGGCGGCGCATGAGACCATTCTAATTGTGATCCCGGCGGCGGATGGCGCCGCGCGCGCCTGGCTCCATCAACATGCTGAGGTTATTGACGAGCGCGCCGACAAGGCAGGCCTGTTTGTGGAAGCGCGGCTTTCGCTAAAAGCACGAGGCCAGTTCCTCAAATCTTTTCCGGCGGCCCGCGAGGCACATGCGGATGCGGTGGGCGTCATCGCGCACAAAACCGCATGATCATCAATCCGGATAAGGTCGCGGCGATCATCGCCGAGATTGCCGAAGAAGAAATCGCTTCGCGCTACGGCAAGCTCGCCACATCCGACATTGAAACGAAATCTGGACCCAATGATTTTGTCACCGCCGCCGATCAGGCCGCCGAGGCAAGGCTGGAGCATGCGCTAGGCGATCTTTATCCGGGCGCCGGCTTTATCGGTGAGGAGATCGCCGCCCGCGAGCCGGCGATTGTCGAGCGCCTAAAAGGCGACGGCGCCTTCTGGATTGTCGATCCGCTGGATGGAACGCGCAATTTTGTCCAGGGACGGCCGGAATTCGGCTCTATCGTGGCGCTGGTTGAGGACGGAGAAATACGCCAGGGGTGGATTTACGCCATTCCCGACAAAGCCTTCGCCATCGGCTCAAAAGGCGACGGTGCGAGTTGGCGCGGCGAGGCGCTGGCGCCGGTTGCGGCGACACAAGGACCGCTCAAAGGCTATCGCGCGATTGGCAATCTGGCGGAGCCCTGGAAATCGCGGATTATTCCCAAGCTCAAAGAGAGTTTTGAGACCGAGCCGGTGCACTGCTCCGCATACGGCTATATCAACCTCATTCGTGGATTGCGCGACTTTGCGCTCTATGCGCGCGTCCACCCATGGGACCACGTTGCCGGCGTGTTGATGTTGCGCGAGATTGGCGGCAGGGCGGAATATCTCGACAATGGCGCGCCATACGCGCCGCAAGCGACGCAAGGAAGGCCGCTGCTGGTGGCGGGGAGCGCGCAGACATGGCGGTGCGTGCGGACGGCAGTTATCGGCGACCAACCCTAGTGGCGCCATAACAAAAGCGCCAATCTGCTATTGCAAATTGGCGCTTTCAGATCAGGCATTCAATTGAGCGACGCCCTTAGGCTTTGCGTTTTCGACGCTTGAGGAAGCTGACAAGCCCCATGCCCGTAAGCATCAGCGGCAGTGCGCCAGGGATTGGAATTTCCGGCGGCAATATATCTTCGGTAATGCCCGCATAGCGTACGCTCTGTTGTGAAAAGTTGTAAAAACCGAACGCGCTGTTGGCGAACGATCCGGCGACTTGCAGTTCCAGAACGCCATCTACAAGCACGCTAATGAGTGTTGATGTGAAGTTAATCTGGAAGGAGTAGGTGGTATTGTCCAACCAGCCGGTATTGCCGAGATTATTGGCTCGCGTTAATAATTCTACACTGCCGACATGTTGCCATGCGTCCGCAGAGGTGTCTGTGCCGCCGGCGCTTATTGGGCCGGTAACGCGGGAAATAGAAAGTCCGGCGTCCCATCCGGCCTGCGTTCCTTGTTTTCAGTCAACAAGGATGTAATCCGTATCCAAATTGCCAATGATGTCGCCTTGAGTGTAGCCGAGTACGAAGCCGATAAAATCATTATCACTTGTTGACTCGACCGTGATCGTGCCGGCCAGCGACAGGCCTTGACTATCGACGCCATTGTGAAAAACGGTCGGCGCACTGTTCAGGCTTTGAAACACGCTGTTATTATCAACAGCGGTGGTCCAGTTTCCGCCACCGTCTACGGTCCAGCTCGATAAATCTACCGGCGCGGCGCTGGCTGCGGTGGTTGTAAAGATCGCTGCAGCAATGGCCGCAAGTGGAATACGAATATTTTTCATGAAAAGCTCCCCCTTCATGATTTGGTCCAGACAAATCTTAACACTAGTTAATCATTTGGCACAACCGTCTGTAATACCTAAAAAAACCCATATTCATGCAAAAACGCAGACACTCCGGCCTGCTGTGGCGGCGGCAGGGCGTCATATTCTCGACGACGACGGCGCCCCCGCACAGTTTGAGCTACTATTGAGTATCAGCCTTCCAGATATCCCTTGCCTTGGAGATATTCGACAATCGCGTCCGCCGCGTCAGCGGCGGGGATGTTTGAGGTATCGACATCGATCTCCGCACTTTGCGGCGCCTCATAGGCTGAATCGATGCCGGTGAAGTTCTTGATCTCGCCGCGCCGCGCCTTGGCGTAAAGCCCTTTGACGTCGCGCTGCTCGCAGACTTCCAGCGGCGTTGAGATGTAGACCTCAACAAACTCTCCGTCCTCCAACAATTCGCGCGCCATGCGGCGTTCGCTCTGGAATGGCGAGATGAACGAAACGCAGACGATCAGTCCGGCGTCGGCCATCAGTTTGGCGCTTTCTGCAACCCGGCGGATATTTTCGACGCGGTCGGCGTCAGTAAAGCCGAGGTCTTTATTGAGTCCGTGACGGACATTGTCGCCGTCGAGCGTATAGGTGTGGCGGCCCAAATCGTGAAGGCGCTTTTCAACCAGATTGGCGACGGTGGATTTGCCAGAGCCGGAAAGCCCGGTGAACCAGAGAACGCAAGGGCGTTGATGTTTGGCATTCGCCCGCGCTGTTTTATTAATGTCGAGGTCTTGCCAGTGAACATTCTGGGCGCGCCGCAGCGAGAAATCTATCATCCCTGCGCCGATCGTGGCGTTGGTGCGCTTGTCGATCAAAATGAAAGAGCCAGTGCGGCGATTATCGGCATAGGGATCAAAAGCGATGGGCTGAGACAGGTTGAAGTTACAAAATCCGACCTCGTTGAGTTCCAGTGTCTTGCCGGACATATGCTCCAGTGTGTTGACATTGACCTTGTGTTTCAGCGCGGTGATCGTCGCCGGGACGATGCGGTTTGCGGTCTTCAACAGATATTGCCGTCCGGGAAACAGCTTCTCCTCCGCCATCCATAAAAGATGCGCGGCGAATTGGTCGGTCTGTTCCGTCGGCGCCTTGCCAGCGCAAATAATGTCGCCGCGGGAGACATCGATTTCATCTTCGAGCGTCAGCGTCACCGCCATATCGGCGCTGGCCTGTTGCATGTCGCCATCCATGGTCACAATCCGCGCCACCTTGGAGCGTTTGGCCGATGGCAGAACGACAATCTCATCGCCGGGGCGAGCGGTTCCGCTGGCGATGGTTCCGGCAAAGCCGCGAAAATCGAGATCCGGCCGGTTCACCCATTGCACCGGCATGCGCAGCGGTTTGTCGCCTTGTTCTTCGCGGACATTGACGGTCTCAAGATAAGGCATCAGCGCGGCGCCATTATACCATGGCGTATACGGACTTTTGGTGATGATGTTGTCGCCGTCCAGCGCCGACAGCGGCATGATGGCGGTGGATTGAAAACCCAGCGGTTCGGCAAAGGCGCGATAGGCGCTTTCAATCTCGCGAAAGGTTTTTTCGGAATAGCCGACAAGGTCCATCTTGTTGACCGCAACCACGACATGACGAATGCCGAGGAGGGAGGCGATATAGGAGTGCCGCCTTGTCTGAGTGAGGACGCCGCGGCGCGCATCGATCAGGATGACGGCGAGATCTGCGGTTGAGGCCCCGGTCGCCATGTTACGGGTATATTGCTCGTGGCCTGGTGTATCGGCGACGATGAATTTGCGCTTTTCGGTAGAGAAAAACCGATAGGCGACATCGATGGTGATGCCCTGTTCGCGCTCGGCGGCGAGGCCGTCCACCAGCAGTGCAAAGTCGATTTTCTCGCCCTGGGTGCCGTGCTTTTTGGTGTCGCTTTCTAATGCTGCGAGCTGGTCGTCATAGAGCAGCTTTGAGTCATAAAGCAGTCGGCCGATAAGCGTCGATTTGCCGTCATCAACACTGCCGCAGGTGATGAACCGCATGAGGCCTTTGCGTTCATGGGCGGCAAGATAATCGATGACATTGTCGTCGGCGGTGAGGGGGGTGTTGGCCATGTTAACATTCACATTTTTTCAAAGAAGCTAATTCAAGTGAGTCCGTGGCTGATCCTTCGAGACGGGTTGGATATTTAACAATATCCAACCCTCCTCAGGATGAGGGGGGTGGTTGTTGAGAGAAAATACTTGCAAAACAAACTGCCCTCATCCTGAGGAGCGGCGAAGCCGCGTCTCGAAGGATCGGCAAAAAAGTGCAGACATCAAAAATACCCCTCTTGTTTTTTCTTTTCCATCGACGCCGACTGGTCGTGATCGATCACCCGTCCCTCTCGCTCGGAGTTTCGGGCTGTCAGCATTTCAGAGATAATCTCGGGAAGCGTTGCGGCGTCAGATTTCACCGCGCCGGTCAGCGGGTAGCACCCTAATGTTCGAAAACGTACAGTTTCCATCACCGGTTGCTCGCCGTTGTTTAGCGGCATGCGCTCATCGTCGACCATAATCATCACGCCGTCGCGCTCCACCACCGGGCGCTTGGCGGCGTAATAAAGCGGCACGATGGGGATCGCCTCGCGGTAGATATATTGCCAGATATCAAGTTCGGTCCAGTTCGATAGGGGAAAAACGCGGATCGATTCGCCCTGACTGATCTTTGTGTTGTAAATATTCCAAAGCTCCGGGCGCTGGTTTTTCGGGTCCCAGCGATGCTCCGCAGAGCGGAACGAGAAGATGCGCTCCTTGGCGCGGGATTTTTCTTCATCGCGCCGCGCGCCGCCAAAGGCTGCGTCGAATCCATGCTTATCGAGCGCCTGTTTCAGCCCTTGGGTTTTCATTACATCGGTATGGATTTGGCTACCATGCGTAAACGGATTAATCCCTTGCGCGACGCCTTCCGCATTGGTGTGGACAATCAAATCAAGCCCGAGGCGTTTGACCGTCTCGTCGCGAAACGCGATCATCTCCTTAAATTTCCAGGTAGTGTCCACATGCATCAGCGGGAAGGGCGGCTTGGAGGGATAGAACGCCTTCATCGCCAGATGCAGCATCACCGCTGAATCCTTGCCGACCGAATAAAGCATCACCGGATTTTCCGCTTCCGCCGCAACCTCGCGCATGATGTGGATGCTCTCTGCTTCCAGCCGGTCAAGATGCGTCATTGCATGGGCGGACAAGACGTCAGGCTTGGGAGTTACAGCTTCCAACCTCGGCTGATCTTTCGCCGCATAGCTTTGCTCAAGCACGGCGAGACGCTTCCGCGCCGTCTCCAGGGTTTTGATCGTGCATTGCCCTCCGGATTTGAGCCGGGCGAGCCCCTTGCCGTCGTTCAACAGTTTGCGCGAGACGGTCGAGAGCGACAGCTCCGCGTGGTCGGCAATCTTCTCGGCGCGGCGAACGAGGTCGGATATTTCAGTCATATTGGGATATTTCCCATAAGTTTTTTAATTTAAGCAGTCAGATACATAATCGTGGGACGATTTCAACGCAATATTACTAATATGGCGCCAAGTTTCACTGATTACCGGGATTAATCCCACGATCGCAATGTCACCTGTGGCGTCCTGCCTCGTTGCTTTTTATTCGTTTATTTCAGATATTTCTGTTATGACAGAAACAACAGACAAAACCGTAAAACTAACCCCCGCCGTTGAGCGCTTCGTGTTGCATTGGGGCGATCTTGGCGGCTCTTGGGGCGTCAATCGTTCCGTTGCGCAAATTCATGCCTTGCTGCTGATTAGCGAAACGCCCCTGACGGCGGAAGACATCGCAGCGACGCTCGGTCTTGCCCGTTCGAATGTATCGAACTCCATGCGCGATCTGCTGAGCTGGGATCTGGTCCGGCGCACGCCAATCCTTGGTGATCGCCGCGATCATTTTGAGGCGGAAGGCGATGTCTGGGAAATGGTGAGCAACATCGTCGCCATGCGCAAGGAGCGTGAGCTTGAACCGGCGGCGGAAGTGTTGCGCGCTTGCCTTGCTGACGCGCAAACAGATCCATCGGCGACGAAAACAGCCA
>JAJFGE010000114.1 GCA_021776295.1 Hyphococcus sp.
TTGTGCGCCTCAATATCATGCAACGCCGTGATCTTGGAAGCCTAAAAGAACCGCCAACCACGACGCCCCAAAACCCAAACCAGATCACCATGGCCTTCACTCCATGCTAAACCGGACACCAGTGCATCGCATCCGGGATGACGTGCGTGAGTTATGCAATGCCGACACACTCTAAGACGGTAAGCTTAAAGTTGCTTGCCGCAAATACATTCGTAGATATGCCAGGCGATGAAGCTAAGTGAACCCAAAACGTACAGCCAAAATTGAAGAATTGCATACAAAGCTACAACTTTGTTGTCCTTCGCAAATTCTCTTTCTAAAAACTTTCGCCCATATGCTTGCGATGCGGGATCGTCGCGAGAAACTTCATGAACACCTGCATCATTTCGAATCATATTGAGGTTGGTGGAAAGTAAACTGCGATCAAATATTCGGTTGCGACATCCCGAAAAAAACTGCCCGCCCATAGTAATATGGCCAGCCCGAGTGGCCACTGGGAAAACGCCAAGGCTGAGATATTAGTTTGCGATATAGCGAAAGCAATTGAAGCTGCTGCGATTGCAAGAAGGAAATACACGTATCGTGTATTCGAGGTCTGCATTGCGTTGTAAATTGCTTGCTGACTGTCCGCCATAGACTATGCCGCCTTCCTTTTCTTCCTTACCGCCTTCTTAGCCGCTGCCGGCTTAGCGCTCGCCTTCAACATCTCCTTCAAATACCTCCCCGTATAACTCCGCTTCACTCCCGCCACATCCTCCGGCGTTCCCGCGGCTACAATCTCGCCGCCGCCGTCGCCGCCTTCGGGGCCGAGGTCCAAAATCCAGTCGGCCTGTTTGATGACGTCGAGATTGTGCTCGATGACGACGACGGTGTTGCCGTTGCCCGCAAGTTCCTGGATGACTTCCATCAGTTTGCGGACATCTTCGAAGTGGAGCCCGGTGGTTGGTTCGTCAAGGATGTATAGAGTGCGCCCCGTGGCGCGTTTGGACAATTCTTTGGAGAGTTTAACGCGCTGCGCTTCACCGCCGGAGAGCGTCGTCGCCTGTTGGCCGATATGAATGTAGCCTAGCCCTACGCGGTTCAGCGTTTCCATCTTGTCGCGGATCGACGGCACGGCTTTGAAAAATTTGGCGCCCTCTTCCACCGTCATATCGAGCACATCGGCGATCGATTTACCCTTAAACTTCACCTCCAGGGTCTCGCGATTATAGCGCGCGCCTTTACAGATATCGCAGGTGACGTAGACATCGGGCAGGAAATGCATCTCGATTTTGATGACGCCGTCGCCCTGACACGCCTCGCAGCGCCCGCCCTTGACGTTGAACGAGAACCGCCCCGGCTTGTAGCCGCGCACTTTGGATTCCGGCAGACCTGAAAACCAGTCGCGGATAGGCGTGAAGGCGCCGGTATAGGTCGCGGGGTTAGAGCGCGGCGTGCGCCCAATTGGCGACTGGTCGATGTCGATGACCTTGTCGAAATGTTCCAGCCCGGTGATTTTCTTGTGCGCGGCCGGCGCGGCTTTGGAATTATAGAGCCGGCGCGCGGCGGCCTTATATAATGTCTCGATAATCAAGGTCGACTTGCCGCCGCCGGAAACCCCGGTGACGCAAGTGAGAAGGCCGATGGGGATTTCCGCCGTGACGTTTTGCAGATTGTTTTCCGTCGCGCCGGTGATTTTGACGATTTTCTTCTTATTGAACGCACGCCGCTCGGACGGGACGGGGACTTCGCGCCGCCCGGCCAGATAATCACCGGTCAGCGAGCGCTTTGACGCGATGATGTTGCGCACGGTCCCTTGCGCGACAATCTCGCCGCCATGAATACCGGCGCCGGGCCCGATATCGACAATATGATCGGCGGCGCGGATCGCCTCCTCGTCATGTTCAACGACGATCACCGAATTGCCGAGATCGCGCAGCCGCTTCAGCGTCTCGAGCAGGCGTTCATTGTCGCGCTGATGCAGACCGATCGACGGCTCGTCGAGCACATACAATACGCCAGTCAGGCCGGAGCCGATTTGTGAGGCGAGGCGGATGCGCTGGCTTTCGCCGCCGGACAACGTGCCTGATGCGCGCGACAGCGTGAGGTAGTCGAGCCCGACATTGTTGAGGAACTGCACCCGCTCGCGAATTTCCTTCAAAATGCGCGCGGCGATCTGCATTTGCTTCTTGGTGAGCTTCTTTTCCAGCCCGCCGAACCATTCGCCCGCCGCCTTAATCGAAAACGCCGTCGTTTCGGAAATATTCAGCCCGCCGAGCTTCACCGCCAGCGCCTGCGGCTTTAACCGCTGGCCATTGCATGTCTCGCAATGGGTGACCGACTGAAACCGGCTCATCTCCTCGCGCACCCAGCTGGAATCGGTCTCGCGCCAGCGCCGTTCGAGATTGGGGATCACACCCTCGAACGGTTTGACCACCTCATAGCGGCGCGCGCCGTCGGCATAGATGAATTTGACGTCTTCGTCGCCCGTGCCGTAGAGCACGACATCTTGTGCGTCCTCATCCAGCTCGTCCCACGGCGCAGTCATCTTGAACTTATATTTGCGCGCCAGCGCCTCAAGCGTCTGGGCGTAATAAGGCGACGTACCTTTCGACCATGGCGCAATGGCGCCCTTCTTCAGGCTGAGCGCGTGGTCGGGGACCACCAGATCCTCGTCAAACACCATTTGCGTGCCGAGACCGTCGCAAGTCGGGCAGGCGCCGGCCGGCGCGTTGAATGAGAACAGCCGCGGCTCGATTTCGTCGATAGTAAAGCCGGAAACCGGGCAGGCGAACTTTGCCGAGAAGATAATGTGCGCTGCCGCACCCTCGTCCTTCGAGGCTCGCTTTGCGAGCACCTCAGGATGAGGGAGCTTAGTCTTACTTCCACCCTCATCCTGAGGGTGATTTGAATTCAAATCACGGCTTGCACGGTGTCTCGAAGGATCGGCGCTTTCGGCGATCGCGATGCCGTCAGCCAGTTCAAGCGCGGTTTCAAACGAGTCCGCTAAGCGTTGCTCGATGCCTTTTTTGATAACGATGCGGTCCACCACCACGGCGATATCGTGTTTGATCTTCTTGTTGAGCGCCGGAACATCGGCGATCTCATAAAATTCCCCATCAACTTTGACGCGCCCGAAGCCCTTTTTCTGTAACTCGGCAAATTCCTTGCGGTATTCGCCTTTTCGCGCCCGCACAATTGGCGCCAGGAGATAGAACCGTGCGCCATTGTCTTCTTTCATCAACCGGTCGACCATTTCGGTGATGGTTTGCGATGTGATTGGCAAACCGGTCGCCGGAGAATAAGGTATGCCGACCCGCGCCCATAACAGACGCATATAGTCGTAAATCTCCGTAACCGTGCCGACGGTTGAGCGTGGATTGCGCGATGTTGTCTTCTGTTCGATGGAAATCGCCGGTGAAAGCCCTTCGATCTGATCGAGATCGGGTTTTTGCATCAATTCAAGGAACTGACGTGCATAGGCCGACAGCGATTCAACATATCTGCGCTGGCCTTCGGCATAGATCGTATCAAAGGCAAGGGAGGACTTGCCCGAACCGGACAGACCGGTCATTACCACCAACTTGTCGCGAGGAATGTCGAGCGTGACATTTTTCAAATTGTGTTCGCGGGCGCCGGCGATACGGATCGATTTCAAACTCATGGCGTCTCAGGTCTCTTTGTTATGCGCGCGGTGCGGGGCTATAAGCGCAACGGCGCGCGATTGCCTTTGAAACTCTTTATATCGGCGTTGACACGAAGAACAAGGTGTGAACATTTGGCGCGCGCGCTATTTTCCAATGGGGATAACGAATGATTGAGTCAGGCGCGAATCCAAGCGATTAGCTCACTAACGTGGTAATTCAGGAGATGTTTCATGGCAGGCAGTGTCAACAAAGTCATTTTGATCGGAAATTTGGGCGCCGACCCGGAAGTTCGCAAATTTCAGAACGGCGGATCGGTTTGTAACCTGCGCATTGCGACTTCTGAAAACTGGAAAGACAAAAACACCGGCGAACGTCGCGAAAAA
>JAJFGE010000115.1 GCA_021776295.1 Hyphococcus sp.
CACCGGGCGCTCGACCGGGCCGCATTTGCATTATGAGGTTCACCTCAAAGGCAAAGCGGTAAACCCGCAAAAACTCAAAATCGCCACCGGCAAAAAACTAAGAAGCGCCGAGCTTGACCGGTTCAAAATCCGCCGCGACGAAATCGACGCCATGCGCCTGCCGCAAGAAGATCCAGCATCGCAAATTGCGGGCGAAGGCGGCTCAAGAAGCAAAGCACCGTAGGCTGGCGAAACGCGAAAGCGATTTGATAGCCCTGATCCATACTGTCTCGTTGATCCTTTCTGTCATCAGTTTCATCACAAAAAGCATCATAAGGCCGCTGGAATCGGTGAGGATAACTTTTCACCAAATATAGGTTTTATGGCCAACTACCCTCTCAGGGTTGTAAATATTGCGCCGCAAAACACGGTAAGAGTGTGTGGAAGTTGTGTGGTTTTCGCGATGGAGAAGTTGCAAGAGCCCCCTTCGACCGCTTCGCGGCCACTTCCCCCGGCCCGCGCGCGAATGCGCGCAAACTATGATTCGACCGCCTTCACGGTCGGGCGGGGGAAGAAAGAGCTTGCGGCTAGCTCAGCCTAATTCCTCCCTCGTTTACGGGGGAGGTGTCAGCGAAGCTGACGGAGGAGGCCTCGCGCAATCAATGGTTTTCAATGCACAACCAACAAAGACGCATACGCCATATTCAGCGCATCACTTCTTCGCCGTCTCCGCCAGCACCTCATAGATATAGGCGTCGACGTCGAGGTTGCCAGTGGCGCGGCCTTTTATGCGTTCTCTGACGCGCGAAGTTCCTTGGTGAATTCTGATATGGGTAGTTCTTCGGGCTCGCTAACTTTTAATAGCTTGAAGCTTGTATGCGCGAAAGCGATTACAACTACGATCAGACCTGCGCCAAGCTCGGCTTGGTCTAACGGCCAACCTCGATAACTCACAACAGCAATCACACCGATAACGATTACAAAGGCCAAAATTTGGATTTGCCGCTGAGATTTTATTGATTGCCCAACATAAACAACCGCCAGCGGATTAAAAACCAAGTATCTGTTCAAAATCTCATCACGGGCTTCGGAAAAAATCCGAAACTCATCGCTGTCTCGCCCCAACCCACCCCCATTCAATCGAATTCGGGACGCACGGTCTAGATGAATATCGAACGCATCCACCCCGAATCCAGCATATCTTTGCGGCCAATATTCCAGTTTCGAAATATCCGAAAAGTCTACGCGATCTTGCTTGTTCCCCTTCGTGCTCTCAAACCCACTATCATCAACAACAATTGTGTGACGGGGAGCCAAGGGCCCAGGTTTCCAGCTGAAAGTGCGCATGCAAAGGACTACAAACTACTATCAAGAATTTTTCAAGTCAGGCGCCAAGGAAAAAAACTACGCCTTCTTCGCTGTCTCCGCCAGCACTTCCTTGATATAGGCGTCAACATCAAGGTCGCCGGTGGCGCGGCCTTTTATGCGTTCTCTTACCCGCGATGGCAGCATCGCCGGGTCGATCGGGCCGCCGGCTTTTATGGTGGCGCGGATCAGCTCTTTTAGGGCCGTGTCGTCAAACTCCGGTTTCCAGTCCGATTTTTTATCCGCCATCGGAGGTTCCTCTTTTTAAAGTTCCGTCTCGCATCTGTTTAATTCAACAACACATCCGGCGGCGGCGCTGCGGGGCCATCCCCGCTTACACCGTCTTCACTGATACCGCCTCCGCTGACGGAGAAATAATCGCGTCCGCCCACAGGCGCGCCGTTGATCGTCAGTACACCGCCGTCCGCGGACACTGTCAATGTCTCGCCATCGCTGATTTTGCCGGCCAGAAGCAATTCGGCCAGCGGGTCTTGCAGCTTTTTCTGGATCACCCGCCGCAAAGGCCGGGCGCCATAGACCGGATCATAGCCCTGATCGCCAAGCCAGCTGCGCGCCTTGTCGTCAATTTTCAGCGTGATCTTACGGTCCGTCAACAGCCGCGCCAGCCGTGCAATTTGGATGTCGACGATCTTGTCCATATGCGCGCGGGCGAGGCGGTGGAACAAAATGATCTCGTCGAGCCGGTTTAAAAATTCCGGACGGAAGCTGGCGCGCACCGCCTCCATCACCTGCGGCCTGACCGCATCTGAATCCTCGCCCGAAGGCTGCGCCGCCAGATATTGCGAGCCGAGATTGGAAGTCATGATGATCAGCGTGTTTTTAAAATCAACCGTGCGGCCCTGGCCGTCAGTAAGACGTCCGTCATCGAGCACTTGCAACAACACGTTGAAAACATCTGGATGGGCTTTTTCGATCTCGTCGAACAGCACCACCTGATAGGGCCGGCGGCGCACGCGTTCGGTCAGCATGCCGCCTTCCTCGTAACCGACATAGCCGGGAGGCGCGCCGATCAGCCGGGCGACGGAATGTTTTTCCATAAACTCCGACATATCAATGCGCGCAATCGCGGTCTCATCATCGAACAGGAATTCCGCGAGCGCTTTGGTTAGCTCGGTCTTGCCAACACCCGTGGGTCCTAGAAACAGGAACGAGCCGATCGGCCGGCTCGGGTCTTTGAGCCCCGCACGCGCGCGGCGCACGGCGGCGGACACCGCCTCGACCGCCTCGCCTTGACCGACGACGCGGGCCGCCAACGCGGTTTCCATCTGCAGCAGCTTTTCGCGCTCGCCTTCGAGCATTTTTTCCACCGGCACGCCGGTCCAGCGCGCAACGATACTGGCGATATTTTCCGTATCGACCACTTCTTTGACCAACACATTGGCGCCGTCGGCGCGCTCTGTATGTTGTTCGGCCTCAGCGAGCTGCTTTTCCAGCGCAGGAATCTCGCCATATTTCAGCTCCGAAGCGCGCCCCAGATCACCGCGGCGCTCAGCCTCCGCCAGTTGCTGGCGGGCCTGATCGAGCTGTTCTTTTATCTTCGTCGATGAGGCCAGGCTTTCTTTTTCCGCGCGCCACAACGCCGTCAGTTCCGACGAGCGCTGCTCAAGCTCGCTGAGCTCTTTTTCAAGCTTTTCGAGCCGGTCTTTCGACGCTGCGTCGTCTTCTTTCTTCAGCGCCTCGCGCTCGATCTTCAACTGGATGATGCGGCGGTCCAGCTCGTCCAGCTCTTCCGGTTTGCTGTCGACTTCCATGCGCAGGCGCGAGGCCGCCTCGTCGATCAGGTCAATCGCCTTGTCGGGCAAAAACCGGTCGGTGATATAGCGTTGCGACAGCGTCGCGGCGGAGACAATCGCGCTGTCGGAAATCCTGACGCCATGATGCAGCTCGTATTTCTCTTTCAGCCCGCGCAGGATCGAGATTGTATCTTCCACCGTCGGCTCATCGACAAACACCGACTGGAATCGGCGCGCCAGCGCTGCATCCTTCTCAACATATTTGCGATATTCATCCAGCGTCGTCGCGCCGATGCAATGCAACTCGCCGCGGGCAAGCGCCGGTTTTAACAGGTTTGACGCATCCATCGCGCCATCGGCTTTCCCGGCGCCGACCAGGGTGTGCATTTCGTCGATAAAGAGAATGATCTCGCCGTCAGAATCGGTAACCTCCTGCAGCACCGCTTTGAGCCGCTCTTCAAACTCGCCGCGATATTTCGCGCCGGCGATCAATGCGCCCATATCGAGGGCGAGCAGGTGTTTGTCGCGCAGGCTTTCGGGCACGTCGCCATTGATGATGCGCAAGGCGAGGCCTTCGGCGATCGCGGTCTTGCCGACGCCGGGCTCGCCAATCAGCACCGGATTGTTCTTTGTACGGCGCGACAGCACCTGCATGGTGCGGCGGATTTCTTCGTCGCGGCCGATGACCGGATCAAGCTTGCCGTCGCGCGCCGCTTCGGTGAGGTCGCGGGCATAGCGCTTCAGGGCGTCATAGGCCTGCTCAGCCGATGCAGTGTCGGCGGTGCGGCCCTTTCGGATGTCGTTGATCGCCTCATTAAGCTTGGCGGCGGTAATGCCCGCCTGCTTTAAAATCTCCACCGTGCCGGCCTGAGCCTCAACCGCCAGCGCGGTCAGCAGGCGCTCGGCGGTAACGAACTTGTCGCCGGCTTTTTTTCCGATCTCTTCGGCGCTCGCGAAGACTTTCGCGGTTGGCGCCGCCATATAAATCTGGCCGCCGCCGCCTTCGACCTGGGGCAGTTTCGCCAGCGCCTCGTCGGTCAGTTGCAGCGCGACTTCCGGCTTGCCGCCGGCGGCGCGGATCAGGTTAGCGGCGAGGCCTTCCTGATCGTCAAGCAGCGCCTTTAGAAGATGTTCGGGTGTGAATTGCTGATGGTTTTCGCGCAGAGCAATGGTTTGCGCCGCCTGCACCAGACCGCGAGCGCGATCAGTATAGTTCTCAAATTGCATATCGACCTCATCTGAGCGTCAAATGGTTAAAGCGCCCCAAAAATGGCGGCGCTGAATTCATTTTACAGATGGGTCTCTATGAGCTGATCTCAAGCCCATGCGGCGTATTTTCGCGCATAAAAAACCCGGCGGGACAACAGCCCGCCGGGCTACCGGAGTGGTAAATGCGGCTATAGACCGCCACCTATTTCCTAGTCTTCTTTGACCTCTTGGCCTTTTTTGTGGTGCTCGCCATGCTTTTTCATTTTCGCTTTGTGCGCTTCCATTTTCGCGGCGTGGGCGGCTTTGGCTTCGTCGAGCGTTAAAACCCCGTCGTCGCCAGCCATTTTGGCGAATTTTTCTTTAGCCTTCGCCATTTTATAGGCGAGAAATTCCGCTTCGCTCACCGAGCCGTCGCCATCGGCGTCAACTTCGGCAAAGTGGCTTTCGACCATTTTGTCCATGTCCATTTGGCCTTTGCCTTCATTGGGGCTGGCGAATGCGCTGGCGGCGGCAAAAATGCCGGCGCCGGCGACGAGGATGAGCGTATTGGTTTTCATGAGTTTTCCCTTGGTTGCGTGAAACGTTTGGTGTTTCGTAAAAATATTGTACGGGCCGCAATCGCCGCCCAATACTTATGCGATAACATGCTCCGTGAACGGGATACATATACGCTTCTGTTATGCGCGGTTAAGGATTGGTAACAACAGCGCTTAAATCAGCCCCGCCAGCGGTGAGGACGGATCGGCATACCGCTTCTTCGGCATCCGCCCGGCGAGATAGGCCTCTCGCCCGGCGATGACGGCGTGTTTCATTGCTGAGGCCATCAAGATTGGGTCCTTGGCTTCGGCAATCGCGGTGTTCATCAACACCCCGTCGCAGCCAAGCTCCATCGCCACGGCAGCGTCCGAGGCGGTGCCGACGCCGGCGTCGACAATGACGGGTACGGAGGATTGCTCGACGATGAGGCGGATGTTGACCGGGTTGATAATCCCGAGACCGGAACCGATCAACGAGCCGAGCGGCATAATCGCGCAACAGCCGGCGTCTTCAAGTTTGCGCGCATAAACCGGATCATCGGAACAATAGACCATCACGTCAAAGCCATCTTCAATCAGCAGCTTTGCAGCGGCTAAAGTTTCTTCCATATCCGGATAGAGCGTTTTCTGGTCGGCCAGAACTTCGAGCTTAACCAAGTTCCAATCGCCCGCCTCGCGCGCCAGCCGGAGCGTGCGGATCGCATCATCGGCGGTAAAACACCCCGCCGTGTTGGGCAGGTAAATATATTTCTCCGGGTCCAGATAATCGACCAGCAGCGGCTTGTCCTTGTCGGTGAGATTGACGCGGCGCACCGCGACCGTGACCATCTCCGCGCCGGCAGCTTCTGCGGCCTCGGCGTTTTGCTGGTAGGTCGCATATTTCCCAGTGCCGATGATGAGGCGCGAGGATAATTTACGGCCGGCAATTTCCAACATTTCAGCCACGGCTCATCCTCCGCCTACAAACTGCACAATCTCAATGCGGTCGCCATCGGTCAGCGCGGTCTCGCCATAGCGCGACTTCGGCACAATCTCCAGGTTGCGCTCGACGGCGATTTTCTTCGGCTCCAGCGCCAGCGCCGCGAGCAGCCCGGCGACGCTAATGTCGCCCTCAAATCGCTTTTCTTCGCCGTTGACGGTAATATCCATGTGAATTCTATCTGTTCCCGTATTGCGGCGTCCTAAAAACGGCGCTTATACAATGGCCTGTAAATCTTTTGCGGCCTATAGCTGGCGTGTTGTATGTAAGCGCTCTGGGCCCCGCAAGAAGGCGGCGATGGAAATTCTATGACGGCGAAGACAGTTTTTATCCTCAACGGCCCTAATCTCAACCTGCTGGGCGCGCGCGAACCGGCGATATATGGTCGCGATACGCTTGGCGACATTGAGGCCGCCGCGACAGCGAAGGCTGGCGCGCTGGGGCTGACGGTAGATTTCCGCCAGTCGAACAATGAGGGAACACTGATCGATTGGGTGCAGGAGGCGGACGCCAAGGCGGCCGGGCTGATTATCAACCCCGGCGGCTATACCCACACCTCGGTGGCGTTGCTGGACGCGCTGGGCGCTGCATCAATCCCCAAGATTGAGCTGCATTTGTCCAATATTCACGCCCGCGAGGCGTTCCGGCGGCAATCGATCACCGCCGCAGCCGCTGATGGCGTGATTATGGGTTTTGGCGCGGCGGGCTATTCATTAGCCCTTGAAGCACTTAAAAATTTAATTGATAACCCCGCGCTGAAATGATGGCGGGTCCCGGTGGCGGGAAACAATAAGAACGGGAAACGCATGGCGGGAAGAAACGGGAAAGATGGCCGCGAGCTGGAAACAGCCTGGATTCGCGAGCTGGCCGGTATTTTGGAAGAAACCGGACTGACGGAAATCGAGATTGAAAAGGACGCCGTGCGGCTGCGGGTCTCACGCCAGGGCGGGGCGACGCAATATGTCGCCTCACCGGCGCCTGCGCCAGCCGCCGCCGCGCACGCGCCGAACGCGGCGCCCGCCGCCCCAATGGCTGACCATGCCGGGGCCGTGAAATCGCCAATGGTCGGCACCGCCTATCTTTCACCCTCGCCGGACGCCGCCGCTTTCATCACCGAAGGCGCGCAAGTTTCCGAAGGGCAAACGATTTTGATTATCGAGGCGATGAAGACGATGAACCCGATCGCCGCGCCGCGCGCTGGTACGATCACCAAGATTCTCGTCACCGACTCGCAACCTGTCGAGTTTGACGATCCGCTCTGCATTATCGACTAACTTGGGTGCATCTTTTTGATGGCGCCGGTCAACGGATAAAATATGTTCAAAAAGGTCCTGATCGCCAATCGCGGAGAGATCGCTCTTCGCATCCATCGGGCATGCAAGGAGATGGGCGTTGCAACGGTCGCCGTCCACTCAACCGCCGACGCCAGCGCGATGCATGTGCGCCTTGCTGATGAAAGCGTGTGCGTCGGCCCGCCGGCGCCAAAAGACAGCTATCTCAATATTCCGGCGATCATTTCCGCAGCTGAGATCACCGGCGCTGACGCCATCCATCCGGGCTATGGGTTTTTGTCAGAAAACGCCCGCTTTGCGGAAATTGTTGAAGCCCACAACATCAGTTTTATTGGTCCGACAGCGGAGCATATCCGGGTGATGGGCGATAAAATCGCCGCCAAAACAGCGGTCGGCACGGTTGGCATTCCCCTGGTGCCGGGCTCTCACGGTGAAATTCATTCGCTCGCCGAGGCCCGCGCCGCAGCCCAAGAGATCGGTTATCCGGTGCTTGTCAAAGCCGCTTCCGGCGGCGGCGGGCGCGGTATGAAACTGGCCCAGACCGCCGCCGACATCGATGAGGCGATCACCACCGCGAAGGCGGAATCGAAAGCCGCTTTTGGCGACGATGCGGTCTATCTTGAAAAATACCTGACCACGCCGCGCCATATTGAAATCCAGATTATCGCCGACAGCCACGGCAATGTCGTGCAGCTTGGCGAGCGCGACTGTTCGCTCCAGCGCCGCCACCAGAAAGTGCTCGAAGAAGCGCTTTCGCCTGCGCTTAGCGATGAGGCGCGCGCGAAGATTGGTGAAACGGTCAGAAGTGCGATAGAAAAGCTCGGCTATCTCGGCGTCGGCACGGTTGAATTTCTTTATGAGAACGGTGAATTTTATTTCATCGAAATGAACACCAGGCTTCAGGTCGAACATCCCATTACCGAACAGGTCACCAATGTTGATCTGGTGCGTGAGCAAATCAAAGTGGCGGCGGGCGCAGCGCTCAGCTTCACCCAGGACGATGTGAAGTTTAAAGGCCATGCCATTGAGTGCCGGATTAACGCGGAAAATCCCAAAACCTTCCGCCCGTCGCCGGGCGAGATTACCCATTTTCATGCGCCGGGCGGTCCCGGCGTGCGGTTTGATTCTGCGATTTACACCGGCTACCGCATCCCGCCTTATTATGACTCCATGATTGGCAAGCTGATCGTTTGGGCCGACAGCCGCGAGCTTTGCATCGCCCGCCTCAAACGCGCGCTCGCGGAGATGGCGTTTGCCGGCGTTGAAACCACCATCCCGCTGTTTATCGATCTCGTTGACGATCCAGAGTTTTGCCGCGGCGAATACAATATTCACTGGCTCGAGGAATGGCTGGGACAAAAGGGATAAGCGAACCGCCATTCCCTCCGCACCAACATCTACTGTATTTCAAGAAATAACTCGGGGCGATGTCGCGCCATTGCCGAGCGAAGCTCATCGCTGCTGACGGACGTTAAAAACGTTTGCAGCGGCACGGGTTTTCCATGCGCCGGATCGGCAGGATAAAGCAACAGCCCATCCGTAAGGCTGGCGACCGAGCCGATATCGTCCCAGGCGATCATCCGCCGACCAAGGAAAGTTGAAGACGCAACGCCAGTCTCGCCAACGGTAATCGCCGCGCGCGGGAAAAGCGCGTTGCGCCCGTTCCAGAATGCTATGGCCGCCAGCATGACGCCGCCGAAGATCAAAATCCCGCCCCATAACCAGACTGGGCGGCGGTCAACCTCAAGCCCGTCAAGCACTGTGCCGTCAAGAATGGAGAAAAGCATGTCCGCACCGACGGCTAGCATGAGGGCGGCAAAGACGAATCCAAATAAGGAAAAAGCTGCGGCTTTCGATCGCGAATAGGTCACGACAAAACCTGTCGGCGTCAGCGTAATCGGCATCGCGCCACTCTCTGCGGCTCAAGACATCGTGATGATTAATAAATATAATACAGCGCCGTTGCGAGCGCAAATGATGATGCGCGTCAATTGCGCGCCGCCCCCAAACCGGGCGATACTTCCACTTATGTCCCGCGATTCCGCCAATTGTTTATCGACCGACGAGCTGCTTAAGGCCTATACGCTCGGCTATTTCCCGATGGCGCGCTCACGCGACGATGACGGCGTTGTCTGGGTGTTGCCGGACGAACGCGGGGTTCTGCCGCTTGACGGCGCCGGTGCGCCGCGCCGCTTGATGCGGTTTTTGAAAACCACGCCCTTTGAAATCCGCATCAACACCGCATTCCTTGAGGTCGTCACCGCCTGCGCCGCAGCCACGCCGTCGCGGCCGGACACCTGGATTAACGACGCCATCATTGAAACCTATACGGAGCTTCATTTTATGGGCCGCGCGCATTCGGTTGAATGCTGGCGGGACGGCAAGCTTGCGGGCGGACTTTACGGAGTGGAGATGGGCGCGGCGTTTTGCGGCGAGAGCATGTTCACGCGCCAAACCGACGCCAGCAAAATCGCATTTGTTTATCTGATCGCGCGATTGAAACTAGGGGGATTTCACTTCATCGATGCACAGTTTACCAACGACCATCTTGGCCAATTCGGGCTCATCGGCGTTCCCGACAGCGTCTATCAACGCATGCTGGCAACGGCGCTTGGTTCAAAAGCAGATTTTTTCGCCGCGCCCGATCAGCTATCAGCAAGCCGCGTCGCGCAGCTGATCACCCAGACATCATAGACCGGGTGTTCCAGCGCATTGAGCGCCGGCGAGGACGCAAACATCCAGCCGCGAAAGATGTTAATCCCTTCGGCTTGCGGGCCTTCCAGCACTTCTGGCGCGGGCGTATCCGGCGACAGCCGTTCGGGCGCCAGATCCGGCGGCGGCAGACGCTCCTCTTCGACCTCGTCGCTATCGTCAATACTTTCGACCGCCAAAACGTCGAACTCAGTGGTTTCGATTTCTTCCTCGATCACTTCCGGAAGCGCTATTTTAAGACCGCTTTGGCGAGAGCCGAACTCGGTGTCGAAAATTTCAAGGAACGCTGTTGTTTCCGGAAACTCTTCCGGCGGGCGCTGGTCGCAGTAACGCGGCTGGATTTCGAGCGGGCCAAAGCGCGCAATCTGGTTCATTTCTATTTCGATATCGGTGTAGCGCGCGGTGATCTTGTCGAGCGCGCGTAAGGTGACCGATATGGGAGCGCGCTTTTCCGCATCAATCACGCCAGCGAACGGATCGTCCGCCTTGCGCGACAGCAGATCTAACTCGCTCGGTCCGTTCTCTTCCGGCGGCGCCGGCGCCTGCGCGAAGGCAAGCGCCACGGTGAGGCTAACAACGCCCGCCGCCATCAATAGGGACGAAACTAAACGCATTACATATCTCCCAACGGGTCAGGGTCGCTATTGCCGGACTTGTTATTGCCCGCCTGGTTGGTGAAGGCTTGCACGGCAAGGTTTAACAAATCCACCGAGCCGCGGGTGATGGTGATCTTGTCGCCCTCGCGCAACATCTCTTCCGACGCGCCAGGCTCGATCGCCACATAAGCGCCGCCCAAAACCCCGTCGGAAGAAATTTTTGCAATCGAATCCTCCGGGATCGGAATATTACGGTTAATCGTCATGCCGAGATTAACCTCATAGGTGGCAAGATCAATGTCATGGTTGGTCACCTTGCCGACCCTGACGCCGGCGATGCGCACTTCTGAACCGACCGTGATCCCGTCGACCCGTCCGAACACGGCGTCTATACGATATTTGTCAGCGCCGAAATCTTTGCCGCTGACGCCATAGGCGTAGCCAAAGAACAAAACCGCAGCCGCGATCACGATAAAACCGACAATGGTTTCAAATGCTCCAGCACGAGTCATCGCCTACTCCCTAACTGCCCTTAAGCCTCTTCCGGCGTCCAGGCTTCATAGTCGTCATCGACATCGGCCGGCCCGCCGGCCCGTGCCAGACTGCCCGGCGGATGATAGGCCAGCGGCGTGCCGGTCATGTTGGGCCGATGATCCTTCTCATAGGCGCGCCGCGTCAAGGGCGCCGCACACGGCGGCTGGTCAAATGTATGATGCAGCCAGCCATGCCAGTCCGGCGTCACCCGTGAGCCTTCCGCAATGCCGTGATAGACCACCCAGCGGCGCGGATGCTTGCCCTCCCCGCCCGGCAGGCTGGGATGCTTTTCCTCATAATAGCGATTGCCCTGCTCATCTTCGCCCACCAGCCGCGCACGCCTTCGCCACAAGGTGAACGAAGAGCCGATTGTGGTCGAATTCCACCAGGTAAACAGCCTTACAACCATGCCTTAAAATCCGTGATTACCCGCCAATAGTGGCGTAGTGTTGCGGCGCGAATATGGCGCGCGCCGCCGGCTCCGGCAATAGCCGTTATGACGCGGCGATTTCCGGAAAATTCAGCGGGAAAATGGTATGCTGGAGCCTCGCCGCATACTATATGTATGGGCCGTTTATTGAGTCGTTTATAATGCGTATTGACCGCCGATTTTCCAAGGATTGGAGCGAGCCCTATGGCGCGAAGGCGTTCCGGCGTGCGGATTCGGAGATTCGCTCGTTTGGCGGCGAGACCCTCTTTGAAATGCGCGATATCGAGGTTCCAAAGGCGTGGAGCCAGACCGCAGTCGATATTCTCGCGCAGAAATATCTCCGCAAGGCCGGCGTCCCGGCGGCGACCAAAAAGGTGCGCGAAAAAGGCGTGCCGGTGTTTTTGCAACGCTCAATGCCGGATGTTGCAGCGCTGGCGAAACTGCCCGCCGAAGAGCGGTTCGGTCAGGAGATGTCAGCCAAGCAAATTTTCGACCGCATGGCCGGCGCCTGGACCTATTGGGGCTGGAAGGGCGGCTACTTTGAAGATGAGGACGCCGCCAAAGCCTATCTTGATGAAATGCGCGCCATGCTCGCCGCGCAGATTGGCGCGCCAAATTCACCGCAATGGTTCAACACCGGACTGCATTGGGCCTATGGCATCGACGGCGCCGGTCAGGGGCATTATTTTGTCGACCACGCTTCCGGCGCGCTCACCCAATCCGACAGCGCCTATGAGCACCCGCAACCCCACGCCTGTTTTATCCAGTCGGTTGACGACAATCTCGCCGGCGATGGCGGGGTTATGGATTTGTGGAAGCGCGAGGCGTTGTTGTTCAAATACGGATCGGGCACCGGCGCCAATTTTTCCAACATTCGCGCTGCTGGCGAGCCGCTTTCCAGCGGCGGCAAAAGCTCCGGCTTGATGAGCTTTTTAAAAGTCGGCGACGCCGCCGCCGGCGCGGTGAAGTCCGGCGGCACGACACGGCGCGCCGCCAAGATGGTGATTGTCGATGCTGACCATCCCGACATTGAAGAGTTCATCCGCTGGAAAGCCCGCGAAGAAGAAAAGGTCGCCGCACTCGTCGCCGGCTCGCGCGCGATGGCGAAATATCTACCGCCAGTGCTCGACGCCTGCTGGGCGGCTGAGCCGGACGAAGGCGACGACGATCGGGCGCGGTTCGACCCCAAGCACAATAACGCCCTAAAGCAAGCCGTGCGTGCGGCGAAAAAGGCGTTCATTCCCGACGCCTCGATCAAGCGCGTGATTGACTATGCCCGCCAGGGCTACCGGGCGATTGAAATCGACGTCTATGACCTCGACTGGGATGGGCCCGGTTATCGCACCGTTTCCGGTCAGAATTCCAATAATTCCGTCCGCATCACCGACGCGTTTTTAAAAGCGGTTTCCGACAATGATAATTGGGCGCTGAAGCGCCGCGTCGATGGCGCGACGGAAAAGACCGTCAAGGCACGCACGCTATGGCAGGAGATTTGCGCCACCGCCTGGGCTTGCGCTGACCCTGGCATTCAGTTCCACGACACCATCAACGCCTGGCACACCTGCCCGGATGGCGGCGACATTCGCGCCTCCAATCCGTGCTCGGAATATATGTTCCTCGACGACACCGCCTGCAATCTTGCCTCACTGAACCTGATTAAATTCAAGATCGATGAGGGTTTTGACGCCGATGGCTTTGACCATGCCTGCCGGCTGTGGACGCTAACGCTCGAAATTTCGGTGATGATGGCGCAATATCCGTCAGCAAAAATTGCGCAGCAATCTTATGACTACCGCACCCTCGGCCTTGGCTTCGCCAATCTCGGCGGGTTGTTGATGTCGTCCGGTATAGCCTATGACAGCGATGAAGGCCGCGCCATCGCCGCCGGCGTCAGTGCTTTGATGACCGGCTCGGCCTATCGCGCCTCGGCGGAAATTGCCGGCGCGGTCGGGCCTTTCACCAAGTTTAAAGACAATCGCGAGCCGCTCTTGCGGGTGTTGCGTAACCACCGCCGCGCGGCGGTGGGCACAGCGCTTGGCGGAGAGTTTGAAGGGCTGGGCGCGGCGCCTGCGCAATTTGATGCCGGGCTTTGTCCGTGGACGGACCTCGCTGAACGCGCGCAAACGGTGTGGAACGAGGCTTATGAGCTGACCGCCATAAACGGGTTGCGCAATGCGCAAGTCTCGGTTGTCGCGCCGACCGGCACGATTGGCCTGGTGATGGATTGCGACACCACCGGCGTTGAACCTGACTATGCGCTGGTAAAATTTAAAAAGCTCGCCGGCGGCGGTAATCTTAAAATTATCAATCAGTGTGTCCCCGCCGCATTGGCCGCGCTTGGCTATCAGCGCCGCGAAATTGACGACATCATCGCTTATGCGCTGGGCCGCGGCACATTAGCGGATGCCCCGGGCGTCAACCTTGCGGAATTGCGCAATGAAGGTTTTGAAGACCGCCACATCAAGGCGCTGGAAGAGCGGCTAAAGACCGCCTTCGACATGACCTACGCCTTCACGCCACAGGCTTTGGGCGAGGATTTTTGCATCAATATTCTCGGTATGCATGAGAGCCAGCTTGGCGCGACCGGTTATGAAGTGTTGCGCGATCTTGGCTTTGCCGATGAGGAAATTCACCAGGCGAATTTATATTGCTGCGGGGCGATGACGGTTGAGGGCGCGCCGCACCTGAAAGAAGACGACTACGCCGTGTTTGATTGCGCCAATCCTTGCGGCCGGATTGGCGAGCGCGCGCTCAGCGTCGATGCGCATCTAACGATGATGGCCGCGGTGCAACCCTTCATCTCCGGCGCGATTTCCAAAACCGTCAACCTGCCGGCAAGTGCGGCCATAAACGACTGCGCGCGCGCCTATATGCTCGCCTGGCAGCTCGGGCTTAAATCGATTGCGCTCTACCGCGACGGCTCCAAACTTTCCCAGCCCTTAGCGTCAATGTTGCTCGCCGCCGACAGCGAGGATGAAGACGAAGACTTCGCCGAGACTGTCGCCGCCGCACCGGCTGCGGAAAAATCGCGCATCGTCGCGGAAAAAATCGTTGAGCGCATTATTGAGCGCACGCCCGGGCGACGAAGACTGCCGGACCGGCGCAAGGGTTATATCCAAAAAGCCATTGTCGGCGGCCATAAGGTTTACCTCCACACCGGCGAATTCGACGACGGTGAAATCGGTGAAATCTTCATCGACATGCACAAGGAAGGCGCAGCGTTCCGCAGCCTGATGAATAATTTCGCTATCGCCATTTCGCTCGGGCTGCAATATGGCGTGCCGCTGGAGGAATATGTCGACGCCTATGTCTTCACCCGGTTCGACCCGTCCGGGCCGGTCAAGGGCAATGACCAGCTCAAACATGCGACATCAATCCTCGATTATATTTTCCGCGAGCTCGCGATTTCCTATCTCGGTCGCGGCGATCTCGCGCATGTGAACCCGGATGATTCCGCCGTCGATGCGATTGGCCACGGGGTCAGCGAAGAAAAAACCCAACAAGACGCCGCCCGGCTAATTTCCAAAGGCTTCAGCCGCTCGACAGTGACTGACAATCTGGTGATCTTGCGCGGCGGCGAGTTTGATCGGATGCGCGTGAAAGCCAGCCATGGTGGAAGCGGGCACAGCGGGGACCGGCAGGACATTGAAACGCAGGACGTTGAAGCCGTTGCGCAAGACCGCGCCAAAAGCCCGCCGGAAATCGAGGCGCAAGTCGCAAGGCTCGCTGATGCGGTCAATCAAAAGGCGCCGCGCGGCGTACTGGCCACGCCCGGCCGCGCTGTTGAGGAGGCGCGCATCAAAGGCTATGAAGGCGACGCCTGTCCCGATTGCGGACAGTTCACACTGGTGCGCAACGGCGCTTGTCTCAAATGTGAAAGCTGCGGCGCCTCAACCGGCTGTTCTTAATCATCCGTTAACGGTGTTTTTGTCCGCGGGCAAATGTGTCACGCAGAAGAAAATTTTTCAACCATCCTTAATAGATCCTTGACGCCCCCGGGCGACACTACTCGACGAAAGTCAGGCGGGAGACCCTTCGGCAATGAAATTTGTCGTGCTTATTATCGTATTCATGGTCCTGGTCTTGTCCCTGGTGACGAGCATCATTCCGGGATCGCGCGGTTATGGAAATAAAAATCCGGTTGCGGTGCTTGGCGAGGAACTCGCCAAACCGCTCGGCAAAGTCGACAAGATCGTCCCTGAAATCAGCAACGCGCTCGACCGGGTCGATGTAAAACTACCGTCCCTGCATGGCAGTACTAAACCGCAGGCCGGCGAGGATAAATCGCTAGGCGATCATTCCGGCGCGGACTTTTCCAACAAGGACTTGCCGGGCGCTAATTTTGCGGGCTCGTTTTTCTCCGCAACGCAGTTTGAAAGCACGCTCCTTGACAGCGCCGTGTTTGAAGGCGCTAGCGGGGCGAATATCAATTTCAGGCAGGCACGGATGGCGAAGTCCGATCTGACGGCGGCGATGCTGGCGGGCAGTGATTTTACCGGCGCGGAGTTGCGCGAGGCGGTTGCGCGTGCGGGTGATTTCGAGGCGGCGATTTTCGCTGGCGGAGATTTGTCTTTTGCAAGCTTTTCCGGCGCCAACTTGCGCGACGCCGCTCTCCAAGACATCTACGCCGCCGGCGCGGTGTTTGTTGACGCCAATCTCAGCGGCGCCAACCTTACAAACGCGGACCTGACAGGCGTGCGGTTTGAAGGCGCCAATCTTAAAGATGCGAAATTTACCGGCGCCAATTTGAAACTGGCGAACCTCGCCGGCGCGAAGCTTCAAGGCGCCGATCTTTCCGGCGTCCTTAATCTGACTGCGGAACAACTGGCCGTCGCCTGCGCCAATGGCGACACCAAACTCCCCGAAGGTCTCGCCGCACCCCGCTGCTAAAAGTCCGTCGCGGCGCTCTAAACTGTTTTAAATTCAACAACTTAAAAAAACTCTATAGCGAACTCTGAACAATGCTGTTGCGGTCCTGACGGTTTTCGCCAATCCGCGTTGGATCAAGCCCTTGCAAAGCACTGAGCGCGTATGCCGACAGTCGCGACGACGACGCTAGGGCGGCGTAAGCGCGGATTGGCGATGTCTCTGGCTGCAAGGCGGCCGGTTGCGCCGCTGCCGGCTCTGCCGGCCGTGGCGAGTGACGTTGCGCAAGTTGTTCCAGCCTTTGAGCGTCCATAGCGAACATGCTTCTAAATGCATACGAACCAAACTTTACATTCGCGCCTTGCTGAGTGAACATATGCGTCGTTGGGAGCGCCTGCGGCGCCTCCGGCTTGGTCTGCGCAGCCGCATTAGCGCCGCTCATTGAGGCGGCGATGGAGCTGACCACTTCGCCCACGGTTTTGGCGTGCGCGCCGTCAAAAAAAACCGCACGGTTCGCCGCCGCCGCTTTGGGCATCAGGCTGGCGGCCTCAACTGACGAGGCTGCGCTCAATAGTTTTATCGCGCCGGCCGGTCCCAGAAAATGCGCCGTATAAAGATCAGCGCTGGATGTCCCCCGCCCGAGCTTGCGCTCCAGAATGGACCGGTTTTCATTGGCAAGCTCGCCGGCAAGCGCCGCAGAGGCGTTGGCGTCAAACCGCAAGGCGAGAATTTCCTCGCGCCGCGCCCTGCTCGACACGTCAAAGCGGCCATCGGAGCCGCGCTTGATGTCGCTCGCCTGTTCGCCAAGTCCGTGGCGCGCGCCATATTGCTTCACCGCGCCAAGCCAGGTCTGATCAATAAACTGAAACAACCCGGCGGCGCTCGATGTTTTGGCTTTGGCTGCAGGATTGAGGCTGGATTCACGCGCGGCGACCATTTTCAAAAAATCAAACCCGGCGCCGGTCGCTTCGCTGGCGCGTTTTAAGGCGGTTGTCACTTTATACGGTGCGGCGGCGGCTGGGGTGAAATCGATGGGCATGGCGCATTCCTTGTTGATCCGCAAATTTGCCGCATTATTGTCAAGAAAGCGCTAACCATCTTCGTCTTCCGCCGTACTGGAAACAAAGCGTTCCGGGCGAAAGGGTTGAAGATGTGTTAACGGCGATTGGCCGGCGGCATCCCCGCCCAGGATTTCGCGCGCCAGCGCCGTCGCGCAAGCCGGCGCCAGCAATATCCCATTGCGATAGTGACCAAGCGCGAGGAACACGCCCTCGGGCCCGCGCCGGTCGCGCCCCAAAATCGGCCCGCCGTCGGGGGTTGCCGGACGCAAGCCCGACCAGCGTTCGATTTCCGGCCAATCGCGAACAGCAGGAACGACATCCGCCGCGCCGGCCCTCAATTTGCGGATCGAGGCGTCGTCAACGCCAGCGTCGCGCCGGCCGGCAATTTCGGTTGCGCCGATGATCATCCGGCCACCGGCTTTCGGACAGAGATAAGGCAGCGCCGGTTGCGCCGGACAGCGAATGACATGGCGAAACTTGTTCTCGGCGCTATCGACCGCTAGCGCCTCGCCTTTGACCGGCGTGATCGGCGGCGGCGGCAGACCGGCGATCAGCTGGGTCGCCGCTGCGCCGCTCGCCAACACGACGCTCTTAGCCTCAAGCCGTTCGCCATTTGAAAGCGCCAGTCGGTAGCCTGTTGTTGAACAACCCACTTGTTCAACGCGCTGGCCAAAAAGCGTCCCGGCATTTTTGCAAAACGCGGCACGCAGCGCGATCAGCACTTTGCGCGGATCGACCTGCGCATCGCCCGGCGCATAAAGCGCTGCGGCGACCCGGTCCGACAGAGCCGGCTCCTGCTGTCGCGCCTCGTCGCCGTTCAAAAACGATGCGCGACCGCCGCGTGCGCGCAGCTGGTCGCCGCTATGTTTCAACGCCGTCGCCTGCCCATCCTCGAACGCAACCGCGAGAATACCGTCATCGCGATAGTCGAGCGCCAGGCCGGTCTCGTCTTCCAGCATCGCGGCAAAATCCGGCCAGGCGGCAAGGCTTTGCGCGCCCAAGGCGTAAAGCGCATCCGCCATAACCGCATCGCCGGCAGTCTCAAACGAGGCCGCCAGCATGCCGGCGGCGGCGTCCGTCGCCGGGGGCGTTTCATGGCCCGCATCGATCACCGCGACACTGCGCTGATGGCCCGTCAGCGCGCGCGCAACCGACAGCCCGATCACGCCGCCGCCGATAATCGCAATATCAAAATTGGTTGCGCTCACTTGTGTCTTTCCGGCGATGTCTGTCCTTAAAGTCTGCCGCCTCTGTCAAAAATTCAACCGCCGCGGCGCTGATCTTCAGATTTATCTGCTGCGGCTTTTTCTTCCCTCGTCTCGCGCATCAACAATGGCAGCGCCATCAGCCGGGTCTTTTCTTTTGAACCGGAAGATGAGCCGAAAAAATAATTCACCACCGCCGCGGTCATGGTCGCCAGCGCGCCAAGCATAATCGAAAACTCGGTCTCGGCGCCGGCCGGCATCTTGCGCGCGACCATGACGCCCAGCACAGCAAAAAACCCTAAGATGATCAACGCGCCGAGCGCTGACGGCGTCCAGTCGCTCATGACGATTTGCCGCTGGCGCGCGTTGGCGCGGTCTCCCGCGTCAATGCGTCGGCCTTCTAGGCTTGCCTCACGCAAGGCGATTTTAAATTCCTGTTCGGCCTTTTTGAGCGCGATCAGATGTTGCGGCGAGGCCTGCACCAGCATTTCGCTGAGCAATTCTTCATCGCCGTCGGGTGCGCCGAAAATCGCCTTTGAAAGCTGCGCCACCGCAGCGCCGGCGAGCGGGCCGCCCAGCGCATGGGCAAGGCTCGGCGCGGCGCCGGCAATGGCGCGTTTGATTTTCCCGCGCACGCCGCTTTTTGTTTTTGCCATGTGTTTTTCTCCAAGAAGCAAAATTGACATTCATGTGGAAAAATATTGTGCGGGCGCCATGACGGCCGTGAATGAACCAGACAGCATTTGTTAGATTTAATTTTGTGAAACCCTTGCTAAAAATTCTAAAACCGCTCGCACACGGCGTGCTCACTGGCGCTTGCAAAAAAGCGACAGGGCGAATAACAAAGGTTGAAATCAACCGGCGATAGAAAACTGTCACGCCGCACGCAACATCGCCCGATGCCTTAGAGCCAGTTCCAAGACGAGCTAAGCCATCGCAATCTGTTGGCATTAGTGACCCCTCCCTCATGTCTTTGCCGGGCTTGTCCCGGTACTCCAGAGCCACTGCGCTTCGCCTGCGGTTTTGGATCACCGGGACAAGCCCGATGATGACAAGTTGTGAGAGGTATCTTCAAATATCTAATATTGAGTCAGACGGTTAGTTCGGGCGCCGATTAAAAATTCTTCACAATATTTTGAACCGTCTACTCTTTACAGGCGCGAACTTTGGCGCCCAACACCACATTCGACCGCATGCGCCCTAATTATGGCGAAAATTCAATTTGCATTCACAAACGGATCAATCCACGGTTGCGCAACAGTGATTCGCCGCCCGTTAAAAGGGCGCCAAGGCAGAAGCGGTCAATTTTATTATGGTTTTCATTGCGGCGGCGCTCATCCTCGCCGCCTCTTTCTGGATTCTGGGTAAGGCCAAGGCGCTTGAAGCCATGGCCCGCGCGCCGGCATTGATTCTGGCCGCCGGGGCTGGCGTGTCGATTTTATACCGCATCGCCGGCGGGCCGTTTGCGCCGTCGGAATGGGCCGCTACCGGCGCGGATGCTCTCCTCGCGGCGCTGGCCTTTGTCGCCGCGGCGCAATTTCGCCTGTCACGACTGGCCAATGTTTGTCCTGCCTCATTCCGGTTGACCATCGGCGGGGCGCCGCTTTTTCTGGTGGTTTGCGGACTTGCGGCGTTCATTCTGGTACCGCACCTGACGCTCGGCGCGGCGTTTCTGGTCGCCGGCGCCTTAACACTCAACGGCGCAGCGTTTGACCGGCGCGCGGTGGCCGATGCGCCAGCACCATCGGTCATCAAAGCAGCGGTGCGCCTAGAAAGCGCGGCTATTTTGGCGCTTGGCCTGCCAGTGGCGCTATTGCTGGAGGCGGCCGCTACGGCGGCGCCAGTCGGGATGCCGGCGGTGACGCCGGTTTATGAATTTGCCATCTCCGCCTTTAAAGCCTTCGCGCTGGGCGGCGGCCTCGGCTTTGTCGCCGCTGTCGTCGGCAATCGGCTGAGAACCCACCAAAGGGCGCCTATAGCCATCGCAGCGGGGATCATTGCCGCATGCGTCGCAGCGCTGATCGGCGCCCATCCGGTGATCGCCGCCGCCGCCGCCGGGCTTTTGTGGGGCGAACAGACCACCGCGCTGATCACTACCCGCGTGCGGATGCGACGCGTGGTGGAACGGCTGGCAGCGCCGGCGGCCTATTTCGCCTTCGGCCTGTTGCTAGCCCCGCGCCTTCTCCAGGCTGACCTGTTGACCATCGTCTTCGCGCTCGCGGCCGTCACCATCATGCGCGCCGGCCCGCGCCTCGTGGCGCTCAAGAAAACCACGCTCGCAAAAGAGAGCCAGATGTTCCTCGCCTGGTTCGGCGGCGCGCCCGGCGCCGCATCGGCGTTGTTTTTAATCTCGCTGTTCGACGCCGCCTCCATCGTCGCCCAGGACGCAGCGCTCACGGTCGGCGCCCTCGCGGTGACGTTTGGCATCATCGCGGCGAGACTAACCTCCCGCCCGCTATTGAAATCATTGCTGAAACAAACAGCGGCGGCCAAGAAGCGCGCGCTATTTGCGACTTAAGCCCGCCAGGCTTTGCTTTTCTTATTCATCTCGGCAACCTTCGCGACAGCGCGGCGATCTCCTTGCGCAGGGCTTTGAGGTCGGCGCTGATGGCTTCCTGACTTGCGGCGAGGTCGTCGATCACCGGGTCGGCGTCTTCTTCGACCACCCGCACGACAATGCCGACAAAGAGATTGAGCATGGTGAAGGTGGCGATCATTACGAAGGTGAGGAAAAATATCCACGAGCGCGCATGGGTCTCGGCGACCGTGGCGGCGATGTCGGGCCAGCCTTCCAGCGTCATCACCTGAAACAAGGTGTACATGGCGGTGAACACATCGCCGAACAGTTGCGGGTGGTCCGGCCCGTAAAGGCTCGCGGCGATCACCGCAAACACATAAACGATCAGCGCCAGCACCACCCCGACCGAGGCGATGCCGGGGATGGAATCGAGAAACGCCGAGACCACCAGACGCATCCGCGGGATCACCGTGATCACCCTTAACACCCGCAACACCCGGAAGGCGCGCAAGGCCGCCAGCCCGCTGGTCGCCGCCAGGAGTGAAATCATCACAATCACAAAGTCAAAAACGTTCCAGCCATTGCGAAGATACGCATCGCGCTCGGCCAGGATACGCAAGATAATTTCCCCAACAAAGGCGTAGATGATCACCCGGTCGGTGAGCATTAACATATCGCCGAAACGGTCCTTGACCTCAGGGAAGGTCTCCGCCCCGAGGATCACAGCATTAACGATAATCAAGGTCAAAACGACGATCTGAAAGACGCCGCTTTCAACCAGTTTTTCGACTTTTCCGCGCCACGCGCTCATATTTTTCGTCGCTTTGTCTGGGGCTTTGTCTGGGCCATGACTTCAGGCTAGGGGGATTCTCCAGTAAAACGAACGCCGCTCCTCGCGCCGCCACAGCCGACATGGCCAACAAAATACCGCCGCCGCCGCCGAAGAATATTGCGCAACCAATTGGCGGACCGGCGAAAATCCGCTATGCGGGGACCTCATCACCGCCGGAGTGGGGCTTGAGCGACCAAAGCGACGATATCAACGCGCTAGAGGCCGATGCGGAGGACGCCGCAGAGGCCGCGCCGCGCATGCGTTTTCAAGGCATTGTCGAGGCGGAAAAGGCCGCGGCTGTGACCGCTGGCGACGTCGACGCGATCGAGCCGATTGCCCATAATGAGCGCCGCTGGAACGCGATGAGCCGACAGATTTCGCAAGTCTCCCGCCTGACTGCTTTATTTGTGTTCTTTTCCTTCATTGTCGGCACGCCGCTGGGCAATTATTTCGCCTATCTTCAACTCAACGGGTCAGCCGCAGGCTGGAGCCCGCTTGCCGCTTTCGGGTTTGAAACCGTACTGTTTGCGTTCGTGGTGCCGGTACTGGTGTTGTTGATCGGCTATGCGCTCTCGCGCATGGCGACGATGCTCAACGCCGCAGAGTCAATCGCCGCCGCGGCTCAACAAATGACCACGCCGGATGTAACGGCGGCGCGCAACGCCGACACGGTCGGCGCGGTTGTCCAAGGTCACATGGAAGCGCTCAATGAAGGGCTCGACGGCGCCCTGTCGCGGCTTGCCAGTGTGGAATCGATGATCCGCGATCATGTTGCGGCGATCGAACTGGCCGGCGACGCGATTGAGCAAAAAGCCACCGGCGCGGTTGAACGCGTTGCTGATGAGCGCTCACGGCTGATGGATTTAACCGAAAGCCTGAATGCGCATGCGGATTCTTTTGCCGCCGCGATTGCCGAACGCGCAAAGGCGAGCATTGAGGCGCTCAATACTGCCGACACCATATCGGGGCGGGCCGAGCGTGAATTCGATGAACGCCTGACCGGGCTTGAGGCCGCCGCTGAACGGGCGCTCACCAGTTTTGAATCGCTGCGCGACGCATTGCGCGACACCGACGAGACCATGCGCCAATCGGCAGGCGCGATCGAAACCGCGGCCACCGACACGCTGCAAGCGACAGCGCAGGCAAAAGCCGCCGCTGACGCTGCCGCAGACTCAGCGGCACGCAACGCCGCCAATGTCGCCGCCGCCGCAAATCAGGCTTCAGCACAAGCCAAACAAGCCGCTGACGAGGCCATTCAAACCGCCACGGAAGAAGCTGAACGCGCCGCCGCATCAGCGGTTGAAGCCGCCGCGGAAGAGACTGCAAAAATTCAGGACGCGGCTGCAAAAACCATTGGCGATATCTCCGAGGCGACCAAGGAAGCGGTTGCCGCCGCGCGCGCCGACGCTGGCGAGGCGACCAAGGCCGCCGAGGAAGTCGCCGAGGCGGCGCAAAAAACCAGCGAGGCGGTCAAGGCGGCTTCGAGCGATGTTGCCGCCGCCAGCGAAGAGGCGCGCAAAACGTCCGCGCAGGCAGCGCAATTGTCAGAGGCCGCAACCGCCCAGATTGAAGAGCGCAACAAAGCGCTGGCCGATGCGCGTGCAGCGCTTGAAAAAGAAAACGCGCGGCTTGAGGCGCTGATCGGCGAGCAACGCAAACGCGCCGACCGTCTGGCCGATGCCATCGCCGCCCAGACCGAACGGCTGAGCGAACTTGCCGAAACCCAATTGCGCGAACAACAAGCCGCCGCCGAGCGCAACGAGGCCGAAGCCAAAGCGCACGCCGACAAAGAAGCGCAAGAGCGGGCGCTGCAAGAACAGACCGCAGAACAAGACGCCAAAGCTGCAAAACTGGAAGCCGAACGCCAGGCTGAGGCTTTAGCGCAAGCCGAAGCGCAACAGGCGGCAGAGGCTCTAGCCGAGGCCGAGCGCCAAACTGCCCAGAAAGCGGCAGAACAAGACGCCAACAAAGCGGCGGAAGAAGAGCGCCTGGCCGCCGAGCGCAAAGTCGCAAACAAAGCGCCGGAGCTGGCGCTGACGGCAAAAGATAAGCCGGCAAAGCCCAAATCAGCAAAAGATAGGCCCACAAAAAACACCAACGGCGCGGCGCGGCTGGAAGAGCTTGCCCGCGACATTGCCGAGCGCCGACCGCGGCGCGGCTCGCGCCGGCGCAAGGAGCCGCCGGTCGAAGGCAGCCTCAACACAGACGAAATCGCCGCCGATCCCAAACGCTCAAAAGGCGATGTCTCGTGGCGCGAAATTCTCGACGCCGCCGACGACGCCGAACCGCTGGAGCTTGGGCCGGTCTCACGCAAAACCCCGGCCCTGGCGCGCGACGAAGCCGCCAACGCCATCCGCATCATTTCCGGCCTGCAAGCGTTTACTTATGAGTTGGAAACAAGGCTCTATGGCGACCCGCCGCCGGCGCTGCAAGAGCGCTATGATCGCGGCGACCGCAATGTCTTTGCAAACCGGCTGTTGCGGCTTAATGAAGCAGATGTAAAGCGCCGCATACGGAACGAATCTGCGCGCGATCAGAAATTTGAAGGCGGGGTGCACAACTTCCTTCAAAGTTTTGAAAAACTGCTCGAGGATGCAACCACATCAGAGACCGCCGACGAAGAGCTTGAGGAATATTTAAGCTCGCCGCTGGGCCGGGTTTACCTGTTGATTGGCGCCACCGTCGGATATTTTGCTTAAACTACCCTTGCATCGCCGCTGACGCCTCGCCTTCTTCAAGCGCCCAGGTGACAATCCCGGCAATGGCGCTGGCAAAGGCGTTGTCAAAGGCGGCGACCACCTCATCGGCGCGATCGCTCGCCGCAGGCGCAGACATCTCAAACAGCTTCGCGGCGTAAATTTTTCCCTTGCCGTCAGTGAGGCGAGCATAGATCGATACGCTCGCCGCCCGGCCCTTACGTATATTCAACTGAATGGCGCGAAGGTCCGTCTGTAGAACGTAATCGGCTATGGGAACAGCGCCACGGTCGCCGACGGTGATGATGCGACCAGAATCTTCCAGGCTTTGCACCAGCGCTGTCTGAAAAAGCCGCGGCGCGCGGTCCGCCCATTCGGCGCCGGCAAAATATTGAATTTTCCCAGGCGCTGTCGAGACCGCAATTCGGGTGGTGTCATAAACCCGCGTGGTGTGCGGGTCTTCAACCACCAGCGACCAGTCCACGCGCGCGCCAGCCAGCGCATCGGCGTTCACCGCCGAGATATGATAGCGCGGTTTGGGCGGGCTGGTTTCCGGCAATAGCGAGACGCAGCCGGAGGCGAAAAACGCAAGCCCAAAAACCACCCCGCGGATAATCTGTTTCATCATTCTTCCTCCGCACCATATTCCGGCACGCTGTCGCCCAGCAAATAAGCTTGCGGATCGCGATCAATTTCGCGCAGGATATAGTCGAGCGTGCGCATCATACGCCGCGCCTCAGCCATAGCGGGCGCGACTTGCGCTAAGCCCTGATCAGTAAATACGCGTAGCGAAGCGCGGTTTTCATCCACCACGGCTCTGAGATCTGCAACCAGCGCCTGGGTTTCTTTTAACACCGCATCGGCGTCGCGCATCGCCACAGGCGCGTCATCTTCGAGTAATGTCTGCAAACTGGTCGCGGCGGCGTTGAGCTTGCCTGAGGCTTCAGCAAGGTTGGCCGTCATCGTAGCGGCGTCGCCGATCATTGCGTTGATATGATCATCATTTTCCGCAATGACGCCGGTCAGGGTTTCAATATGGGCGATGATACCAGCGATGCCGGCAATATTTTCATCCGACAACAGACGGTTTGCCTGGGTCAGAACATCGCCGGAACCTTCCAGAAACGCGGCAAATCCTGATGTATCAGCTTTAAGCTTCGGTGTATCATCCTCGCTGACATCTTTTAACAGCGCGGCGTTCCTGCTGCCGCCCACCAGCTGTATGATCGCCAATCCGGTAAACCCCACCAGTTCAAGCTCCGCCTTGGTATCGGTCTTGACCGGCGTATCCTTATCGACGCGCACCCGCGCGATCACCGTCGAGGGATCGTCCGGATCGATGGTCAGCGTACTAACCTCGCCTTTTTGGATGCCGTTAAAGCGCACCGGCGCGCCGACCGACAGGCCAGAGACGCGCTCGGTAAAGATGATGTCGTATTCGTCAAATTCCCGCTGCGTCTGGCCGAGCCAGAGAATAAACAAGAACCCCGCCGCCACAGCGCTCAACACAATTGCGCCGATCAGTACGTAATGCGCCCGCGTTTCCATACCAACTTACCCCCGGACCCCAGATACTTCAGCCAGCCTTCGCCGACAAGGCCGCCCGCCCGCGCGGGCCTGAGAAATATTCATGGATCCACGGATGGTCGGTGCGGCGCACCGCATCAAGCGGCCCGCAGGCAATGACATGGTGTTCGGCAAGCACCGCGACCCGGTCGCAGGCGGCATGTAACGTATCGAGATCATGGGTTACCATAAACACTGTTAACCCTAATGATTCCTTGAGATTAACGATCAAATCGTCGAATTTGGCGGCCCCGATCGGGTCAAGGCCGGCGGTTGGCTCGTCCAGAAAAACCAGCTCCGGGTCGAGCGCCAGGGCGCGCGCCAGCCCGGCGCGTTTTTTCATGCCGCCGGAAAGCTCGGACGGATATTTCGCGCCGGATTCCGCCGGCAGACCCACCATCGAGATTTTCAGCGCCGCCATGTCTCTAGCCAACGCGCCTTCAATGTGCAGATGCTCGCGCACCGGCGCCATAATGTTTTGCGCAACCGTTAGGGATGAAAACAGCGCCCCGCCCTGAAATAAAACTCCCCAGCGGCGCTCAACTGACAGTCGCTCCTCATCGTCGGCTTCATAAAAATTATGACCAAAAACTTTGACGGTCCCTGCGCTCGGACGCTTCAGTCCGATAATGGCGCGCATCAAAACCGACTTGCCAGCGCCCGAGCCGCCGACAACGCCGAGGATTTCACCCTTATGAACGTCAAGGTCGAGATTGTCATGGATGACGACATCATCAAATTGCGTGCGCACACCGCGCAGTTCAATGACGTTTTTCACGTTGTCATTACCGGTGCTCAAAAGTCAATCTCCAGATAGAACAGAGCGAAGAACGCATCGATAACGATGACCAGAAATAGCGCCTGAACCACGGAAAGCGTCGTGCGCTGGCCAAGCGATTCCGCGCTGCCTTCAACTTCCATACCTTGAAAGCACCCGATGATCGCGATCACAAAGGCGAAAAACGGCGCCTTGATCAACCCCGCCCAGAAATGATTGATGACAATTGTTTCCTCAAATCGCGCCATGAAGAACGCCAGCGATATATCCATCGCAAAAGCCGCAACTAGGGCGCCGCCGACCAGTCCGAGAATACCGGCGATAAACGCAATCGCCGGCAACATCAGCACCAGCGCAAACACCCGCGGCAGAACCAGAACCTCCATCGGGTCCAGCCCCAAAACCCGCATTGCATCAATTTCTTCCCGGATTTTCATCGACCCGATTTGCGCGGTAAAGGCGCTGCCCGAACGACCGGCGATCAAAATCGCTGTGAGCAATACGCCAAACTCGCGCAACACCGAAATGCCGACCAGTTCGACAACAAAAATTTCAGCATTGAAAAGCCTGAGAATTTTGGCGCCCATAAACGCGACCACCGCGCCGATCAGAAACGACATCAGGCCGACAATCGGAACGGCGTTCAGCCCCGCCTCTTCCATATGATGAACGGTTGAGGTCCAGCGAAAATGCGACGGCCGGGTAAAGACGCGCCAGGTCGCGGCCAGCGCTTCACCGATAAAGCTCAACAATTGCGTGGCCGCGATGTAGGTTTCCGCAACGCCTTGCCCAAGCCGCTCGAGCATGGCGCCAAAGGCGTTGGGATGAAACGGCGTCACATGACACGGCGCGAGGTGGTCCTTGACCTGCTCCATCAGCGCTTCATGAGCGGGACTTGCGCCGACCACACACGATATCCGGGTGCGATCGCCACACGAACGCAAAGTCCGCTGCAACACCATCGCGCCGGCGGTATCGAGGCGTTCAACCCCGGCCATGTCAATAATCAGCTCGCGGCCCATCGTATCATCGGCAAAGTCGCGCAATCGTGGATCGACCTGCTTTAAAAATCGCGCCCGCCAGTCTCCCGCCGCCACCATTTTCATGACGCCGTGGTCAATATCGATGTCGAAATATGCCGCCGAATCCGCCATAGTTAATTCTTTCTAAACACGCCGCTCTTCACGGCGCGGCGCTTGCAGTGCCATCATGGCGCAAAGGATGTTAAAATGATCCTGAAATTACGCGGATGGTTACCATATTGGAGCACCGACGGGGTGATTTTTAATAAAATGTGTCGTTTCAGGAGCAGGTATTGACCTCCAGCCATATGTTTCGCGGGCCATTTCAATGGCTTTCAGCCCTGCCGCTGCTGGCGGTGACCGGTATTTTGACGGTTATGGCGATTATGACGCTGACCAGCGCAAGCTCGCCGGAAGCGCGCTCGCGCGAGGTTTTGTTCGATTATTTCCAGCGGATGTCACCGGCTGAGTATGACGCCTCGGAGACATTCCACCTGGTGCTTATCGACCGCGAAAGCGTCGAGGCGGTGGGTCCGTGGCCGTGGCCACGGACCGTGCTGGCCGATCTCGTCGATGCAACCGCCGAGGCTGGGGCCAGCGGCGTCATTGTCACCGAACCGGTGGATAAACCCGACCCGTTGTCGCCGGAGACCATCGGCCGGTTCTGGCTTGAAGGCGCCAGCGACGACGCACTGGCCGAGCAGCTGTCGCGGCTGCCGCGCACCGATGCGGTGCTGGCGCGGGCGTTTGCTAAAACCAACGGCGCAGTTGCGGTCTCATCTACTCCGCCTGGCAACCCGAACCAACCGTCGGCGATGCAGCGCGCAGACGCCAAGGATGCTGGCTGGCTCAACATCACCGATAGCGGCGCTGACTATATCGCCCTGCCCGGCGCGCGCTATTTGTATAGCCTAAACCTTGAGCTTTCACGCGCCGCACAACCCGCCGTCGCCGCACTCGCTACTGACCCCGACGGGGTTTTCCGCCGCGCGCCACTATTGTGGTCGCTTGACAGCAAACCGGCGCCGTCGATAGCGCTCAAAGCCGCGCAACTGGCGCTTGGCGACAGCGCCATTACCGCCGAGGTCAATCTCAACTCCGCCAATCCGCAGGGACGGGTTTTGAAAGCCATCAGCCTATCGGGCGGCGGCTTTTCGATTACGCCGCAATCGGCGGTACGGCTTTATTTGCCCAAGCGCCTCAATATTCCGACCACTTCGGCGGCAAGGCTGCTTGCCGGCTCCGGCTCCAACAGCCAGCTCTCGGGCGCAGTTGTTTTAATCGGGCTTGACGGCGATCTCGGCGAGACCATTCGTACGCCGCGCGGCGAGATGCCGTTGGTTGAGCTGCATGCGCTCGCAGCGGCGCAAATCACCGCTGCGGCAATGCCCAAACGTCCCGGCTGGACCGGTTACCTTGAAGCGCTCGGCGTGATGGTGTTTGGCGCCGCGGCGATTATGATCGCCCAGCGCATGCAATTCTGGCAGGCGGTAGGCTTTGCCGCGGCGGTCTCCATCGTCCTCATCCTGGCGGCTTATTCCGCGTTCTCGCTTAGCGCCCTCCTGGTCAATCCGCTGGCGCCGTCACTGGCGCTGTTTGTCGGCGCGCTTTCGGTCGCCGGCGGCAAATCGATTGGCGGCGTTCTGCGCGATGATTCCGTACGCGGATCGTTCCACGATACGCTGCCCGAACCGGCGATGAAAAAACTGCGCGAGGAAAGCGGCGGCGACATCCTTGAAGGCGTCAATCGTGAGATCACGGTTCTCGCCTGCGAATTGCGCTTTCCAGATGAAGACCTTCACGGCATGGAAAATATTCCCGATGAAGTCACCAAGCTGATGGCCGCCGCAAGCCTCGATTTGCGCCAGACCATTATCGACACTGGCGGCGTCGCCGACCAGGCCGAGGGCGGGCGCATCTTCGCCTATTACAACACGCCGACCGAACTTGCCGACCATGTCCAGGCCGGCTGCGCGGCAGCCTTGCGGATGATTGAGAGCATGGACAAGATCAACACCGATCTTGAAGCCTCAAGTGTGACGCGCGGAATGCAGCTGCATCTGGCGATCGGCGTCGCTACGGGGCCATGTTTTGCCGGGCCGATGGGCCATGGCCGCAATAACCGCTACTCTGCCATGGGCCCGGCGGTCGACCGCGCCGCCTTTTTGCGCAACCAGTCAGAACATTATGGCCCGGCGATGATATGCGACGAGCCGGTCTACAAACAAACCCATCATCTGTTCGCCTATCTTGAACTCGATAAAATCCGCACCCGCAACGCCGAGCGGCCATTTTGTATTTTTGCGCTGATCGGCAATCCGTTTATCAAATCCTCAAAAGGCTTCCGCGATCTGGACGAAGCCCACCGCGAAATGCTGATCGCCTATCGCGCCGGCAAGGCCGACGCCGCACGACAACTGCTCGACAAGGTCAAGAAATCGCCCGGCGCAAAAATCGCGCTGTTTGATATTTACGAAGAGCGGGTTCGCAAACTAGCAGCCGAAGGCGCGCCCGAAAATTGGGATGGGGTGCACGAGGCCGGCGCCTGAAGAGGCGGTGTCATCGCTTACACAAATATTTGCTTGCCGTCCCAGCGCCGCGCGATGATTAACGCAGTGACAAACGCGCCGCCGCCCATCGCCGCCATCATCATATAAGCGCTTGCCGGGCCATATCCGTTCCACACGAAACCGGCGATGACGGTCGCAATCCCGGTGATCGCGCCAACCCCGGTCGCCGACATCAGTGTCATGCCGGTATTAACCAGGCGATGCGGCACGGCGCGGTCGAGAAATTCAACGCTACCGAGATACGTCGCCGCGAAGGTTAATGCATGCAATATCTGTATAAGGAACAACAACCATAACGCCGGCTCCAGCGCAGTTATTGTCCAGCGCAACGCCGCAGCGCCGCCGCCAAGCGCCAACAGACCCGCCGGTGAGAACCGCCGGGCGACGCCGCGTGCGCGGGTCAGGACAACCACCTCCGCAACAACGCCGGTTGCCCATAACAAGCCAATAGTCTGGTCGGAATAACCGATCTCCGCCCAGCGCAGATAGGAAAATGCGTAATAAACCGCATGCGCGCCTTGCGTCAGGCCGGCCGACAACAACACCGCCGCAAACACCGGACTGGCCAGCAATGCCGGCGCCTCACGCCAGGAGACCGGCTTGGCGCCGCCGCGCCCGCCCGCGCCTTGCGGCAAGACCAGCGACACCATAAAAGCAAAACTCGCAGCCGCCGCCATCACCCAGACGCTCGCCTCAATCCCGAATCGCGTAAACGCCGCGCCGGCGAGAACTGTCGTGATTAGAAAAAACACCGAGCCTGCCGCCCGGGTCTGGCCGTAATGCAAATAGCCGTTACGATCGGCACGCAACACCGCACTGTCCGATAGCGGCACCAGCACGCCAAACGTCCACATGACGATCAGCGCCGCCGCTGTAATGAGGATTTTTCCAGGCGCAAAGATCAACCCCGCGGCGCCCAGCGCAAACAAAAATGAAAAAATCCGCAAGCTTCGGCGCTCATCTGTTTGATGATCGGCCCAGAAAGCAACGAACGGCCCCAGCGCCAGCCGTGCGATCAAGGCAGCGCCGGTAATCAATCCGATCTCAGCGGCGGAAAATCCGTTGATGTGCAGCCAGCCGGCAAAAAACGGCAGCTGCACGCCAAGCAGAACAAACTGCCCGCCATAAAATAGCGAATAGAGCGGGCCGGCGCGCTGTTTGGAAAAACCCCTCGGCATGGCCGGGGTCTATAGCAAAACGAGTTCAATCAAAAACGGATTCTGCGCGATATCTAGAGCATTTCCGGATAAGTGTGCTGCGTTGAAAGCTACTCACTTTCAACGCCGATAGAAATGCGGCAAACAAAGAATCTAGAGCAAATCCATGGTTTAATTTAACTCGGATTTGCTCTAGCGAATGGTGCGGTCCGGCGATGCGTAGGTTGCGCTGCGGTCCTCATCGATTTGGTCGGCGAGAACATCGGCGGTCTTGCCGAGGGTTTTGACCGCCAGCCGAAAATCGTCGCGCAATGCGTCAAGCGCATCATCGCTGACAACAAAGCCGCGCTTTTTAAGTTCCTTGCCGGCGTCTGCATAAATATGGCGATGCTCGCGCAAGGTCTGGATGGCGGTTTCAATCAGCGCAATATCGTTCATCGAATGGCGCGGCGCCCGCAACGCTTCGCGCGCTGTCTCGTCAAGCCGCTCGGCTGCGGCGAGGTTTAACCGCGCATCCTGGTTTAACCGGGCAAATCCGGCGCCGGAAGCTTCAAGCTCTAACAGATATGCCGCAACAGCGTCGTCACGCGAGATCCGGTCACTGCCGCCAACGCCGGTGATGCGCACGATAAAAGAGGCGGGTTCTGGCTTGGGCCAGGGCGCGGTCTCGACCGCTTTTGCTGCATCCGCGAGCATGTCGCGCTGCGCCGCCGGATATTTAAACTGTGTTATTGAATTTGCTGGACGGACGGCGCAACCGCCCGCTAATAGCAACACTAATGCGGCAATACCGCAGACCCGCCAACCCCGTATCACTATGCCCCTACTCCGAACAAATACTTGTGGCGCGTCCCCACACGCTCTAACTCCATACCCGAACCAGCACAAAAAGTCAGCACTTAAATGCCAGATCGTCTCAGTTTATTTCCGCCGATAGAGCCCTTTGACACCGGAATGCTTCGCGTATCTGACCTGCATGAAATTTACTATGAGGTTTCAGGAAAAGCCGACGGCAAGCCGGTTGTGGTTTGCCATGGCGGGCCCGGCGGCGGCTCGACGCCGTCGATGCGGCGTTATTTTGACCCGGAACGATACAAAATCATCGTTTTCGACCAGCGCGGCTGCGGCAAGTCACGGCCCCATGCGGAGTTGAAAGACAACAACACCTGGGCGCTGGTTGACGATATGGAGGCGCTGCGGGGCCATCTCGGCGTCGAGCAATGGCAGGTGTTTGGCGGCTCGTGGGGCTCAACCCTGGCGCTTGCCTATGGCCAGACCCATCCGGAGCAGGTGACGGAGCTGGTCCTGCGCGGCATCTTCACCCTGCGCCGCGCGGAGCTGTTATGGTTCTATCAGGAAGGCGCGAGCTGGCTGTTCCCGGAATTATGGGCGGATTATTTAGCGCCGATCCCCAAGGCAGAACGCGGCGATTTGATTGCCGCCTATTACAAACGCCTCACCGGCAAAGACGCCGACGAACAATTGCGCGCCGCGCGTGCCTGGAGCGTGTGGGAAGGCGGCACGGTCAGCTTCTACCCGTCGCAAGACCGGATGCAGAGCTTTACCAACGAGGCCTTCGCGCTCGCTTTCGCGCGGATTGAATGTCATTATTTTTACAATGCCGGCTTCTTTGAACGCGACGACCAGATTATCGCCAATATAGACCGTGTACGACACATTCCGGGCGTCATAGTCCAGGGCCGCTATGATGTCGTCACGCCGATGAAGACCGCCCATGACCTCGCACGCGCATGGCCGGAAGCGGATTTGCAAATCATCGCCGACGCCGGGCACGCCGCCAGCGAGCCCGGCATTATCGATGCGCTGGTCCGGGCGACAAATAACTTCGCCCGGCGCTGATCGGCGTTTAACCGATCATCGGCGCAATGATGGTTGAATAAACAATCACGATGAAGATGCCCGTGGGGCAGACATAGCGGATCAGGAACCGCCAGCGCTGGAACCAGGCTTCCGATTTGAAACCGATCGCTTCGCGTGCGGTTGAGGTGGAAACCACCCAGCCGGCAAACAGCGCGGTGATAAACCCGGCGACCGGCAAGATGATGTCGGTGGTCGCGCTTAAGAAATCGAGCAGCACCATGCCTTCGAACAGAGCCATGCCGCCAAGCGGCTGCCAGGTGTTCCAAAATGTCGTCTGGTCCTCGCCATTGGCGCCGACCGTCGGCACCTGCGACAGCGCATTGACTATGCCAATGGCGAAGATCACCAACCCAATGATCGCCGCCGCCTTAAACCGATGATCGCCCTTGGATTGCTCATCGACCCATTTTGTCGATGTCTCAAGCAGTGCAATCGATGAAGTAATCGCTGCAAAGAAGGCCAGTAAAAAGAACAACAGCCCAAAGGCGCCGCCGCCAGGCATGCCGTAAAAGGCGAGCGGCAGGGTCTGGAACATCAAGGTTGGACCAGCGCCGGCGGTAAGGCCCATGGCGAAGACAATCGGGAAAATCGCCAGGCCCGCAATGACGCCGACGGCGGTGTCGGCAAGCGCAATAATCCGCGAGGCTTTGGGAAGGTTTTGCTCCGACGTCATGTAAGCGCCATAGGTCGCCATCAGCGCCGAGCCGAGGCCAATCGAGAAGAACGCCTGGCCAAGGGCTGCTGAAATCACCGAGCCGTTTTTGACGCCGGCCCATAGATCATCAAGCCGCAGGCCGAGGAGAAAATCTACGCCCTTAGGAGCATCGCCCTCAATCAACGCGAAACCGAACAGAATGATCAGCAAAATGAAAAATGCCGGCATCAAAATCGTCACCGCCTGTTCGATGCCGCCTTTAATCCCGCGCGCCACAATCGCCACCGTCCCGGCCATGAAAATCCCGTGATAAATAATCATCCGGGTCGGATCGCTTAAGAGATCGGTCAGCTTGGCGCTGACCTCCGCCTGGGACTGGCCAGCAAAGGCGCCGGCTTTCAGCCCGGCCAGCCCGTCGCTTACAATCGAGGAGACCAGATCGCCGCCGATCATCACCACATAGGCAAGCACCCAGCCGGCGATCACCGAATAAAAGGTCAAGATGATGAACGCGCCGATCATGCCAAACCAGGATTGCAGCGACCACAGGGTGGATCGTCCCTCCGCTTTGGCGATTTTGACAACGCTGCCGACCGCCGACAGGCCGCCGCGCCGGCCGATGAACAGTTCCGCGACCAGGACAGGAAGACCGATCAGAACGACGCAAAGGACGTAGAACAGCACAAACGCGCCGCCGCCATTTTCCCCCGCGACATAAGGAAACCGCCATAAGTTCCCGAGCCCGACCGCCGAGCCGATCGCCGCCAACAAAAACGCCGCCCGCGACGACCATTTTACGCCTTCTCCGGCTGTTCCCTGCATTTGGTTAACCCCTGATTGACCACATCGTTGGCATTTGGTTTGTCACGAAACCTCTTTTTAGACAAATTTTTACTATTGTTGGCAAATGTCGTCAGAACAGACGGTGAAATTCTGCGCAACTGGCGAATGAAATACTCGCCTTGTTTCGCTCAGCGGGGGTAGCGCTAGGTTGACAGATTCAGCAAATACCGAGGTTGAACATCTCCAGGCTGATCAGATTAACAGCCTGATCTCGGCCGCAGGCGTAGATGGCACGCGGGAAATCATGGATACGTTCTGGCGCTCGACAGCTGATTTGCTGGCGGCGTTGGCGTCCCAGATCGCTGAACAATCCCTACCCACAGCCGCAGGAACCGCGCACGCCATCAAAGGCTCTGCGGCCAATGTCGGCGCCGTGAGCCTTGCCCAGACCGCATCCGATATCGAAACGGCTTGCAAATCCGGCGCAAGCGATGATGCCAACAACCTGTTGGGGGCCGCGGATGAGAATTTCAAAGCCGTGCGCCAATGCTTTGAAGAGCTTCTCGCCAAGACCTGAAACACTCAGGTTACAACAAATCCGATGACCGCAAGACGTCCTGATCGCGATGCACATGCGCGCTCATCACCAGGCCGAAACCGGCCATGATCGTCAACATCACTGTGCCGCCATACGAGACTAGCGGCAACGGGACGCCAACAACCGGCGCCAGGCCCATCACCATGCCGGTGTTAATCAATACATAAAGCGAGAACGTCGCGACCACGCCGATCACCGCAAGCCGCGCAAAATGTGATTTCGCCGACATCGCAATCGACAGGCCGGTCAAGATCACGGCGAGATATAAAATCAACAAGCCAACCGCGCCGACAAAACCGAACTCTTCGCCAAAGATCGTGAAGATGAAGTCGGTCTGCATTTCGGGGAGGAATTTTAACTGGCTTTGGGTGCCGTTCATAAACCCCTTGCCGTCCAACCCGCCGGAGCCAAGTGCAATTTTTGACTGCAACAGATGATAGCCCTGCCCGAGCGGGTCGCGATCGGGATTGAGGAAGGTGAGAATACGCTCAATCTGGTAGGTTTTTAAAAACTCAAAGCGGTAAGCGCTGTAGCCCGCCGCCACCGCGCCAGCGGCGCCGATCATGCCGATGCGCCAGGAAAGACCGGCGACAAAAACGATGATGATCCCGGTCGCCGCCAGCAACAGCGCGGTGCCGAGATCAGGCTGAATGAACACCAGCCCGACTGGTGCGCCGATCATCAGCGCCGGCGGGATCAGATATAGAATATGCGAGACCTGCTCGGCCCTGAGCCCGTGATAATAGCGCGCCAGCGCCATCACGAGGCCGATTTTCATCGCCTCGGAGGGCTGAAACTGCATGCCGCCAAACTCAATCCAGCGCCGCGCGCCCATATTGATCTCGCCGATAAACGGCGTTGCCGCCAGCGCGAGGAGTGCGGCGAAATAAATCGGATAGGACAGCGTCATCCAGTGCCGGATAGCGACCATGCCAATCGCGATCAGGACCGACAGAGCGACAAGATAGCGAAGCCCATGACGCAATGACCACGGACGCCAATTGCCCTCCGCGACGGAATATAGGGTAATCACGCCGACGCCGGCAATCATCGTCAGTAGGATGATTAACGGCCAGTGCAGCTGCGCAAACCGCTCACGCACGCCGCGCCGGGGACCGGGAAGAATGAGCGAGGACATATCGCCTAGCCCTCCCGCTTGGCGGTCGCGCGCTGAACCAGGTTGCGCGGGTCAACCGGGGTGCGCGCCGACGGGTTCTTGGCCGCCACCGCGCGCATAATCTCTCGGGCTTTCGGGCCGGCCGCGCGGGCGCCGCCAATCCCGTGCTCGATCACCACCGAGCAGGCGTAGCGCGGGTTTTCATACGGCATGTAACACACAAATAGCGCATGATCACGCCGTTCCCATGGCAGGTCTTCCGGCTTGGCAAGGCCCTTGGCGCGGTCTTCGGCAGTAATCCGATAGACTTGGCTGGTGCCGGTTTTACCCGCCAACTGCCAATTGGGATCTTCCAGGCGCGAACGCGATGCGGTGCCATATTCATTGGTCACCGCATTCATGCCGGCGCGCACAACCTTCAGATAATCATGATCGACGTTGATCAGCGGCGCCGATGGTTCCGGCAGCACAAGATCGCCAACCGCGCGCACCAGACGCGGACGCACCGCCCTGCCCGAGGCAACCCGCGCGGCCATCACGCAAAGCTGCAACGGCGTTGAGGTGACATAGCCCTGGCCAATAATCACCGACAGTGTTTCACCCTGGAACCAGGGTTGGTTTTCCGGCTGGCCGGCGAAATATTGCCGTTTCCATTCGCGGTCCGGGATGACGCCTTTTTTCTGACCCGGCACGCCCAGCTCATAAGTCTGGCCAAAACCAAATTTGCGCGCGACATCGGCGAGAACATCAACCTCAAGCTTTTTGGCGATCTCGTAGAAATAGACGTCGCAGGAATGCTTGATCGCGCCCTTCATATCCAGCGTGCCGTGGCCGCCGCGTTTCCAGCAATGGAAATATCGGTTGCCATACCAGACCTTGCCGCTGCAATAAGCGGTTTGCGACGTCTTAACGCCGGTCTCCTGTGCTGCGATCGCACTGACCACCTTGAAAGTGGAGCCCGGCGGGTAAGCGCCCGATAGCGGTTTGTTCAAAAGCGGCTTATACGGACTGTTGGTCAGATTTTTCCAGAGATCGGCGTCGATGCCAACATTAAAGTCATTGGGGTTGAACGCGGGTGTGGAGGCGAGCACCAAAATATCGCCGGTCACCGTATCCATCACGACCGCCGCCGCGCTTTCGCTCTCAAGCTCCTTCATTGCCGCCTGTTGGAGTTCCGCATCGATGGTCAGCGTCAGGGTTTTGCCTTGCACCGGCTGCGTCGCCTGTTCGGTAAATTCTTCGATCACCCGGCCATGAGCGTTGATTTTGACATTCATTTTGCCGGACTGGCCGCGCAATTCCTTCTCATAGGTGCGCTCAAGACCGTCGCGACCGACTTTAAAGCCAGGCTGGCGAAGCAGCGTGCGGTCTTCATTGCCATCTTGCGCAGCGAGGTCTTTGTCGGTCACGGCGCCGACATAGCCGATCACAAAAGCGGACGCTTCGCCAAGCGGATAGTCGCGGGTCTCGCCAACATCCGGCAAAACGCCCGCCAGATGCGGCAGTTCAAAATTCACCCGCGAGAAATCCGGCCATGACAGGTTGTTTTTAATTTCCACCGGCGCGAAGGCGCCGCGGCGGCGAATTTCCCGGATGATGCGGGCGCGTTTTTCGTCCGATACGGGTATATATTGCGAAACCTCGTCGAGCGTCGCGTTGATGTCGCGAGACTGCTCGGGAATTAAAAGAATACGGAAATTCTTCCGGTTGGACGCAAGCACATTGCCGAAGCGGTCAATGATTTCACCGCGCAGTGGCGTCAGCACCCGGCGATTGAACTGATTGTCTTGCGCAAGGTCTTGATATTTCTCGTAATCAGCGACCTGCAGCTGATACAGCCGGCCGGCGACGCCGACAAACAAAAGACTGACGCCGCCACCAAACAGAAAGGTCCGGCGGGAGACGATTTCCTGGCGTTCAGGATCATGGGTGTTGATCACCGGCATTTAAGCCTCCACCAAAATGCGGCGGTGGAACTCGCCAAAGGCGACGCCAAACAGCGGATAGATCAAAACCGTCGTCGTCATCTGCGCCAACAGCCCGCCGACCGGCAGGAGAACGCCGGACATCAAACTCATCACCAGCCACAGCATCAAGCTGGCGTTCGCGGCCGCTAATGCAAAACCCAGCCAGACGACTTTTTGCTCGCGGCCAAGAAAATAGGAACGCTGCGACATCACCACAAACTGGGTCACCAGATAAACCGCCGCCCATAACCCGAGCGGCCCGCCGGTAAGCAGGTCTTGCAAAATCCCGATCAGGAATACGCTCACCGACGGCATATAGGCCGGCGCGTAGATCGACCAGAAAAACACCACCACCAGCGGAATGATCGGCGTCGGCGCCGCGCCCTCGAACAACCGCATGGGAAGCGCCAGAATGATCACGCCAAGCAGCCCCAGCAGCAGCGGCGCCACCGTTTTGAGGAGGCTTAACAGGTGTTCTGCGCGATAGCCCATCTTATCCTTCCGTCACCGCGACGACTTCCTCCCCGGCGCCGTCTTCATCGTCGTCAAGCGTCTCGCCAACCTCCGGAAATTCGTAATTGATGATGCGCACCAGCCGCGTGCGGGCGTAATTTGCATAAAGATCAACCATCATGTCGGCGCCATGCTCGCCGTCGATAACGCCGACCGGCAAACCGCGCGGCATCACCCCGCCGGCGCCGGATGTTAAAACCCGCTGGCCTTGCGCAATGGCGACATCATCGGCGCCCTCGGTGATGGTGATCGCCGGTTTGCCTCTGGTGTTGCCGACCAGCAGCCCCTCAACGGCGGCCCCCTCAACATAGACCGGGATGCGGCTTTGCACATCGGTGAGGAGAAGAACCCGCGAGGCGCGCGCGCCGGTATCGACGATGCGGCCAATAAGCCCGCGATTATCGACAACGGCGTAACCGGCTTCAATATTTTGGGCGCGGCCGGCATTAACGATCATCGAGCGTGCAAAGGCGTCGTTGGTCTCGCCGATCACATAGGCGTCAATCGGTTGCGCCGCGGGCGGCGCGCGATAGGTTTGCAAACCGTCATAAGCGCCGACGACCTTGCGCAGCTCCAGCGCTTCGTTCATCCACTGGCGCAGTTCCGCATTTTCCTCGCGCAGCGCTTTGTTCTGTTCCAGCACATTGAAATAGTCGGAGATGTTGCCGGCAAGACCGTTGAAATAAGCGACCGGCCCGGAGAAAACCTCCAGCACTGGCGCGGTGGCGTCCAGGACGCTCTCGCGCGCTTTTTTGAACACCGAGGCTTGCGCGGAATAAAGGCTTGATAGCAATAAAAGGATCGAAACCAGGATCAACAAGATCAATACAAAACGGGAGTTGGCTCTACGCCCAAACCCTTCGCGTCCGTCCTGCCCTAAAAATTCCATGCCTCACTATACCGCGTCATCACTAAATTGCCCCGAGGTCGTCCGCCTAAATTGCCGCCCCTAGATCGCAGATGTTAGCACGCCGCGCATCGCCTTGGTGTTTTCCAGCGCAGCGCCGGTGCCAAGCGCGACGCAAGATAACGGATCGTCAGCAACCGATACCGGCAACCCGGTTTCATCGCGCAACACCTGATCAAGATTTTTTAATAGCGCCCCGCCGCCAGTCAACATAATTCCGGTATCTACAATGTCCGCGGCCAGTTCCGGCGGCGTCGCCTCGAGTGCGACTTTGACCGCCTCAATGATTTGGCTCACCGGCTCGGCCAGCGCTTCGGCGACCTGCGCCTCGCCAATGCGCACTTCTTTCGGCACGCCATGCATCAAATCTCGGCCCTTGATCTGGATTGTCGTACCCGAACCTTCGGTCGGGATCATCGCCGAGCCGACTTCTTTTTTGATCCGTTCAGCTGACGCCTCGCCGATCAGCAAATTATACATGCGGCGAATATAGCCGATAATCGCCTCATCCATCTTGTCGCCGCCAACCCGCACCGAGCGTGAATAGACAATCCCGCCCAGCGACAGGACCGCAACTTCCGTGGTGCCGCCGCCAATATCGACGACCATCGAGCCGGTCGGATCGGTGACCGGCAGGCCAGCGCCAATCGCCGCCGCCATCGGTTCTTCGATCAGCTCGACTTTTCGCGCGCCGGCAGAGAGCGCAGATTCCTGGATAGCCCGGCGCTCAACCGCGGTCGCGCCCGACGGTACGCACACCACAATGCGCGGACTGGCGAAGGAGCGGCGGTTATGAACTTTGCGGATAAAATGTTTGATCATCGCTTCGGCGACTTCAAAATCTGCAATCACCCCGTCGCGCATCGGCCGGATCGCTTCGATCTCGCCAGGGGTGCGGCCGAGCATCTCTTTCGCCTCAACGCCAACGGCGCGGACCAGCTTGCGCGCAGCGCGGGTCTCAATCGCCACCACCGAGGGCTCGTTCAAAACGATGCCGCGGCCTTTGACGTAAACCAAGGTGTTGGCAGTGCCGAGGTCGATGGCCATGTCTGCGGAAAGCATGCCGAACAAGGTGGAGAGCATGAGTAAAATCCTATTCGCCGAAAGTGAGTATCTGTCGGCGTATTATTTATCCTTAATGCGTTCCTAAATCGTCAACAAAGCTCAGCAAAACTGCGGTTCCCGATATCAAATGGAGGCCTTAACAGGGACTGGTTAACAGGATTCTCGCCAAGTCGATGTGAAACTTCATTATGCTATTCCACAACTAGGCGCCCTCGCCAGCCCGCATCCGCCGATAAAGCCACCGCACAAACAGCAAAAATCCGAGCCATGCGGCGATGATGCCTGCGACAATCGCAAAATCATGCGGCTCGCGGGTGGTGAAAAAGGCGAGAAGGCCAGCGACCCCGTCCTTCAGCTCGCTCGTATCCGGGGCAAAAACGGCCAGCAGCGCGACCAGTAAAATCTTCGGAATAATGCCAATCCCGGTCCCCATCCAGAATTTCCACAGAGGAATATGCGCCGCCCCAGCCGCCGCATTTACGACGATAAACGGCGCCGACGGCACCACCCGGATCAGCCCGCTGGCGAGAATGCCGTGATTGGAAAGGAAATCCATCATCCGCTGCACCCGCTCCCCGGCGCGGCGGCGCAGCCAGCGGCCGCCGAGAAAATGCCCGAGGCCGAAGGTCAAGGTGGCGCTCACCATGGTCGCAATCCACGAATAGCCGGCCCCGACCTGCGGTCCAAAGACGATAATCGTCGCGGTAATCAGTAAAATTTGGGGAAAAGCGGTCAGCGCCAGAAACGCAAAAACCGAAATCACCCCGACAACCGCCCAGGACGATTGCGACGTCGTCATCAAAATTCGGCTGAGCTGGTCGTCCTGATCGAGATTGAGCCATTGCTGGCCGAAAGCCAGCGTGAAGAACACAAAAATCAAGAGCGACAGGGAAACCGCGAGCGAAGTTATCGCTTTGGCGTCCATAGAATTGAGGAACCGTGCAATCGCGCGCACAAACTCAAACATAGGTACCCAGTTTCCGATCCGGACACGGCGCGTCAACCGCGCGCCATACGCTTCTCCAGCGCCAAGGCTTCACCCCGGCGCTTAATACCTCCTGGACCGTATACAGGGCCCCCGCCCGGTCCCTCCCCAATCGATGTGATTTCATAACGCGAACCTGCCGCCAATGCAATATCGCGGGGGTGATGATTGTAATTCTGACAGGGGCGATTAGGATTGGTCTGGGGAGATTTGCCAGCGTACCGACAAGTTGGGCAACAACAAATTGGGCGGCGGCAAATCGGGGAATGGAGAGTATCATGCGTGCAACACTGATTTTCTGGATTATCATCTTTGCTTTCGGCGTGCTTGTAGGAGAACGCTATGGGCTTCCGGGCTGGGCGACGTCGCTCACCGACCGGGGCTTTGAAACCGTTGAAGGCTTGGTCGGCCATGTTGGCGAGCCGATACCGGCGGCTGAGGACGATGACGCCGAGCCGGTTGCGGCTGGCCCTGCGCCGCAAAGTTCACCACCGGCGAGCAGCAGCGCAGGCGGCGTAGACGCCAACGCGAATTTGCGCATCAATGACGCCGGTTTGCAGATCATCAAGGACAGCGAAGGCCTGCGCCTTGAAGCCTATAATCTCGGCGGACAATGGCTCATCGGCTATGGCCATGCGCGCACCGCGCGCGCGGGGATGAAAATTTCCGAGGCGCAGGCAGAAGCATTGCTGCGCGAAGACGTTAAAGACGCCGAAGACGGGGTCCGGCGGAAGGTCGCCGTGCCGGTTAATCGCAACCAGTTCTCGGCTATGGTCTCGCTCGCCTATAATCTCGGCGTTGGCGGGTTTGGCCGGTCCACTGTTCTCTCCGCACTGAATGCCGGCGACTATAATGGCGCGGCGGATGCATTTTTAAATCACAACAAAGCCGGCGGGAAAGTGAACGAACACCTGACGCATCGCCGCGAACAAGAACGGGCCCTGTTTTTAAAGTGAGGGATTGGGGATTAGCAGGTTGCTCTTTTCCTAATCCCCAAAACCTAATCCCTCTTCCCTATGCGGCCACCCTGTCATCTGATGACGCAACCACGTCATCTGCCTTTTGGCTAAGCGCCGGGTGTTTTGTTGCAGGGCGCTAAGGGCTTCCTCGCGCGACAGGGCGCCGCTGAGATAGGCGGCGATTTCCGGAACGCCGAGGGTTTTCATCACTGGCAATTGCGGATCGAGACGGCGGGCCAGGAGCGCTTCGACTTCTTCAACGCCGCCTTGCGCAAACATAGTTTCCGCACGCTGATCACACTGCACGTAAAGCCTCGCGCGCGCTGGCGCGAGGATTGTCTTTTGCGGCTCGACGGTTACCAGCGGCGTGCGCGGTAAGCCTTGAAAATAGGTCAGCGTCTTACCGCTCGCCTCAACCACTTCCCAGGCGCGCATCAAACGCTGGGCGTCGCCTTCGGGCAGATGCGCCATGCCGGGATCGCGAGCGATCACCTCATCGCGGAAGGCGGCCGGGCCCAACGTCTCACGCCGCACCCGCGCAGCTTCGCGCACCGCCGGCGGGGTTTGCGGGATCGGCGACAGGCCTTCCAACAGCGCTTTGAAATAAAGCCCCGTACCGCCGACGACGATGGCCGGTTTGCCGCTGGCGTGGGTCGCAGCGATCTCATCTGCCGCCATGCGCGCCCAGCGTCCGGCCGAGCATCGTTCGCAGGGATCGAGAACCCCGTAGAGCCGGTGTGGGACGCGGGCTTCATCCTCCGCGCTCGGGCGCGCGGTAATGATGCGCAAACCCTGATAGACCTGCATCGCGTCGGCATTGACGATGACGCCGCCGGTTTGCTTCCCAAGCGCCAGCGCAGCGGCGGACTTGCCGCTGGCGGTGGGCCCTGCGATAAAGTATAGCTGCGCATCACTCATGGGGGTAATCCGTACCCGAATGGCCTATGTTCTGTCCATCATTGCAAACCCCGCCAATCCGGTAATCGACGCCGGTCTGAAGGCGCGCATCGCCGGGCTCACGGCCAATACCGAGCCTATCGATCTCGCCGCCGGCGTCGCCTGCGACTTCTATCTCGCCGAGCGTGATGACGAAATGCTGGCGGCGGTGCGCGCGATGCTGGCGAAAACGCCGGTCGATATCAACACCGTCGCCCGTCCCCATCGCCGCAAGAGGCTGCTGGTCGCGGATATGGATTCGACCATCATCGAGCAGGAATGTATCGACGAAATTGCCGAATTTGCCGGTCGGCGCGCGGAGATATCGGCGATTACCGCGCGTGCGATGCGCGGCGATCTGAGCTTTGAGGCGGCGCTCACAGAACGAGTGGCGATGCTTGAAGGACTTGATGTCTCGGTGCTTGAAGAAACCTACGCCAAGCATATAAGCCTCACGCCGGGCGCGCGCACTCTCGTTCAGACGATGAATAAATTCGGCGCCGTCACTGCGCTGGTCTCTGGCGGGTTTACGTTCTTTACCGAGCGCATCGCCGAGGCGGCGGGGTTCAAATCCGCGCAGGCCAATGAGCTGCTGGTCGAAGACGGCGTCCTTACCGGCAAGGTCCGCCAACCCATTCTCGGGCGCACAGCAAAGCAAAACGCGCTGTTGCGGCTCGCCGGGCAAAATCACCTGCGGCTGGAAGAAACCCTCGCCGTCGGCGACGGCGCCAATGATCTGTCGATGCTGGAACGCGCCGGGCTCGGCGTTGCATTCCGCGCCAAGCCGGCGGTCGCCGAAGCGGCGACGGCGCGTATACAACATGGCGACCTGACGGCGCTGTTATATCTACAGGGTATTGCACAATCTGATTTTGAAAATTAGCAACAGCCCGGCGAATGCTAGAGCATTTCCGGATAAGTGTGACGCGGTTATCCGATAGAAATGCGGCAAACAAAAAATCTAGAGCAAATCCGTGATTCAATTTAACTCGGATTTGCTCTGGCATCAATCAATTTCCGTAGCCGAACAACGCTTTGACTTCGGCCTCGCTTAAATCAGCGTCAACATGGCCGAGCGGCTTCATTTCTTTCATCACGTCCAGCGTCAACTGCTTGCCCGCCGGCACGAGATACGCGGTGTGCTCGATGATATGCACACCGTCTTTTGTTGCGCCTTCAAGCGCCGCTTCGGAAACCGATCTGATCACATAAATGACCGTCGGTCCGGCCGGCGCAAAATCGCCGCTGGTGGAGAGCATCTGATCGCCAAAGGTTGACTGACGACCCCGGTCGTAAATGATCATATTGTTAGCGACAAAATCACCGGCTGCGATCTCTCTGGCGGCCGCCTTTTCATCTGCCCCTTGCCCTGTACATGCAGCAAGTAAAAACAGGCTTCCCGCTATTGCCGGTAAAAGTCGAAAAGTGTTCATTGCGCACCTGCCGGTTAAGGTCTTAGAGACTCATAAAACAGCAAATCGCCGCGCTGGACGTAAATCTGCACCGGACCCGAATTGAGGTTGCGTAATTTGTCGAGCTTCGACACCGCAGCGCCCGGCCGGGTAATCCGCTCCCACCCGATCTCTAAGATAACATCGCCGGGTTGCAAAACGATGGCCGCCGGGCTGTCCGGGTCGACCGCCGTCACCACCACGCCTTCAATATTGGCCGGCAAGCCATAAGCGCGGATGATTTCATCGGTCGGCTCCTGCAACGTCAGGCCGGCGCCTTTGGCGGCATTGGTCGGCAGCACCGCGCCAGCGCGCGCCGAAAGCAACATCCGGGTCTCACGCCGATCAACAGTGACCGACAAAGTCACCCGCTTGCCGTTGCGCAAAACCACCATAGGCGCACGCGTTCCTATCGCCGTGTCGGCGACGGCGCGGGTCAGATCGCGAACACTGGTGACTTCGTGCCGGTTAAACGCCAGCACCACGTCATTGGCTTCGACGCCGGCGTCAGCCGCCGGGCTGTTGGGCCGAACCAGTGTTACGACTGCGCCCTCAGGCTTGCGCAAGCCAAGCGTCTTGGCCAGCTCCGGGGTCATGTCGTCGATGGAAACGCCGAGCCAGCCGCGGCGGGTTTCGCCAAATTCCAGCAATTGCTTCACCACCGTTTTCGACAGGTCCGCCGGGATCGCAAAGCCGACGCCCACCGACCCGCCGGTCTGTGAGAAAATCGCGGTATTGACGCCGATGACACGGCCATCGAGGTCAAATAACGGCCCGCCGGAATTGCCGCGATTGATCGCAGCATCGGTTTGAATAAAGTCATCATACTGACCAGAATTAATGTCACGATTGCGCGCCGAAACGATGCCGACGGTCACCGAGCCGCCGAGCCCGAACGGATTTCCAATCGCAATCACCCAGTCGCCGACCCGCGCAGTGGAAGCATCGCCAAAACCGACAAATGGAAATTTCACACCGCTAGCGTCGAGTTGCAATACCGCAAGATCGGTCTCGCGGTCGCGCCCGGTGACGCTGGCTTTGAACTCGCGCCCGTCATGTAGTTTTACGGTGATTTCATCAGCATTATCGATGACGTGATTGTTGGTGACGACAATTCCGGAGGCATCGATGATGAAACCGGATCCGAGCGACACCGGCTGGCGCGAAAATTTCTTCTGTAATGCGCCAAGTTCGCCCGTGGCCGCGCCCCTGATTTCTTGTGAAGAGGAAATATTGACCACCGCCGGGGTCAGCCGCTCGGCAAGGTCGGCAAAACTTTCCGGCGCGCCGCGCGCAAACGCGCTCCCGCTCGCCGCTAAAAACCCAACCGCCAAAATGACGGCGAAACCACGCCCCAACGCCGATCGAACCATAACCGCCTCAGCTCTTAAAACCCCGAAAACCCTAACCCCGACAGGTTAACGCAAAGCCCAAAAACGGCAAGCAACCCAGCGGCGCCCTCCTGTTACCGGCCGAACGCGACTAGCGGGCGCCTGTCAAATCATTGAAATAGCGGAAAAATTCGCTATCTGGCGACAGCAAAATAGTGGTTTCGCCATTTTTCAGCGCGGTCTCATAGGCCAGGAGCGAGCGATAAAACGCGAAAAACTCCGCCCGAGCAGGGTCGCGCGCCGCGTTCCGGTCTGAGAACCGGCAGGTCACGCCAACACCGTAATCGGTTGGATTATCGCCCACCGCCGCTTCCGCCTCGACCCGTTCGACGACTACCGGCAGCCCATCATAGGCGCCAGCGAAAATGCAGTTCCGGGTGGCATCGGCCTGGCCCTGGATTTCCAGCGCCTGGCGATTGGCGTCGGCGAGAATTTCCTCGCGCTTGCGATTGGCCTCGGCCTGGATGCGGGTGTTCTCGCGCTTGCCTTCGGAACGAATAAGTTCAGCTTCTTCGTTCCTGGCCGAGCTCATCTGATTGTAAACGGTTTGCGCAATGTCGGCCGGGTAATCGGCGCGGCGGATTTTTACGTCGATAATTTCAACGCCAAACTTGCGCGCCTCGCTGCCCATTCGGTTAGCGATGCGCACCATCAATTCCGCCCGTAGCGTGGTGACGATATCTTCAATCGAAACCTCGCCCAAAGTCTGGCGAAGGCTGTTTTGCATGATCCGCTCAATACCCGCCTGTCCATTAGTGTGCAGGCTCCGGCTATCACCACCGCCGCCCTGAAAGCTTTGATAATATAGCAACGAATCGACGATTCGATAGCGCGCAAAGGCATCCACCGTCAACCGTTCCTGATTAACATCGGTAATTTCCATTGCTTGACGGAGATCATATTCGAGATTGCGGTTATCGATTTTGACAACATCCGCCCACGGAAGTTTTACATTTATCCCAGCACTGGTCACCACAGCTTGCGGCTTGCCAAGCAAAATGACCAGCGCGTTTTCGGTTTCCCGAACCACAAAAAGGCTGGTCTGCGCAAGCACAAATAAGCCGAAAAGGACAACCGCGATAGCCACAAATTTTCTATTCTGCATCATGCTGAACGTCCTAATTATTGTTTGATTTCAATTCGTTAAGCGGTAAATAAGGAACCACGCCGCGGCCCGCCTGCTCTTCGATGATGATTTTGTTCATGCCGCCGAGAACATCCTCAACGGTCTCAAGATACATCCGCTGGCGCGTAACTTCCGGCGCGCGGCTATATTCTGTGTAGATCTTGTTGAAACGCTCGGCCTGCCCAATGGAATCGGCTTCCACCCGCGCCGCATAGGCGCGCGCCTCTTCAATCGCCTTTTGCGCCAGGCCTTCGGCCACCGGAATAATCTGGTTGGCGGCGCGCTGGGCTTCGTTGATCATCTGCGCTTTTTCATTACGCGCCTTGATGACGTCGGCAAAGGCGTCGCGCACTGCGCCGGGCACTTCCGGTTTTTCCATATTGACGCGCAAGATTTCGATGCCGCTGTCATAAAGATCGAGCACTTCTTGCGTGCGCAGGCGGGTTTGTTCAACCACTTCGGCCTGGCCGCTGGTGATGATCGGCTCCAGCTCTTTAGCGCCAATGGTCTCACGCATCGCAGCCTCAGCGACGGCTTTGACCATCGCTTTGGGGTTTTCGACATTAAAGATATATTTCGCGGCATTGGGAAATTCATCCGCCGCCGGCACGGCGCGGCTGATTTTCCAGTCGACCGTGAAATTGACATCGACGATGTTGCGATCGCTGGTCAGCATCAGGTTTTCCCGTGCGCCAGAACCGCCGCCATCGCCATTAATCGTTGCGGTCTGTTGCTCGTCGACCGGCACTTTGGTGACGCCCTGAATGAGCGGCGCAAGCCAGTGCAGGCCCGGTCCGCTGATCCCGGAATATTTGCCGAAGGTGGTTTTGACGCCCTGTTCTTGCGGGCCGATCTGATAGATGCCGGTGAAAATCCACAGGCCCAAAATCGCCGCGCCGACCAGCCCCAGCATGCCGCGAGAGAGCGGGAAACCGCCAATGCCGCCGCCGCCCGGCCCGCCGCGCGGAAAGGCGCGCTTCAGGCGCTGGCGCGAGGCTTGGAGAATATCTTCAAGATCAGGCGGCTCGCCATTATTGCCGCGACCGCCGCCGCCATTTTGACCGCGGGGCGGCTGGCCCCATGGCCCGCGACTGGGACCTTTATTTCCGGAATTATCTTGCCAGGGCATTGAGCCTCACTTGTCTTGTTGTCGTTGATGACGGTTTAGCGCGCGGGTAATATTGGTAGAACGTCTGGCGCGCTAGCGGATTTATAACGCCCGTATAGCGGGATGTTTTGCACTCGTATATATGTCACTGAAATCGCGCCGTGCAACGCGCAAGGCCGGGTTTTTCGCAAAAACAAAGGGTTATTTTGACACAACCGCTAGCGATACGGGTCCGCAACGCACTGGCGCAGGTGGCAAACCCCAAAACCGGGCGAAACATCGTCGCCGAAGGCCTTGTTCAGGGGCTGACAACCAATGATGACGGCAAGGTGCGGTTTGCGTTGGAAGTGGCTGGCGGCGCTGAAGACGCCGATGCGGCGGGCGCTGACGCATTGCTGGCGGCGGCGAAAAATGCCGCCCTAGCGGTCGATGGCGTCAGCGCCGTCTCGGCGGTCGCCACCGCTCATTCAGCCGGCGCGGCGCCCGCTCCCGCCGGCGGCCACGACAACCCGTTAGGCATGCGCAAAAAACCGCAAATTGAACAGGCCGCAGAGGCGATGGCCGGCGTCAAACAGGTTATCGCCATCGCCTCCGGCAAAGGCGGGGTCGGCAAATCGACGCTCGCCGTCAATCTTGCGGTGGCGCTGGCGGCGGCGGGTTACAAAACCGGTCTTCTCGACGCTGACATCTATGGGCCGTCATTGCCGACCCTGTTCGGCCTCAAAGACCAGGCGACGGTGCGCGACGGCAAAATCATTCCGGTTGAAGCGCACGGCGTCCGGGCGATGTCGATCGGCATGCTGGTCGATCCGGATCAGGCGCTGGCCTGGCGCGGACCGATGGTGATGGGGGCGCTCAAACAATTGATGAGCGATGTCGATTGGGGAACGCTTGACGTGATGCTGATCGATACGCCGCCGGGCACCGGTGATACGCATCTGTCGTTAATTCAGTCAAACCGCCTTGCCGGCGCGGTGATCGTCTCGACGCCGCAGGAAATGGCGCTGGCCGATGTCCGGCGCGGCGTTGCTTTGTTCCGCAAAACCGAGACCCCTATACTCGGCGTGATTGAAAACATGGCATGGCTGGAAACGCCCGATGGCGAGCGGCACTATGTGTTCGGCAAGGGCGGGGCTGCGCGCGTGGCGCAAGAACTTGACGCACCGTTTCTGGGCGCCGTCCCGCTTTATCCGGAGCTGCGCCAAGCCTCAGATGCTGGAACGCCGCTTGCGGGCGGAGATCATCCGGCGGCAAAAACCTTCGCGCAAATTGCAGACAAAATTATTGCGGCTATTCAAGGGGCAACGGGATCGACCGCTGAATGATCGTGGACGATGCGCCACTGGCCGTTGATCCGTTTCCACACCAATGAAAAGGCGCCGCCGGTACTGACGCCGCCTTTATTATGGGTGAAGCGCCCGGTGACAATCGCGACATCGCCGGTGACCATTTCAACGTCGGTTTTGTCAACGCTCAACCGCCCCAGCCCGCTGTCGTCGGCATATTTCTCGCGGTAGCGCTTCAGGGTCGAAGACCAGCCTTTGGTCATCTTGGCGCCGGAGATGAATTTCAGATCGTCGCTTTTCCAATAGATGTTCATAAACGCATCAAGATTGCCCTCATTCCAGGCGGCGACTTGTGCATTGAGCGTTGCCAGAACGATATCGGCGGGTGTGCGATTGGCGGATTTTGACTTCTTGGCGGCTGGCGCCGGCGCAGCTGCCGGAGGCTCCGCGGGTTCGGCGGCGGCGGGTTTGGCTTCAACCACCGCAGCGGGCGCAGGGGCGGGTGTGGCTTCCTCCTGCGCAGGCGGCGCTTTTTCTTCTGGCGCAGCGGCAGGCGCGGCCTGTGTCACTGCGGCCTGTGTCATCGCGGCGGGCGTCACACTGACGGCGGCGGTGCGGGGTTCAGGCGTGGCGCCAACCAGGCGCCCGACCGGCGCGGCAGGCCGTGCGCCAGGTAGCGGCTCGTCAATCTGTGCAGTCAACTGCGCCGGTCCTTTAAAAGCTTCCGGCGCCGGCGCCGCCTGGGGGGCCGGCGGTTCGGCGAGGATTTGGCTCATCTTGTTTTCAAGCGCCACATCCGCCTCAACCACGCGCACGGCATTTGCGCCAGGCGCGCCAGGCTGATTGCTTATTTTCGCGGGCGCAGCAACAGACAGTTCAATCGCCGCCGTCGCGACCGGCGGCGTTTCGGGTGCTGCAATGGCAGCGGCGGGCAAAGGCGCCGGCGCTGCTATAATCTCCGTGGGCGGAAGGTTGGCAGGCGCCGGCGCTGCGGGCGCTGCAACTTCTTCCGGCGCAGGCGAGACGGCTGTCGCCGATTGCGGCGCAGCAACCGGCTCGGACGCAACCGCCTCTGGCGCCGCCGCAACCACTGCTGGCGCAACAGGCGCAGCTTCTGTGCGGAGCACGCCAACCGGCGCGCAAGCATAGCCCGACGCCGTCAGCGTCTCGGCAAGCTCAGTGGCCTTCAACATGCAGTAATCTTGCGAATTATTAGCGTGATAGGGGGTGGATACATTGGCGCTGGCGGCGCGTGAATATTGCACATCGCAACTCTTGCCGACCACGCCTGGCGTAATGACCTCAATCTTACGCGCATCGCCGGCTTTGATGCAGGCCAATTCCAGCTCGGACGCAGAAGCGTTCCCCAGCGTCGCCGCCGCAATACCCGCCGTTAAAACCAATCGCCGCATGGCTCCCCTCCAATTCATCATCAATCACACCCCAATGCCTGCGCATCCGGCTTGCCGCCCGCTAAACTAGCGCGCGTTGTGAGCCAATTGCAGCTGAAACCACAGCGGCTTTCATAATAGCGCCATTCTACTGAGCCGAAGGTTGCTGAATTGCTTATAATTCAAGGCTTTTTCATGATTTGTCGCGGCGCCGTTCAAGCATGAAAAATTCGCAATCATAGTCGTTTCGGGCGTTTTTCTCGCAGGCTGATTCGCGCCGCTCGCGCCACTCCTCTGGCTTGAGGCCGGGAAAATGAACATCGCCGTCAATATCAGCGTTAACGCGGGTTAAGTATATGCGCGTCGCCAGCGGCAGGGTTTGGGCGTAGATCTCCGCCCCGCCGATCACGCAAATCTCATCGACGCTGCGACCTCTCGCACAACCGCGCGCAAGCACGATGGCTTCAGGCAGGCTGCCGGTGGTGAAGGCGCCGGGCGCGGCAAAGCCTGGCGACCGCGTCGCCACGATATTGTCGCGCCCGGGCAGCGCCTTGCCAATCGAGGCAAAGGTTTTGCGCCCCATGATGATCGGTTTGCCGGTGGTGACGCGTTTGAACCATTTCAAATCGTCGGAAATCCGCCATGGCAATGTCCCGCCGACGCCGATGACGCCGCTCCGTGCAACGGCTGCGACCAGCGCGATTTTCATCCCGCGCCCCCGGGGGGCTGGTCTCTAGCGGCGAGGTTTGCAAGCGCCGGCCCGGTGAGGCGGTTGACCGTCCACTCGCTCATCACCTCCGCGCCGAGCGATTGATAAAACGCAATCGCCGGCGCATTCCAGTCCAGCACCCACCATTCAAGCCGGCCGCAATTATGGTCCTGTGCTATCTTCGCCAGCCGCGCCAGCAACGCCTTGCCGGCGCCGGCGCCGCGCGCGGCCGGCGTCACATAAAGGTCTTCGAGATAAAGCCCGTGGCGGCCGAGAAACGTTGAATAGTTGAAAAAATAAAGCGCAAAGCCGCAAGCCTCGCCATGGGTCTCGGCAATCAGTGCAAAGACTTTCGGATTGTCGGCGAATAATGTAACGCTGAGATCGCCTTCGCTGGCGACCGCCTCATGGGCGAGCTTTTCATACACCGCCAATTCGCCAATGAATTGAAGGATTAACGCCTCGTCTCCGGCGACGGCCTCGCGAATGGTCAAGGCCATGGGCGCCGCGTTCATACCGCAACCTGCGCTTTTATATGTGGCTGGGCGGTGTAATTTTCAATCGCGATATCATCGAAACGAAATTCGAAAATATCGTCAATCTCCGGATTTAGCCGCAGCTGCGGTAACGGCCCCGGAATGCGCGTCAGCTGTTCGCGCGCTTGATCTGCATGATTGAGATAAAGATGTGCATCGCCGAGCGTCAGGATAAAATCGCCCGGCTTCAAGCCGCAAGCCTGAGCCATCATCGCCGTCAGCAAAGCGTAAGACGCGATGTTGAAAGGAACGCCCAGAAAAATATCGCCCGAGCGCTGATAAAGCTGACAGGAAAGCCGCTCGCCGGCGACGAAAAATTGAAACAGGCAATGACACGGCGCCAGCGCCATCTCCTCCAGATCGGAAGGGTTCCAGGCGCTGACCACCAGCCTTCGCGAGGCCGGATCTTTCTTAATCTCGTCAACCACCCAAGCCATCTGGTCAATCGCGCGTCCGTCCGGCGCCGCCCATGACCGCCATTGCTTGCCATAGACCGGCCCAAGCTCGCCATGCGCGTCGGCCCACGCATCCCAGATTGAGACCCCGTTATCTTTAAGATATTTGATATTGGTATCGCCGGCCAGAAACCATAACAGTTCGTGCACGATGGATTTTATATGCAGCTTCTTGGTGGTCAAAAGCGGGAAACCCTGGCCCAAATCAAAGCGCATCTGATGGCCGAACACGGCGCGGGTCCCGACCCCTGTGCGGTCGACCCGCTGATCGCCCGTCTCCAGAACGCGCTTTAAAAGATCAAGATATTGCCGCATTGCACTCCACGAATCTCCCAGTTTGGCGCTAGTCTAGCAATTGCAGCACGCCCGTCACCCGGGATTTGCGCTGGACCGCTAGGTCACACAGCGCTTTTTCCCCAGACGGCATGATGCTAGGGTCGCACAAAGGCGGCAAGGAGGGGTTGAGCATGGCGCAAGCAAACGCATCAGACGATCACGCATCAGACGGGCACGCATCAGACGGGCACGCATCAGACGGGCACAAAAATTTCGGCAAGGGCCTTGCCCTGCCCGGCCTCATCGTCGGCCTTCTCACCGGCGCGGCCATGTACGCCATTGTTGAATTCTGGATCGACGATGCAGACGATAAATGGCCAGCATTTGTAGTGTTACTTTTCATCGTCACGGCGGCTGCGTCCTATCTCCTCCTGGCGGAGACCAACCGGCTGATCAGGGCGACGGGCGCAGCGCTTCTCATCGCTGCTATTTTCACCCTGCCGGATTATTATATTTTAAGCCTCATCACCGACGAGACCAACAATCTGACAGCTTTTCCGGCGGTGTTCTGGCTCTTGAGCCGCGGGCTGGTGGTTTATCTCACCGTCACGCTCGCCAAATCCGGGCTCGAAGCGGGCGCCCCGCCACCTTATCGCGAAGTGTTTTTTCACGGGCTGACCATCCCCTTAATCGCCGGCGGCGCCAAAGTCTTTGCCGGGCTGGCGCTGGTGTTGCTGTTCGCCTGGGCGCGGCTGCTGAAGGAAATGGACGTCAATTTTTTCAACAAGCTGTTTCAGGAACCGTGGTTTATCCTGCCGTTTCTCGGCGCCATTGGCGGATTGGCGATCGCGATGATGCGCGGGCAACAAGCGGTGCTCGGCGCGTTGCGGTTTATTCTTTTGTTGTTCAGCCGCATCGTGATGCCGATTACCGCGCTGTTTACGATAACCCTGCTTATCATCTTGGTGACAAAAGGAACCGGGGTGATTTTTGACCGCCCCTATCCAAGCGTCTGGATCATTGTCCTCGCGCTTACCGGCATGTTGATCTTCAACGGGGTTTATCAAAATGGCGAGGGCGGTCCGCCGCCGGCCTGGCTGAGGATATCTACCCTCATCACGCTGGTTGGTTTTCCAATTTATTCCGGCCTTGCCTTCACCGCCATCATGTTGCGCATCGGCGATTACGGGTTGACGCCGCCGCGCATTGCCGGGGTTGCGATCACTGGCCTGGTCGCGGCTTACTCGCTCGTATGTATCGCCGGGCTGCTGACCGAGCTGAACTGGCGCGCCAAACGCTGGATGCCGCTGGTGGCGCCGCTCAACACCGCCATGGCGGCGTTGTGGATTATCGTGCTGACGGCGCTCGCCACCCCGCTGGCAAACCCCTGGGCGATCAGCGCCCATAGCCAATACAGACTGATCGCCGGTGAACGCGTCGAGGCCAAAGACTTCGATTTTGGCTATCTGCATTTTGAACTTGGGCGCTATGGCGATGCGGCGCTGGAAAAAATGCTTGGGCTCAAAGACCACCCCGAGGCGGAAGCCATCAGCGCCGGCGTCGCGCACGCGCATGCCGCGAAAAACCGCTGGGAATATGACAATCCAGAATTGGCGAGCGATGCCGACGCCGATGGCTTGCCCGGATACGACCCGAGCGGCCCCATGGGATTGGAATTAAACCCGGAAGGCGTCGAGCCTGACGCGGATAATCCGGAACCGGAAACCACAGAGCCCGAGGCCGGCAACCAATAAACCTCTTAATCGTCGCTTTTCAGCTTCACCAACTTGCGTTGCGGGCCGTTGTAGTCGGCAACCCCGTCTGAGATCGCATAACAGGCGAGGCGCACCGCGCGCGGGATTTTCACCTTCTCGCCGTCGCGCTCGCCTTTTTCATAATACTGGATCATGCGGCGCTTGAGGCCGAGCAAATGGGCCGCGTCCTTCTGCGACAGCCGCAGCGTCTTGCGCCATTTCTTGAAATCGCCCGGTTCCATCGCATCCACTCCAGCGCACCAATGGGCGCACCCTAGAGCGTCCCTTTACGGCACGGATATTACAGAATGTTGACAGTTGCCGCTTTTTAGCCGCCGGTCAGGGCTTCAAATTAACCCCCGCCTGGCTTATATAAGCCCTGCCCGCTTCGGCGGGATATGGCGATAAATTGCGCGTGTAATAACCGTATCGGACCCGGGGGCGGTACCCGGCGGCTCCACCAAAACCCTTCCTCACCGATTGAGAGGAGGGCTTCGACGGGGCCGAAATAGGATCGACGAGCGTCTAAAGACGATGTTTTTGCCCGGTTTGCCTCCGTTATTTGGCTAAACTGAATAGTTGCTAATGACAACAATTCGGAAGAGTTCGCTCTTGCTGCGTAATGCGGCTGAGTAA